>VGXW01000135.1 GCA_016873195.1 Planctomycetota bacterium | reverse complement strand
CGCCCTTGTGGTAGGTCTTGGTGACGGAACGGATGTCGATGGCGACGGCCATGGGGCGGGGTGCGGGCAGGGTGAGGATGGTCAGTTGGCGGCGATCCGGACACGGTCGCCGTCCTGCAGCGAGGGCGGCGGCGCGAGCACCACGGTCTGGCCGGGCGACAGGCCCGCGGTGACCGCGGTGCGGCCGTTCTTGCGTTCGCCGGCGGTCACCGGCTGGAAGCGCACCCGCTCGCGGTCGAGCACGAACACGCCGTCGCGGTCGGCGATGCGCACGACCGCCGTCTCGGCGACGAGGATCGCGGGCGGCCCGGCGGCGGGGCCCGGCTCGGGCGCGCCGGCGGCGCGGAACACGATGCGCACGCCCATTTCGGGCCGCAGGCGATCGTCGCGGCGTTCGAGCCGCACGCGGACCTCGACGGTCGCCTTCTGCCGGTCGGCGGTGGGCCAGATGCGGTCGACGACGCCTGGGTAGGGTGCGTCGGGGAACGCGTCGAGGAACACGTCCGCGGGCGCGCCGAGCTGCACCGAGCCCAGCGAGGTCTCGGGCACGTGCGCCTGCACCTCGAGCGAGGCGAAGTCGACCATCGTGCAGACGGCGCCGCGCGCCGTGCTGCCGCCCTGCACGTTCGGCGACACGACTTCGCCGACCTCGGCGTCCTTCAGCACGACGATGCCGTCGAACGGCGCCCGCACGTCGGTCTTGTCGAGCGTCGCCTGGGCCTGGTCGCGCGCCGCGGCCGCCGCATCGCGCTGGGCCGCGGCGACCGTGCGGTCGGCCTCGGCGACCGCCGCGCGCGAGCGCGCCGTGTCGACCGCGCGCTGGCTGCCGGCGAACGCGGCCGCCGCCGACTGCTGGCGCGCCGCCGCCGCGTCGCGGTCGCTGCGCGCGCGGTCGAGGTCGCGGTCGCTGCCGACGCCGGTGCGCAGCAGATCCTGGACGCGCGCGAACTCGGCCTCGGCCCACGTCCACTGCGCCGCCGCCTCGGCGCGCTGTGCCTGCACGCCGTCGACCGACGCCTGGGCCTGCCGCAGCTCGGCCGCCGCGGCCGCCGCGTTCGCCTCGGCTCGCGCGACGCCGGCCTTGGCCGTCGCGAACTCGGCCTCGGCGCGCTGCAGCGCCGCGCGGTACTCGTCGGCGAACAGCCGAGCGACGATGTCGCCCTGCTTGACGACCGATCCCTCGCGCACGGCGAGTTCGACGATGCGGCCCGGCACGTCGGACGACAGGGCGGCGCGGCGCGCCGCGACCACGTAGCCGTTCGCCGCGGCTCCCCGCAGCGCCGCGGACGCGGCCGGGGGGGCGGCGGCGACCACCACGGTGCGCACCTCGGGCAGCCGCACGCGGTCGGCCAGCGCCTGCAGCTGCGGCCAGAACAGCCACAGCGCGCCGCCGGCGGCGGCGAGCCCGGCGAGGCGCAACGGCCACGGGTTGCTGCGGCGGCGCGTGGCCGACCGGGGCGCCCGGTCGATCTTCAGGGTCTGCAGGTCCACGGGGACGGCGTCGGGCAAGGGGCCGCAGAGGATAGCCTCTGCACCCTCGAAAAGGAGCCCTTGCCGCGTATGGTTCGGCCATGGTCGCCCCGGTCGTGCGCCGCATGCTGGCCCCGGTCGAACTCGCCGAGACCCGCGAGCCGGATCTGGACTACGCGATCGCGCTCGCCGCGCAACTGCACGCCGAACTGCTGCTGCTCGCCGTGATCGACACGCCCGCCACGGTGAACCTGATCGGCCGCCACCGCGCGATGGCTGGCGGCGGGCGCGACTTCGAGAAGGCGCTGCAGGAGGAGGTGCAGCAGATGCTGCAGCAGGTGGTCGACCGCGCCGCCGAGCAGGGTGTGCAGGCGCTCGGGCACCTGACCTTCAGCGAAGAGGTCGAGGAGAAGATCCTCGAGGAGGCGCTGGTCAAGAAGGTCGACCTGATCCTGATCCGCTCGCGCGGCCGCGCCGGCATCATGAAGTCGCTGCTCGGCAGCACCGCCGGCGAGATCCTGAAGGCCGCACCGTGCCCGGTGCTGGTGGCGCGCACGTGAGTCCCCGACCCGCCGATCCGGGGCACGGACCGCGCGGTCGAGGGGCCGGCGGCGCGGGTCCGCAGCGCGGGTCGGGCGCACGCACCGGCCCGGGCCGGCGCGCGGCGGCGCGGCCAGCCGGCAGCGGCGTCGGTCGCGGCGGCAACGGCAAGGAGCCGGGCTGCGCGCTGTCGCCGGCCGAACTGCGCTGGAACTGCCCGCCGCTCGAGCCCTCGGGCACGCCGCCGACCGCCGCGTTCCTGCTCGGCCAGGAACGCGCGATGGCCGCGCTGCGCACCGGGCTCGCGATCCACGCGCCGGGCTACAACCTGTTCGTGTCGGGCCTGATCGGCTCGGGCCGCGCGGCGGTGGTCGAGCTGCTGCTGCGCGACATCTCGCCGACCTGCCGGCGCGTGCCGGACCGGCTGTTCCTGCGCAACTTCCGCGAACCGAACCGGCCCGTGCTGGTGTCGCTGCCGGCCGGCCGCGGGCCGGCGTTCCGCGACGAACTGCAGGAGTTCGGCGCGTCGCTGCAGGCCGCGCTGCAGGCGGCGTTGCGGTCGCGGCCGCACCGGATGTCGCGGCGCGTGGTGCTGCGCGCCAGCGGCTCGCGCGAGCGGCGCATCATGGACGCGCTGCAACGGCAGGCGCAGAAGCAGGGCGGCGCGCTGGTGCGGTTCCAGACGCAGGGCGGCGCCGCGACGGCCGACATCTACCCGGTCGTCGACGGCGAACCGGTCACGCTCGACGCGCTGTCGGCCCTGGTGATCGAGAAGAAGCTCGACGAGGCAGTCCGGACGCGCCTCCTGCTGGTCCGCGAGCAGCTGCTCGAACGGCTCGACGAGGTCAACGAGCGCATTCGCGAGGAACAGGCGCGCGTCGCCGGCGAACTGCGCCAGATGGACCGGCAGCTCGCGTGGAAGGTGCTGCAGACCCACAGCGGGGAGTTCGTGCGCCGGTGGCCACAGCCCGAGGTCGCCGATTGGCTCGACGCGGCCGGCGAGTTCGTCGAGCGGCACCTGGGGCAGTTCGTCGCCCAGGAGGCCGACGGCGAGGACGAGGCCAAGGAGACGGGCCCGGCACCGCCGCCGCCGGACGCGCCGAAGTCCGTCGAGTTCCAGGCGAAGATCGTCAAGACCTCGATCAACGACCGCTGCCCGATCGTGATCGAGTCGAACCCGACGTTCGGCAACCTGTTCGGCACGATCGCGGGGCCGGGCGACGGTTCGTCGCCGGGGCCGCAGCAGATCAACCCAGGTGCCCTGCTGCGGGCCGAGGGCGGCTACCTGGTGCTGCGCTGCCTCGACGTGCTGCGCGAGCCCGGCGTCTGGCCGTACCTGAAGCGCACGCTGCAGACCGGCAAGCTCGAGATCCGCGAGTTCGACCAGGGCTCGGGCACCCAGACCGGGCCGCTGCAGCCGGAGGCGATCCCGCTCGACGTCAAGGTCGTGCTGATCGGCGAGCCGGGGGTCTACGAGCAGCTCGCGACCGAGGACGTGCAGTTCCCGCAGATCTTCAAGATCCACGCCGAATTCGACAGCAGCATCCCGGCCTCGCCGCAGGGCCTGCTGCGCTACGCGGACTACCTGCAGTGGCTGGCCGGCAGGGAGCAGCTCAGGCCGTTCGCGGGCAGCGCGATGGCGGCGGTGGCCGAATACGGCGCGCGCGCGGCCGGCCGTCGCGATCGCCTGATCACGCGCTACAGCGAACTCGGCGACCTCGCGCGCGAGGCGTCCTGCCTGTGCGCGGCGGCCGGCGCGCGCACCGTGACGCGCGCGCACGTCGAGGCGGCGATCGCGCGGCGGCGCCACCGCCACGACCTGCCGCAGGAACTCACCGAGCGCGAGTACTCGTCGGGCTACATGCGCCTGTCGACCGCCGGCGACACGGTCGGCCAGATCAACGCGCTGACCGTGCTCGACACCGGCACTCTCGAGTTCGGCCGCCCGTGCCGCATCACGTGCAACTCGGGCGCCGCGGTGCCGCAGCGCTCGGGCCTCGTCAACATCGAGGGCCTCGCGAACCTGTCGGGACCGATCCACGACAAGGGCGTGATGATCCTCGAGGGCTTCCTGCTGCAGGAGTTCGGCGGCGAGGGCCCGCTGTGCATGCAGGCGACGATCTGCTTCGAGCAGCTCTACAGCGGCGTCGAGGGCGACTCGGCCTCGCTCGCGCAGCTGCTCGCACTGCTGAGTTCGCTCGGCGAGGTGCCGCTGAAGCAGGTGCTCGCGATCACCGGGTCGGTGAACCAGAAGGGCGAGGTGCAGGCGGTCGCGGCGGTCAACGAGAAGATCGAGGGCTTCTTCCGGCTCTGCCGCGCGCGGCGCCTGTCGGGCCGCCAGGGCGTCGTGATGCCGCGCGCGAACGTGTGCGACCTGATGCTGGACCACGAGGTCGTGCACGCGGTGCAGAAGGGCGACTTCGCGGTCCTCGCGGTCGGCACCGTCGACGAGGCTCTGGAACTGTTCACCGGGCTGCCGGCCGGACAGGTGCTGCTCGCGGTGCGCGAGCGGCTGCGGCATTACCGCACGCTGGCGGGCGGCTGAGGTTCCCACCGCCGCGCGGCGGCGACCTGCAACGGGCGAAACCGGACAGGCGGCTGCCGGGCCGGCGGGCAGCGACTAGTCGTCGGCGAACACGTCGGCCAGCGACCGTGCCTCCAGCACAGCTCCGGCCCAGCGATCGAGGTCGGCGAGCGATCCGGCGGCGATCCGCGCGGAATAGCTCCGCGGGACGGCGCGGAACCGGCGGCGGAGCTGGCGCAGCAGGAACCGCCTGGCGCCGGCGAGTTCGCCTTCGGTCCGCCCTTCGGTTCGTCCTTCGGTTCGCCCTTCGGCCTTGCCTTCGGCCTTGCCTTCGGCCAGGCCTGCCGCCTTGCCGCGGGCCTCGCTCTCGCGGGTGATGCGCTCGTAGGTGCTGACGAATCTCCTCATGGAACTGGCTCCACAGTGTTGTTCGAACGCCGCCCGCAGCCGTTCCGGCGCGAGCTTCGTGACCTTCAGCAGGTAGCAGGATACCGCGTCGATCCCTCGCTGTCCGCCGCGCGACGTGAGCAGGCGTTTCGCCACGTCCGCCCACTCCGCGATCGCCGCGACGGCGGCGTCTTCGTCGTGACCGACCGGCGCGATGAACTGCTGCGCGGCGACGGTCCACAGGCCCAGGTTCGTCAGGCCCATGGCCCGCACGTCGGCAGCGGTCCGGGCGGCGAAGTCGTGCGGGGTGATGCGGAACCGCGGCATCATCGCGAGCACCGCCGCGCGGCCCTCCGGGGGCATCCCGGACAGGTCGAGCAGCGCCGCGAGGTCGGTGGTCGTGCGCCAGCGGCGGCGGCCGAACGAGATCACGATCGGCAGGATCATCGGCAGCCGCCCGGGGCGCGGCCGGCGGCGCAGTTCCTCGCGCCAGAGGCCCACCAGGTAGGCGAGCATCTGCAGCGCGGTCCAGGGGTCGGGGCGGACCTTGTGCTCGGTGGCGAGGTAGAGCATGACCCGCCGGCCGGCGACCTGCGCAGTGAACAACGGATCCGTGTGCAGGGCCCGCTGCCGTTCGTCGACGAGGTAGCCCGGGGCGGCGTGAGATGACCCGGCGAAGAGCGGGTGCGCGGCTGCTCGCAGTCGCCGGCAACGGGCCGCGGCCTCAGCTCCGCCGGGCGGGCTTCTCCGGCTGGTTGCCGCGGGCCTCGCGCTCACGCTCGCGGCGCGGCTGCGGCGTGATCACCAGCTGGGGCGCCGGCGCCTTCGCGACCGCATGGTCGAACGCCTTGCCGAGTTCCTGCAGCTTGCCTTGCAGCCCCCGCACGCTCGAGCCGACCTGCTGCAGCGGTGCGGCGACCGCGAGCAGCCGCGCGCGCTCGGCCTCGAGCGCCTGCTGCCGCTGCACGAGGCGCGGCTCGTAGGCGGCGAACTGCTCGCGCAGCCGCACGGTCGCGGCCTCGCGCAGTCGCGGCCCGAACCACTGCCGCAACGTGGCCACGGTCTTCGGCGCGAGTTCGCCGCGGAGGGGCGCCACGCACTGGTGCAGGAACAGCCGCCCCGGCTCGCCGAGCCGCGCCGCCTTCTCCTTGCCGGGGATCTTCGTGTCGGGCTTCGTCCTCGGCCCGAACAGCCGCTCGCGCACCCGGTCGACCGAGCGGAACGCGACGAGGTCGAGCATGCTCCGCTTCAGCGGGATCGCGTCGCGGTCGACGGGCACGGTCCCCTGGCCCTGCCACACGGCGGCGCCGAGGTCGGCCAGCGCGTGCGCCCGCAGCAGGCGCAGGTCGATGCCGGCGCGGCGCGCCAGTTCGGGCACGCCGTCGGGCAGGTCGAGGCCGGCGTCGAGCTGCGCCTGTTGCTGGTCGAACACGCGCCGGCCGGCGGCGAGCACCTCGTCGCGGTAGTCGCGCACGAGCGGCGACCACTGGCCCTGCACGAGCCAGTCGAGGCTGTGGCTGCTCAGGAACCAGGTGTCGATCGAGGCGCCGAGCGTGCGCAGCAGCTTGCTGCCCGCGTCGCGGGCCGTGCGTTCGAGTTCGGCGTCGCTCTCGCGGCCCGACCGCGCGAACGCCTCGGTCCAGTCGAGCTGCAGCGCCTGCTGCACGCGCTGGCGTTCCATGCGCACGAAGGCCAGTTCGTCGTCGATCTCGCGCAGCAGCGCCTGCAGTCGCCCGGCCTCCTGGCCCGCCACGCACGCGTCGAGCTCGCCGAGCAGCGTCTGCGCGCGCTGCAGCGAGTCGCGCAGGAACGCGGCCAGGTACTCGGAGCTCGCGAGGTAGTCGCCGAGCTCCTCGCGGAAGGCGCGGAAGCTCGCGGGCTGCTGTTCCTGGGGCTGCTTCTGCAGCACGCTCGACGCCGCGTGCAGCAGGTCGACCGGGTACATGCGCACGCGCCCTTCCTTGGCCGCGCGCACGAGGCCCGCGGACATCGCCAGCTGCTCGAACGCGCGCAGGATCGCCTGCGGCTCCGACTGCTCGATGCTCGGCACGAGCCTGCCGTCGGGCGACACGTCGCGTTTGTGCGAGTCGACGTTGACGACGAGGAAGATGCGGCTGAACAGGTCGAGCAGTTGCTGGAACTCGGCGAACACCTGCTCGAGGAACAAGGTGTCGCTCTTGACGACGAAGATCGCGCACGCGGCCGCGTTGCGGAAGTCGCGCGTCATGCGGTCGTAGCCGAAACGCATGCGCGTGTAGAGGCCCGGCGTGTCGACGAGCACCGCGCCGGTGGTCGCGAGTTCGCTGTCGGGCACCCTGACGTCGATGCGGCGGATCGCGCTGGCGAAGTGCTCCTGCGGGTCGAACACCTGCCCCTTCTGCTCGGCTGCGCGGATCGCCTGCGCGAGCTCGCCGTGCGCCGCGTCGATGTGGCGGTGCAGTTCCTGGCCGTCGGCGAACGTACGGTGCCGGCCGTCGTAGCTGGTGACCGCGTACTCGCGGCGTTTGCCCGCGCCGGTGAACACGAGGCACGGGTAGGCGGGCAGCGACGAGACCTCGCTGACGTAGGCCCCGGCGATCGCGTTCATCAGCGTCGACTTGCCGCTCTTCAGCGGGCCGAAGATCAGCACGTAGGCCTGCTGTTCGGCGACCTTGTCGCACAGCGCGTGCAGGTGGTGGTGCAGTTCGCCGAGCGTGGGCCGCAGCGCCTTGCCGGGGGTGCCCGGTGCTGCGTTGTCGAGGGCGGCGAGCGCCTGCTGGAGATCCGTGAGCACCGGACGCAGGGAGACATCGAACTGCTGGCAGTAGGTGCCGAGCTGGGTGCGCATGCGGATCGGGCGAGGGGTCCGGCGAGAGCCGTGGTGGCGGTGGGGACCTTCCCGAAGGTGGTCCAGGGCGGCACATTGGAGCGGCGCGCCGGCGCGAAGGGAGAGGGTCGCGGCGGAAATCTTCGCGGTCCGGGGCGTGGAGAGTGGGGACAGGTCTCCACAGGGGAGCGGCGCCCGGGCGGCGCCGGGCGCGCCGTCACTTCACGGGCGGCATCGGCAGTTCGTCGATCGGCTTCTGCAGCCACGTGATCGCGCCGCTGCGGTCGTCGATCTCGCCGGGCACGACGCGCAGCTTGTCCTCGGCGGCGCGCACGGCGAGCGTGTCGGATGCGGCGAGCAGCAGTTCGCGCTGCATGGCGCCGACGCACCGGCCGAGCGGCAAGCGGCGGCGTTCGGCCTCGGCGCGCGCGAAGCGCACGCGCGCGGCGATGGGGTCCTTCGGCGCCGGGGCGGGCGGCTCGAGCGTGGTGCAGCGCGCGTGCGTCAGCACGAGCACGAGCGACAGACGTTCGGCGAGCACCTGACGCTCGATCGCCGCGGTGGTCTCGGCCGACAGGAACGGGCCAGGCACGCTGAGCAGCAGCACGTCGGCGCGCGCGAGGCCGAGCAGCGCGGGCACGTCGAGGTCGCAGTCGGCGCAGACGAGCACCGCGGCGACGTAGCGGCCAGCGCCGGCGGGGCGCGGCCCGGGTGCTGGGGCGGGTTGTTTCCTGCTGCGCGCGGCGAGCCAGGCGTCGTGCCCGCTGTGCACGTGCGCGAAGGCGGCGAGCGGCGGCAACTCGGGCTGCGGGTCGTGCGTCGGCGGGGCCGGCGCGCCGCGCTTCTGCTCGGCGGACGTGGGGTGCGGTGGTGGCGTGGACGGCAGGCGCGCTGGCGGCACGTGCTGGGCGAGCAGAGGCAGCGCCAGGAGGCTGCCGAGGCAGAGGGCGAGGAGGCGCGTGCGGACCCGTGCCATGGAGGGAATGTCGGCATCGCGCGCGGGGCGACTTGATCCCGCGCGCGCGCGGCCCTCACTGCCGCTGCCACCACGTGTCGACCGCGGCGCCGAGCTGCTGCCGCAGCAGCGCCCTGGCGCGGTGCACGCGCACCTGCAGCGTGCCCTCCGCGGCCCCGGTCGCCGCGGCGATCTCCGCGTAGGGCAGCCCTTCGACCACGAACAGCACGAACGCTTCGCGCAGCAGGATCGGCAGACGGTCGATCGCGAGCGCGAGCTTCGCCGCGTCCTCGCGCCGCACGAGGGAACTCAGCGCCGAGCGGCGCACCTCCGGCACCTCGGCCAGCACCTCGTCGCCCTGGTGGACGCGCTGCACCTCGTCGCGCAGGTGGTTGCGGCAGCGGTTGCACGCGATCGAGAGCAGCCACGAACCGAACTTCGCCGGCTCCGCGAGCTGGCCGAGCCTCTCGAACGCGCGCTGCAGCGCGTCCTGCGCGAGGTCCTCGGCGACCGTCGGGTCGCCGGTCATCGTGACGAGGAACCGCAGCAGGCGTGGGCCGTGCTGCGCCGCGAGCGCCGCGAACGCTTCCTGGTCGCCCCGCTGCGCGCGCTGCGCGAGTTCGCTCGCGTCGTCCGGTTCACTGCCCACGGTGCACCTCCTGGTCGAGCCGCGCCCGCTCGGTGGCCGGCACCGCCGACCACGGCACCGCAGCGTAGTCGGGTTTCGCCCCGAGCGCGCACGAAGCGAGCAGCAGCCCCGGCTGGTGCCCGGTGCCCGCCGTCGCGGCGGCGACGCACCATGCCGCCGCACCGCTGCGCATCGGCGCAGGGAAACGCCGTGCCGGACCGAGGTCGAGTTCGCCGGCGGCGAGCTGCGAGGCGTCGAGCAGCAGGACGAGCAGGTGGCTCGCGGGGCTGTCGCGCGGGTCCGCGGCGCCGACGCGGCGCCGCAGCAGAGCCGCGCGGGGCGGTGGCAGCGGCTGCAGTCGTGGCCCGCCCGGGTCGGTCGCGACGAACTGCAGGGCGGCGTCGAGCAGCACGGCGAGTTCCCCGGCGCCGTGCAACCACGCGAGTTCGGCGGCCTGCGTGCAGCCGGGCAGGTCACCGCGGCGCCTGCGTTCGAGCAGGCGCGCGAGCCAGTGTTCGGGCCCGTCCAGCGGCAGCCGCTGCGCGTAGCTGGCGAGCGCGTCCGCCTGTGCCGCGGCATCGAGCGCCGGGATGGCCAGCAGTTCGTCGGCCACAGGGTTCGGCTGGCCGAGGTCGCGCAGCAAGCAGGCGCGGGCCTCGCCGGCGGTTGCGGCGGCGAACACGGTGGGCGAGACAGTTCCCTCGATCGGTTCGCGGCTGTCGCCGAACAGGTGTTGGCGCTGCCGTTCCGCGGTGGCGGCGAACCACGGCGGCAGGTCGGCGGCGAGCGGCCAGGCCCAGTGCGCGAGCAGGAAGGCGTCGGCGACGAGGCGCTTGCCGCCGGGTGCGCCGCCGGCCGCACGCTGCGCGCGCGCGAGGCCGAGGAACCACTGCCCCTCGGCGAGTTGGCGGGCGGCTTCGGCGGCTTCCTGTTCGGGGCTCGGCTCGACGGTGCGGCCGGTCCCGTCGTCCTGGCCGGTGGTCTGGCGACCGCCGTCGCCGCGCAGCAGCAGGCCGAGGCCGACCGCGCCGAGCACGAGCACCGCCGCGAGCAGCAGGGCCTGCCGCGGCCAACGTGCCGCCGGGGGCGTGCGCGGCACCGCCTCGGGTACCGCCTGCCGCACGGCCGCCGCGAACCTGGAGGCCGTCGGGAAACGTCCGTCGCGGTGCTTCTGCAGGGCCTGCGCCACCACGGCGTCGAGCGGGCCCGGCACCTGCGCGCGGTGCTGCGAGGGCGGCGGGGGCACCAGCGACTCGACGAGCTTCAACGCCTGGAACAGGTTGCTGCCGCGGAACGGCGACCTGCCGGTCAGCAGTTCGTAGAGCAGCACGCCGAGCGCGTGCACGTCGGTGCGCGGGTCGGTGGCCTCGGGCCCTTCGAGCAGCTGCTCGGGCGCCATGTACTCGGGCGTGCCGACGATCTCGCCCGTGCGCGTCAGCGGCGCGTCGTCGCCGAGCGCCTTCGCGATGCCGAAGTCGAGCACGCGCACCTCGCCGGCAGCGGTCACCATGACGTTGTCGGGCTTCACGTCGCGGTGCAGCACACCGTGCGCGTGCGCCGCCGCGAGCACGTCGGCGATCGCGGCGGCAAGGCGCGCGGCCTCGACGACGGGCAGCGGGCCCGCGTGCAGGCGCTGGCGCAGGGTCTGCCCGGACACGAACTCGAGCACGAGGTAGGGCCGGTCGCCGGCCATGTCGCTGCCGAGCACCTTGACGACCCCGGGATGGTCGACCTTGGCCGTGAGGCGCGCTTCGCGCGCGAAGCGCTCGCGCACCGCGTTCGCGGACTCGGGCGGCATCGCCGGCAAGAGCTTGAGCGCGACCTCGGTGCCGAGTTCCTGGTGGCGCGCGAGGTAGACCTCGCCCATGCCGCCGGTCGCGACGAGGCGCAGCGGCACGAACGGACCGCAGCGGGAGGGGGCGCAGGCACCCGCGCAGTGTGGGCAGCGGGCTGGCAGCTCACCGGTCTCGGCGATCGCGACCGTGCGGGTGCAGGAGCTGCAGCGGATCTGCATCGGGCGGGGTGGCGGGTGGTGGCTCAGTAGTCGCGGAAGCGGTCGACGTAGCGCTGCAGCGTGCGCAGATGGCCGGCGGCGATCTCGCGCACGCGCTGCAGGTCCTGGTCCTCGCCGGGGAACAGCCGCTGTGCCTCGTCGCGCGCGAGCCGCAGCGCGCGGTCGGCGGCGGCCCAGCGCCGCTCGTCGCACGCCTTCGCCATGTCGGCGAGCCCCTGCGCGAGCACCGCGATCGCCGCGTTGCGTTGCACCTCGACGTCGAACTGCGGGCGAGCCGCGGCCTCGAGCCCGAGTTCCGCGCGCGCGGACTCGCGGCCGCTGCGCCCGGTCGTCGCGGACCGGAACGTCAGGATCGCGTCGGCTTCGATCGGGCCCCGCGCGCCGGGGCGCGCGCGGACGCGCAGCATCACGACGCCGGTGGCGCCCGCGTTGAGGTCGGGCAGGTCGAGGTCGAGTTCGCGCTGACCGGACTGCACGCACGCTCCCTCGTGGAACGCCTCGACGATGCGCCCCGTGGGGCCGAGTTCCAGGCGCAGCCGCACCGAGCGCGCGGCCGGCAGCAAGAGGCTGTTGACCTCCGCGGCGAACACCTTCTGCACGTCCTGCGGGTCGGCGACGAAGTGGAACAGGCCGCGCGTGCCGCCGGCGAGGCGCTGCAGCAGCGCCGTGTCGAGATGCTCCCC
>VGXW01000134.1 GCA_016873195.1 Planctomycetota bacterium | reverse complement strand
AGCGTGGTCGGCACCGACTTCCCGCCGCAGCACCGGCGCATGCTCGAGGAGCGCGGCATCGACCTCGGCGGCGTCGAGACGAAGACCGGCCGGACGTTCCGCTGGCACGGCCGCTACTCGACCGACATGAACGCGCGCGAGACGCTCGACGTGCAGCTCAACACGTTCGGCGACTTCCGGCCCGTGGTGCCGCCCGAGTTCCGCGCGACGCAGTTCGTGTTCCTGGCCAACGGCGCCCCGGCGACCCAGCGGTCGGTGCTCGAGCAGCTCGACGCGCCGCGGTTCTGCGTCGCCGACACGATGGACCTCTGGATCGAGCGCGACCGGGACGGCCTGCTCGAACTGCTGCGCCGCATCGACGGCCTGATCGTCAACGACGCCGAGGTCAAGCAGTTGACCGGCCGGCTGAACCTGATCCAGGCCGGGCGCGCGTGCCTGCAGCTCGGGCCGAAGCTCGTGATCGTCAAGAAGGGCGAACACGGCTGCTTCGTGTTCTCGAACTTCTTCCACTACGCGCTGCCGGCCTACCCGACCGAGCAGGTGCTCGATCCGACCGGCGCCGGCGACAGTTTCGCCGGCGGCTTCATGGGCTACCTCGCGACCTGCGACACGATCACGCTGTGGAACATGAAGCGCGCGGTGGCCTACGGCACGGTGACCGCGAGCCTCACGGTGGAGGGGTTCGGCGTCGACCGCATCGCCAACGCCGACCGCGCCGCCGTGGAGCGGCGCTACCACGAGCTGCAGCAGTTCGTCGCCGGCGCGTGAGCCCGCCGCAGCTTCCAAGGAAACGCCGCAGCGGCGCCGAGGGCGTGTTTCGCCCTGGACGTGTCGCCGCGTTGCGGCGTACGGTAGCTCACAGCATCTGCGTGATGACCGGCGTGCTGACCTGGAAGGCGTTGTTGACGATGGCGGCCGCCTGCAGCAGGAAGGTCACGCCCGCGAAGGCCCCCGAGTTCGGGTTCGGCAGCGACAGGGTGCCGTAGCCGTTGGGATCGGTGACGACGAGGCCGAGGGACACGGTGCCGCCGCCGAGGAACACGTTCTCGTGGCTGCCGGGGGCGAACACCGGCGGGTAGGCGCCGAGCGGCAGCGAGGCGGGCGGCTGGCCCTGGGCCGGCCCCAGCGTCGCGAACACGAAGGCCGGCACGAGCGGCAGGCCGTGCATGTCGACGTACCAGGTCGGCTGGGTGGCCACCGCCGGCAGCGCGCCGAAGTTGCCCTGGTCGAGCAGCAGCGGCTGGTAGGCGAGCAGGTCGACGAGCACGAAGCCGATCACCGTCGGCTGGAAGTTCGCGTAGTCGAACTGCACGCCGAGCCAGGAGCCGGTCGCGGGCACGCCCGGGGTGACGCTGCCGAACAGCACGCCGTTGATCGACGCGACGGTACCGTTGTTGGCCGTCGACCAGAACGTGCCGGCGTAGGACCCCGCGTTGCTGCAGAACAGCAGGTTCGGCTCCTGCGTGTAGACCGCGTTCGGGTCGGGGAACCGCGCGTCGAACGTGCCGCCGTTCGGGTCGAAGGCGAGCCCGCAGGTCTTGCCGTAGATGCCCGCCGCCACGACCGGGGTGCCGTCGCGGTTCATCGCGCCCGAGTTCGTCACCATCTGGCGCACGGTCAGCGGATTGCTGCCGGGGCCGCCCGCTACCTCGTCGATGATCAGCCGCGCCGAGTTCGGCAGGATGCTCGCGACGTTGCCGCTGGCGTCGTAGGTGATCGCCGCGGCGTCGATCTTGCAGATGGCGCCGTCCTGCGCGAAGTAGGGCGTCGCGCCGTTGCCGTTGACCCAGTGGCCACCCTCGACCGGCACGTAGTAGAGGTCGCCGGCCGCCGTCTGCAGCAGCGCGTGCGCGCCGTGCACGCTCGAGCCGGTCGCGGGCGGATTGCCCGCGGCGACCTGCAGCTGGGCGCGGGTCAGGAAGAACTCGACGTTGCCGTTCGGCAGCAGGCGCACCCAGTCGCCCGGATTCAGCGTGTAGGGCGCCGTGCCGTTGTTCGTGAACACCTCGATGTCCTTGCCGGCGGTGGTCACGTTGTCGCGCACCGTGAAGAAGATCTTGTTCCACGTCACGCTGCCGAGGTCCGCGCGCTTCACGAACAGGCCGCCGATCTGCAGGTTCTCGAAGTAGGTCTTCAGGTTGTAGAACTTCAGGTGGTTGCCGTCGTTGTTCGCGTCGCCGAGATAGCACTGCATGCCGGTCGCCGGCAGCAGGCTGCGCGCGACGGCGCCGGACGAGGGCAGCACGGTGGAGAACTCGAACTCGGAGAGCTGGCTGATGCTGCCGTTCAACCGCTCGTACACGGAGCCGAGGCTCACGAACGGGAAGCGGCCGGTGTAGATCAGGGTCTGCGGGATCTGCGCGCCGGCGAATGCCGCGAGGGCGAGGAAACCGGCGGCGAAGGGGAATGATCTCGTCATGGTGCGTCTTGGGGGAAGGTGGAGCAGGGCACGATACCTCCGCCGGCACCGCTGCCAAACGCCCCCGTAGGGCGTAGGCCGATGGGGGCATGGACAGATGGGCGCCGCCGGGCATGCTGAGCGTGATCGCTTCTCCTCGACGGCCACGCAACTTCCCATGCACCGCATCCTGGTTCCGCTGCTGCTGTCCGCCCTCGCCACCAGCCAAACGCCGTCGAGCGACGTCGCGGTCGGCGTCTTCCCGTTCCTCGTCGGCAACATGGACGGGCGCATCCCGGAGATCGTGACGAACTGCCAGACCTACGGCATCGACACGCTCTACGTCAGCGCGTTCCGCGCGACCGGTCCGTCGACGGGCGATCTGTGGGTCACCGACAGCGCCGGCGACTGGAACCCAGCGTGGGGCCCGGTGCGGCCGGGGGGGGCCGGCATCCACCTGCAGAACCTGATCACGGCCTGCCACGCCGCCAACGTCCGCGTCGTGCCGGTGCTGAAGTGCTTCGCCGACACGGTGCAGCCCGACAACGCGGCGCACAAGCAGTACCTGTTGTCCGTGATCGACTACTTCGTCGACGCCTTCCAGGCGAACGGGCGGCCGGTCTACGACGTCGACGGCATCGCGCTCGACTACGTGCGCTACGTCGGCGGCACCAACGTGCAGGCCGCGAACGTGACGAACTTCGTCGCCGCCGTGCGTCAGGAGATCGGCCACCTGTCGCTGCACGCGTATCTGATCGCCAACCGCTACACGTTCGACGGGCCGACCTACAACGGCGTGTTCGCGTCCTACGCCACGGTGATCGCCTCGCTCGCGTCGCAGTTCGGGCAGCACTGGGAGCAGCTCGCTCCGTACGTCGACGTGATGATGCCGATGGCCTACACGGCGGACGGCTCGATCTACAACACCTACGCGCTGCACCAGGCCTACGTGCGCCAGACGGCCGCCTACGCGCGCACGGCATGCCAGATTGCCGGCTACCCAGGGCGGCGCGTCTGCCCGACGATCAAGACCTACTCGGAGAGCAGCGAGACGACGACGGTGCAGACGATCGACGCGTCGATCACCGGGGCCCTGCTCGGCGGCGGCGACGGCTACCAGGCCTTCCGCTACCAGTACCTGGTCAACAATCCGACCTGGTGGACCAAGATGGCCCAGTACGCGGTGCCGGGCTGCAACTGGCCCGAGCCCGAGGTGACCGTGGCGTCGCCGCGGCTCAGCGCCGGCTTCGACGCGACGGCGAGCCGCGACGTGGACCAGAGCAGTGCATCCCTGCAGGTGCGCGCAGACGTCGACGGCGACGGCGGCTTCGACACGGCCTGGGCGCCGAACGTGCCCGCCAGCGCCCTGACGCGGCACCCGGGCACCTGGGTCGCCACGGTGCAGGTCCGGGACCAGAACGGCCACACGAGCACGACGCGCCGTCGCTACACCGCGGGTTCCGCCGTCACCCTGAACCCGCCGTGGGTCAACGCGACGACCGGCGGCGCTCCGCAGATCCTGCTCGACGTCGGCGCCGCCGGCGCCGGCAAAATCTACCTGGCGATCGCGACCCTCTCGGGCACCAGCCCGGGGTTCACCTGGTACCCGGGCTTCCCTGTCGCGATCAACCAGGACTGGGTCACCGCTGCCTTCGCCGGCAACCCGAACGGCGGTCTGTTGACCAACGGGCTCGGCGTGTTCGACGCCGCGGGGCACGCCCAGGCGATGCTGTTCGTGCCGCCGCTCCTGCTGCAGCCGTTCGCCTGGCAGACGGTGCACTGGAGCTTCCTCAGCATCGACATCGCCGGCCAGCCGGCCTGCGTCGGCGACAGCCGGCCGCTGCAGATCACGCCCTGACCGGCGCGCGTGGGCGTGCAATGGCCGCGGCAGCGGGCTATGGTCCGCCGCCCCGATGATCTCCTTGCAGAGCTACGTTGGTGGTCGGTGGGTCACCGGCAGCGGCGACCCGAAGACCCTCCACGACCCCGCCACGGAAGCCGTGCTCGGCGACGTGCGGCCCGGCGGACTCGACTTCGGCGCAGCGCTCGCGCACGCGCGCACGCGCGGCGGGCCGGCACTGCGTGCGCTGGGCTTCCGGCAGCGCGGCGAACTACTGAAGGCGCTCGCCGGCAAACTGCACGAACACCGCGACGAGCTGATCGAGATCGCGGCTCGGAACGGCGGCAACACGCGCGGCGACGCGAAGTTCGACCTCGACGGCGCCTCGGGCACGCTGGCCTTCTACGCGCAGCTCGCGACGTCGATGCCCGCGGGCAACTGCCTGCCCGACGGCGAGGGACTGCAGCTCGGGCGCACGCCGCGCTTCTGGGGGCAGCACGTGTGGTTGCCGCGCCCGGGCGTGGCGGTGCACGTCAACGCCTTCAACTTCCCGGCCTGGGGCATGGGCGAGAAGATGGCCTGCGCGCTGCTCGCCGGCGTGCCCGTGATCGAGAAGGCCGGCACGCCGAGCGCCCTGCTCGCCTACCGCATCGCGCAACTCGTGATCGAGAGCGGCATCCTGCCCGAGGGCGCCTTCCAGTTCGTCGCCGGCTCGGTCTCGGGTCTGCTCGACCTGCTCGGGCCGATGGACGCAGTCGCGTTCACGGGCAGCTCCGCGACCGGTGCGCTGATCCGCGGCAACCGCAACCTGGTCGCCCGCAACGTGCGCGTCAACCTCGAGGCGGACTCGATCAACTCCGCGGTGCTCGGCCCCGACCCCGAAGCAGACAGCGACACCTACGGGCAGTTCCTGGCCAACGTCGTGGTCGACATGACGCAGAAGGCCGGCCAGAAGTGCACCGCGGTGCGCCGCATCCTGGTGCCGTCCGGGCAGCTCGACGAGGTCGCCGACGCGCTGCGCGAACGCCTGCAGGCGATCGTGCCCGGCAACCCGCTGCAGGCCGACGTGCGCATGGGGCCCGTCGCGAGCGCCGAACAGCTGCGCGACGTGCGCGCGGGCATCGACCGGCTCGCCGCGGTCGCCCAGGTGGTGACCGGCGGCAGCCGCCCGCTGCCCGGACCCGGCTACTTCGTCCCGCCGACCCTGCTGCGCGCGCGCGACCCCGACGCGGCGGTCCTCCACGAACTCGAGGTGTTCGGGCCCTGCGCCACGATGATCGGCTACGACGGCTCCGCGGCGGCCGCCATCGACCTGTGCAACCGCGGCGGCGGCAGCCTCGTCGCCAGCGCCTACAGCGACGACCGGTCCTTCGTCGAGCAACTGGTGCTCGGCATCGCCCCCTGGCACGGGCGCGTGTGGCTCGGCAGCGAGAAGACCCAGGGCCAGGCCCTCGGTCCCGGCGCGGTGCTGCCGGGCACGATCCACGGCGGACCCGGCCGCGCCGGTGGGGGGGAGGAACTCGGCGGTCTGCGCGGCCTGAGCCTGTACCTGCAGCGGACCGCCGTCCAGGGCGACCGCGCGGTGGTGGGGCGCACGTTCGGCGGCGAAGGCCAGCCGGGTTGAGCACCGGATTCCGGAGTACGGCTGAAGGGATTTCGGACGAAGACTGGCCGGTCCGGCAGGCCGCCTGCGTAACGCTTGCATCCCCGCACGGAGGCTCTGATGACCGTCGCTGCAGTGCTGCTGATCTGGTGCTCCGGTTCGGTGCTCGTTGCGCCGCTGGTCGGTCGCGCGATGGGGTTGTGCTGGCGGGACGAAGGGCAGGGTGCGGCAGCCTGAAGCTCGGGGGCCTGCCCCGAGCTGGACCGGGTCGCGGGGGGAATGCGACGGACGGGCGGCCTGAGCTTGGGTCCTTGTTCGTAGATTCGTAGCCGGTCAGCTACGGGTTGCGGCCAGACAACAGGGAGCCTGAGCAACGGGGAGTCTGAGCCTCGAGCGCCTGATTGGACTCCTGCGCGCTCGGCAGGCGGCAAGGTGGTGGGCGTTACAGGAGTCGAACCTGTGACCCTCAGCTTGTCGAGCTGATGCTCTAGCCAACTGAGCTAAACGCCCGCCGATGAGAGGGCGGCATCATGGCGAGCCCCCGACGAGTTGCAAGCCCAAAACCCGGCCCTCCACCACGCCCAGCGAGTCCCCAGGACTCCCGCCAGGACGCCGCCGCGACGACCGAGTAGGCTGGGGGCAGCCACGCATCCCTGCGCCGCGCACCGATGGATTCTCCGCCGATCCTGATGCTGAACGCCCCGCTGCCGCTGCCGGCGCGAGGCGCCAGCACGCGCGTCCGGATCGGCGCCCACGAACTCGTGCTCGAAGCCGTGCGCGGTGGTTACGTGATGCTGTGGTCCGACGGCCGCGAAGCCCGGCGCCACGCGCTCGGTCTCGGCCCCCCCGGCGGGCTCGTGCTGCAGCTCAAGGCCCCGAGACTCCCGCTGCTCGTCGCGACCCGCGAAGTGCTCGCCGTGGTGCCGATGGGCCGCGTGCGCGGCTACCTGCAGGTACCGCTCGTGCCCACGGTGGTCTGGCAGGGCGACCACGGCCCTGCCGCGCCGATCCTCGAACTCCTGCCGCGCGAACTCGCCGCCGAATGGGACGAACGCGACGGGGCGACGTTCCGCTGCACGTCCAGCTGGCACGTGCGGTTTCCCGTGCGCACCGGCGAAGCGCGCGCGACGGTGCCGGTCGTGCTGCGCAACCGGTCCACCTCGATGTTGTCACCCGCCAGCGTGCCGCTGCGGGTCCAGGACGCGAGCCTGACCGTCGCGCGCGGCGGCGTCGTCGCCGCGCCGCAGCGTCTGGACTGGGACGGCGCGGTGTTCCGGGAGCGGGCCGCCCTGGTCGCGGAGGCGACGCCGTGAGGACCATCGGCGGTGTGCGCCGGATGCTGCTGGTCGCGCTCGCGGCATGCGGCGCCTGCACCGACCCCGAGGCGGACCCCATGCACGAGGTCGCCGCGGAACTCAGGGCCCTGCGCGTCGCGATGCGTGCACCGGCGGCGGGTGCAGCGAACGCGCCGACGCTCGACCGCGAGCAGTTCGGCGCCGCGCTGGCCCCGCTGCGCGAAGCGCTCGAGGCGCTGGTCGCGAACCAACAGCAGTTGCACGCAAAGCAGCTGGCCCTGACCCAGGAACTGCAGCGCTGGTCGCAACTCGTCGCGCAGGTGGCGACCGGCACGGCGCGCGCCGAGAGCGAAGCGCTCGAGCAGCGGCTGCGCGCGCTGGAGCAGGAACTGAAGGCCCAGGACGCGCGGCATCGCGAAGTCGAGGGCCTGCTCGGCGGCGCGCTCGAGCGCACGGCGGATCGCATCGACGCGTTGTTGAAGCGGCTGCAGGGTCAGGCGGAGCAGACGCCGGCGGCAACGCCCGATTCGCCGAAGGACTCGAACCCCGTCCCCGCCCCAGCGGCGCAGCCCGGAGCAGGGGCGCCGCGAGCGACGGGCGGCACGCTGCCCGGGGGCGACGACGCGGTGGGCCTCGGCCCACGGACGCGCCGTCAGGCGATGTCGGGCTGGTGGATCGGCCTGCTCGCCGCGGCCGTGGCGGTCGGGGCGGGATTCGCCTGGCGGCTGCGGCGCACGGCCGTCGCCGCCGGCGGTGCCGGGCCCGCGAGCGAGCCCGCACCGGCGGCGCAGCCCGCCTTCGACCACGGCGTCGAGGAGATCTGGGCCGCGGCGGCACTGCTCGGCGAAGCGGTCGACAGGCTGCGGGAGACCGGGGGCCTGCCGGAAGCGGGATCGGTGGTGGAGCCAGCCGGCGAGGCCGCGACCGAGGAGGCCTTCGTGCTGGACGAGGGAATCCCCGCGGGGTGCGCGGCCCCCGAAGGACGGCCCGCGGAGCCCAGCCCGGAACGGGACGTGGTCGCCGCGGCGGCGCCGCCGGAGGAAGTCGTGCTGCGGCTGCGCGTGGCCGACGCGGCGAGCGCCGGGGCGCGCGTGCTGCGCACGCTGGGCGGGGACCCGCGGGTGCTGCGGCGCCCCGGCCCGAGCGTCGTCGCCGCGGACCAGGGGCTCACCCTGCGCTTCTCGGTCGTGCCGGGCCTGCCGAGCGCGGAGCGCGCCGAACTCGAACGGCAGCTGCGCTCGCCGCAGGCCTGACCTGCGCAGCGTCCGTGCGCTCGCGTGGCGCGCTGGCGGTCGCTATCGTGCGCGCCGCTGCGGTGGCGAACCACGGCGATGCAACGCCCTGCCGCCCGTCCCTTCTGCTCGCCCGATTCGACGGCGGACGCCTGCACCGCGTCCGCGGCTCTGCCATGAGTAGCACAGGACCAGGAACGCCCATCGACCTGCTCGCGGCCGTCGTGCTCGGCCTCGTCGAGGGCCTGACCGAGTTCCTGCCGGTGTCGAGCACCGGGCACCTGATCGTCGCCGAGCGCCTGCTCGGCATCCGCGACGATGCCGCCGGCAGCCTGTTCACGGTCGGCATCCAGATGGGCGCGATCACCGCGATCCTCGTGCTCTACTGGCGGCGGCTCGTGGCCGCGGCCGCGGCCGTGCTGCGGCCGGTGCCCGGGACGCCGAACCTGCTGCTGCAGATCGCCTGCGCGGCGTTCCCGGCAGCCCTGCTGGGGTTCCTGTGCGACGACTGGATCGACGCGCACCTGTTCACGGCGGAGGTCGTCGCCGCGGCGATGGTGGCCGGCGGCGTGCTGCTGCTGTGGCTCGAGCGCAAGGTGCCGCACGGCGCCGCGCACGATCACGAACTCGGCACGATGCCCTACCGCGTCGCGTTCGGCATCGGGCTGTTCCAGTGCCTCGCGCTGGTGCCGGGCACGAGCCGGTCGGCGGCGACGATCGCGGGAGCGCTGCTGCTCGGCCTGTCGCGGACCGCGGCGGCCGAGTTCTCGTTCCTGGTCGGCCTGCCGATCCTCTACGCCGCGGGGTACCGGCTGGTCAAGCAGGGCCAGGTGCTGCAGGGCGAGCTGCTGTTGCCGTTCGTCGCCGGCACGCTGGTGTCCTTCCTGAGCGCGCTCGTGGTCGTGCGGCCGTTCGTGTCCTTCCTGCGCCGGCACACGTTCGCGCCGTTCGCGTGGTACCGGATCGTCGCCGGAGCCCTGCTCGGGCTCGGCTGCGCCGGCGGGTTCCTGGTCTGAGCGGCGCTCAGCGGCGCGAATAGCCGAGTTCGCGCAGCACCATCAGGACCTCGCTCCAGCTCGGGAACGGACGGCCGTGCTGCTGCTTGAACCGGTCGATCGCCGCGATGAACTCGAGCGCGTCGGCGTCGACCTCCGCCAGCGGCGGGGCGCAGCGTTCCTTGCCCCGTCGGGCGCGCCGCCGCCCGGGCTTCGACCGGCGCCCGCGGTGGGCGGCCGCGCGCGCGGCCTTGCTGCCGGCCACGCCGCCCGCCGTGCCCTTCTTCCTGGTCGCACTGACCATGCCGGCCTCATCGGCCGGAGCCGCACAGTGCCTTGATCGCGGCGGGGAACGGCGGCAGCAGCAGACCGCGGTCGGTCACGAACCCGCGCACGAGCCGGCCGGGCGTCAGATCGAAGGCCGGGTTGCGCGCGGCGACGCCGGCGACCGCGAGCCGCCGGCCGCCGAGTTCCAGGACCTCGTTGGCATCGCGCTCTTCGATCGGGATCGCCGCGCCGTCGGCGAGGCACGGGTCGAACGACGATCGCGGCGCGGCGACGAAGAACGGCACGGAGTGCGCCGCGCAGGCCAGCGCGATCGGGTAGGTGCCGACCTTGTTGGCGAAGTCGCCGTTCTGCGCGACGCGGTCGGCGCCGACGAGGGCCAGCTGCACGTCGCCGCGGGCGACGAGGCCCGCGACGGCGCCGTCGCACGCCACCTGGACCGGGATGCCGGCTGCGGCGAGTTCGAGCGCGGTCAGGCGCGCGCCCTGCAGCAGCGGCCGGGTCTCGCCGACCAGCACGCGGAAGCGCACGCCGGCGCGCCACGCGGCGAACAGCACCGCGAGCGCCGTGCCGTCGCCGGTCGTCGCCAGACGGCCCGTGTTGCAGTGGGTGAGCACCGTGCCGTCGGGCGGCACGAGATGGTGGCCGTGTTCGCCGATGCGGCGGCAGGCAGCGACGTCCTCCTCGTGGATCGCCCGCGCCTCGGCCAGCAGCCGTTCGAGCGTCGGCTCGGCCTGCGCGGCGGCTACGCAGCGGTCCAGCGCCCACTGCAGGTTGATCGCCGTCGGCCGCGCCGCGGCGAGCGCCGCGGCCGCTGCGCGCACCGCCGCGAGGAACCCACCGGGCGGCGGCGCGGCCGCGCGCACGCCGAGCACGAGCCCGTAGGCGGCGGCGACGCCGATCGCCGGTGCCCCGCGCACCGCAAGCCGGCGGATCGCGTCGGCCACCGCGGCGGCGGTATCGAGGCGCAGCACCGCGCAGTCGTGCGGCAGGCTGGTCTGGTCGAGCAGCTGCAGATGCCCGTCGAGATCGCCGTGCCAGGCGACGGTCGGCGGCAGCGCGGCGATCGGCGCGTCGGGCATGGCCGGGCCGAACCTCAGCAGCCGAACCGCGCGCGGACCTCGCGGTCCTTCGCGAGCGTCTTCTCGCGTTCGGCCGAGCGCGCCGCCTCGAGCTTCTGCGCGATCGCGGGGTCCGCCAGCGCCAGGATGCGCACCGCGAGCAGCGCCGCGTTCTTGGCCGCGGCCTTGCCGATGCCCGTCGCCGCGACCGGGATGCCCGGCGGCATCATCGCGGTCGACAACAGCGCGTCCTCGCCCTGCAGCGGGCCGCTGTCGACCGGCACGCCGAGCACGGGCAGCAGCGAATGGGCGGCCAGCGCCCCGGCGAGGTGGGCCGCCATGCCCGCGACGCCGATCAGCACCTTGACGCCCTGGTCCTTCGCCGTGCGCGCGAACTGCGCGGCCTCCTCCGGCGTGCGGTGGGCGCTCAGGATGCGCACGTGGAAGCCGATGCCGAACTCGTGCAGGGACGCGAAGGCACCCTCGAGCACGGGCAGATCGGAATCGGAACCGAGCAGGAACGCGATGGGGCGGGTGGTCATGGCTCAGCAGGCACCGCCGCGGCGGCGCCAGTCGCGTGGTCTCGTGGGCTTCAGGTGGCCAGGTTGCGAGATGGAGGCATCAGGAGCCACACAGGCGGCGTTGGATGTCGGCGTAGGTCGCGGCGGTCTTCTCGATCACCGCAGGAGGCAGCGCCGGCGGCGGCGGGGTCTTGTTCCAGCCCGTCGAAGAGAGCCAGTCGCGCAGGTACTGCTTGTCGTAGGAGGTCGGGTTGCCGCCGGGCACCGCCTCGGCGATCGGCCAGAACCGGCTCGAGTCGGGCGTCAGGCACTCGTCGATCAACAGCAGCTTGTCGCCGAGCAGGCCGAACTCGAACTTCGTGTCGGCGATCACGATGCCGCGCGTCTTCGCGTGCTCGCGGCCCTTCCGGTAGAGCGCCAGCGCGGCGCTGCGCGCGGCCTCGGCGACCGGCTTGCCGACGAGTTCGACGACGCGCGAGAACGGGATCGGTTCGTCGTGCCCGCTCGTGGCCTTGGTCGTCGGCGTCAGGATCGGCGGATCGAGTTCGCTCGCGTGCAGCAGGCCCTTGCGCAGCACGACGCCGCTGACCGCGCCATCCCGCAGGTAGTCCTTCCAGCCCGAGCCCGTCAGGTAGCCGCGCACGACCCACTCGACCGGCAGCGGCACGCACCGCCGGCAGCGCATCGTGCGGCCGCGCAGCAGCGGCTTGTAGTCCGCGGGCACGTCGGCCCAGCTGTCGACGTCGGTCGAGAGCAGATGGTTCGGACAGACGTCCTGGAGCAGGCGGAACC
>VGXW01000133.1 GCA_016873195.1 Planctomycetota bacterium | reverse complement strand
GGGCGCCGGTGCAGGTGCGCATCATCCGCGCATCATGATGCCGGGTCCGGCCGGTGCAACCGCCGGGTCGCCGCGCGGCAGCTCGAACCACTGCGCCGCGCCGGGCCCGCGCCCGGCGCCGCGACCGAGCCGGCCGCCGAGCCGCTCGACGAGCCGGCGCAGCACGCAGCGCCCGACCGCGTCGCACGGCGCCTCTCCGGTCGGCCGGGCAGGTTGCGCATGGCTCCGGCTCGCGACGCGGAACCGGACCACGGGCCCGCGCGCGACCGCCGCGATCCGCACGCTGCCGCCCGCACCGGCCGCCGCGAGGCCGCGGCTGGCGAGGTGGGCCACGACCTGCAGGAAGCGGCGAGCATCCGTGTGCACGGCAAGACCGGCGTCGCCGGCGAAGTCGAGCCCGATCCGGCGCGCCCGCGCCCGCGGCCCGAGCAGCCGCCGCGCCGCCGCGAACAGGCCGTCGACGCGGTGGGATCCGCGGTGCAGCGGGAGCTGCGCGACCGCGCGCGCCGCGGCGAGGTCGACGTCGCCGGTGCCGGCGCCGAGGCGCGCCGCGGCGGCCAGCGCGCTGTCGAGGCAGGCCGCGACCTCCGCGCTGCCGTTCGCGTAGCCCTCGCGCACGAGCCCGAGGCACGCCACGGCGAGGCCCAGGGGTTCCCGCAGTCGCCGCGCAGGCGCCTTCCGCCATGCTGCGAACACGGTTGCCGTCGCGAGCGCCGCCGACCAGATCACACCGCCCGCGAACGCCGCGACGGCCGCTGCCGCCCCGCCGAACACGGCCCACCGAAGTCCTTCGATCCGCACCGCCTCCTCCTTTGCCGGCCGCGCTATCGGCGCGTGCGCAGCACGCGGCGAACGGGCTCGGCGGCTTCGTCCCGCCGTGGGATTGCCCGGTCCGGTGCCGGACCCGACGATCGGTCCATGCGACCCTCGCCGCTGCGGATCCTGCCGTTCCTGCTCGCCTGGCTCGTGGCCTGCGCGGCTCCGCCTGTCCCGGCGCCCGCCCCACCCGCCTGCGAACTGTTCGTGCTCGGCACCGCGCAGGACGGCGGCCTGCCGCACCTCGGCTGCGAGAAACCGTGCTGTGCCGGGGCGCGCGCCACGGGCCGCGTGCTGCACCCCGCGTGCCTCGGCCTCGTCGACCGCCGCGCCGGCAAGCTGCTGCTCGTCGAGGCGACGCCGGCCGTCGAGCAGCAGGTGGCGATGCTGCACGGGCTCGCGGGCGTGACCGGCCGCGGCCGGCGCCCCGTCGACGCGGTGCTCGTCAGCCACGCGCACGTCGGCCACTACCTCGGGCTCGCGTGGTTCGGCCGCGAGGTCGCCGCGACCCAGGACCTGCCGGTGCACTGCTCGGCCCGCCTCGGCGGCTTCCTGCGCGGCAACGGGCCGTGGCGGCAACTCGTCGACCTGCGGCAGATCGAGCTGCGGGAGTTCACGATCGGCGCGCCGTTCGAACCCTGGCCCGGCGTCACCGTGACGGCGCTCGCGGTGCCGCACCGCGACGAATACTCGGACACGGTCGGCTTCGTGCTGCGCGGCCCGCAGCGGACCGTGCTGTTCGTGCCCGACGTCGACGGCTGGGAGCGCGAGCCCGGCCTGCTCGAACGGCTGCTCGACGGCGTCGACGTCGCCTACCTCGACGGCACGTTCTTCGACGGCAGCGAGCTGCCCGGGCGCAACCTCGCCGAGATCCGCCACCCGCTGATGGTGCGCACGATGGCACGGCTCGCCGCGCGCGCGGCCGCGCGGCCCGGCTCGATCCGGTTCCTGCACATGAACCACACGAATCCGGCGCTGCACGACCCCGCGCTGCGCGCGCGCATCGCGGCGGCGGGCTTCGCCGTGGCCGAGCCGGGCGAACGGCTCAGCCTGTGACCGGCGCGGCGACCGGCGCGCCCTCGGGCGTGGTCACCAGCGGCACCGGACAGTCCCACAGCTCGGCGAGCGCGCGCAGCAGGTCGGCCTCGTCGTCGGCGAGCTGACCGTCGGCGCCGGCGGCGGCCGCGCAGGCCTCGAGCAGGTTGCGCTTGCCGAGCGGCGACACCGCGGCCAGCGCGTCGACGGCGGCCTCGAGCGCCGTGATCGGGCAGGCCTCGGCCGGCAGCAGCGCGGCCTGGCCCGGCGTGCCGAGCGCCAGCAGACCCTGCGCGAACGCGCGGTTCGCGGCGACTTCCTCGCCGCGCGCGCCGGCGCGCGCGAGCACCGACAGCACGATCGCGGCCTCCCGCGGGTGCTCCAGCAGCGCCGTCGGCCGGCCCGGCGGCCGCGGTGGGGCGTCGCCGGGAGCGCGCAGATGCCGCTCGAGGCCCTTCAGCAGCGCGAACTCGAACGGCGACAACGCGCCGTCGAACAGCGCGAGCGCGCGCGCGTCGCCGCGCACCTGCGCGCGGCCCGCCGGCGGCAGCGCGCGCAGCGCCGGCAGCGCGAGCCCGAGCAGCGGCAGCAGCGCGCGCGGCGACGCCAGCGTGCGCGCCTGGAACAGCACGGTCGCCTCGTGGGCCAGCGCCGGGTCGCGCGCGGCGATCGACGCGAGCTGCTCCTGCCGGCGCGCGGGCTGCCGGTCGAGCAGCAGCGCCAGCACCAGCGGATGCGCCCGGCCCGGTGCGCGCGCGGCGGCGGCGAGGTCGAGCGGCAGGTCGCGCAGCAGATCGCGCGCCGCGACCACGTGGCGCGGCTCCGGCGCGCCGACGGTGCGCACGAGTTCGGCCGCGGCCACGGTGCGCGCGGGTGCGGGGCCCGCAGCGGCGAGCCCGTAGAGGCCGGGCGGCAGCGGTGTCGCCTGCACCGCGGCGACCATCGAGCCAGAGCTCGCGAGCTGGCGGCGGAAGCCCGGCAGGATGCGTTCGACACGAGCCTCGAGCGGGGGGTGCGTGGCGAAGCCGCCGCCGAACGCGCGCCGCAGCCCGTCGGCGAACAGCAGGTGGCTCGCCTCCTCCGTGTGCGCGCTCTGCAGCGTGCCGCCGATGCCGCCGATCTTCGCCAGCGCCAGCCCGATGCCGCGCGGATTGCGCGTGTACTGGACCGCGCTCGCGTCGGCCAGGAACTCGCGCTGGCGCGACACCGCGGCCTGGATCAGCCGCGCGAACAGCACGCCGAGCCAGCCGATCAGGACCAGCGCGAGGCCGAACAGCAGCACCGCGGCGGCGCCGCCCTTGCCCCGGCCCGAGCCGCCGCCGCCGCGGCCGACCGCGCGCACGACGATGCGGCCGATCGTCGCGATGCAGACGATGCCGAACAGCACGCCCATCAGGCGGATGTTGAGCCGCATGTCGCCGTGGAACACGTGGCTGAACTCGTGCGCGATCACGCCCTGCAGTTCGTCGCGGTCGAGGTTCTCGAGCGCGCCGCGCGTCACCGCGACGGCCGCGTCGGCGGGGCTCCAACCGGCCGCGAAGGCGTTGATGCCGGGCTCGCCGTCGAGCACGTAGACGTCGGGCACCGGCACGCCCGAGGCGATCGCCATCTCCTCGACGACGTTGCGCAGCATGCGTTCGCGCGGGTCGGACGTGCCCGGGTCGACGGCCTCGCCGCCGAGCAGTTCCGCGACCTTGCGGCCGCCGCTCCGCAGCTGCATGGTCTTGAACGCGCTCGCGAGGCCGACGACCAGCAGCGTGCCCGCGGTCACCGCGAGCAGGATCTGCGGCTGCCAGAGGCCTTCGTCCTCGGCGGCGGCGAACAGCGCCGCGGCGACCGCGTAGATGCAGGCGACGATCGCCGCGACGGCGGCGACGAACAACAGCACCAGCCGGCGCGACGAAGCCCGCGCGCGTTCCTGGTGGCCGAAGAAGTCCATGCCGCTCATGTGTCCGATTGCCCTCCCTCGTCCGTCACGCGCCCTCGAGTTCGAACAAGGCCACGCCCGCCCGCCGGCTCGCGAACACGCCGCCGCCGCAGGCGACGAAGCGGCGCCGCAGCCGGGCCCGGTACCACGCGCCGTCGCGCAGGTGCACGTCGCCGTCGGTGCGCGTGCGGTCGACGTTCTGTCGCCAGTCGAGCGCCGTCAGCGCCTCGAGGTAGAGGGCAGAGCCGCTCCAGCGGCCGAGGTTCCGCAGCGCGCGCGCCGCCGCGCGGTCGTCGAGGTACTGCAGCACGCCCTGGCAGACGACGAGGTCGAACGTGCCGGCCGGCGCGAGCGCCCGCGCGTCGAGGTCGACGACCGAGCCGCGGATCCAGCCGTGCACGGCGCACAGGTGCTCGCTGTGTTCGACGCCGAAGTAGCGCGCGCGCGGCCACAGCCGCCGCGCCGCCGTCCGCCAGTGGCCGACGCCGCAGCCGACGTCGAGGATCGTGCGCACCGGCACGTCGAGGTAGCGCAGGTAGGCGGCGACGAACGCGGCGAGCCTGCCGGTCGCCGCGGCGTCGCCGACCCGCGTGCGCGGATCGGCGTAGAACCGCCGGTAGTAGGCGGCGTCGAACTCCGGCGCTGCACCTGCCCGTGTGTTCCGACCCGTTGCGTGCGACCGCGCTGCCATGCCCAGGACCTGGGGCGGAACTCTCGGCCCGGCCGCTCGGGTTGGCAAGCGCCGTGACCGGACTGATGACTGACGTCGTGGCCGGTGACGGGGGCCGCCCGCCCCCGGGCAGCAGGGTTCGCGCGGCGCTGCACCATCCATGGCCTCCTGCCCGCACCGCAGGGCTCCGGGCCGGGCTGCGGCCAGATGCCTGCTTGATCGCGCGTTCGCACGCCCTCTAGAATCCTCCGCCCCGCTCGGGGTGGATCTTCGCTCCAGGCCTTTCCACCGCGTCCGCCCCGGGTGCTCACGGAGTTCTTGTGCCCAAAGAAGAAGCCATCGTCCTCGAAGGCACGGTCGTCGAGACCCTCGCCAACACCAAGTTCCGGATCCAGATCGAGGGCGGCCACATCGTGCTCGCCCACATCTCCGGCAAGATGCGCAAGCACTACATCCGCATCATCCCGGGCGACCGCGTGACCGTCGAACTGTCGCCGTACGACCTGACGCGCGGCCGCATCACCTACCGCGCGTGACCGTTCCCGCACGATCGCGGGATCGGGTCATCGTGCGCTCGGCGGCGCCCGGGGACGTGCCGCACGTCGCGCGCTTCATCGGCGAGCTGGCGCGCTACGAGCGCCTCGAGCACCAGCTCGACGTCGACGAGGGACGGCTCTGCGAGCACCTGTTCGGCGAGCGGCCGGCCTGCGCGGCGCTGCTCGCGGAGATCGACGGGGCACCGGTCGGCTTCGCGCTCTACTTCACGAACTACTCGACGTTCCGCACGCGGCCCTGCCTGTACCTGGAGGACCTGTTCGTCGCGCCCGAACATCGCGGTGCTGGCGCCGGGCTCGCGCTGCTGCGCGCGCTCGCGGCGGAGGCGGTGCGCCGCGGCTGCCCGCGGCTCGACTGGGCGGTGCTCGACTGGAACGAG
This sequence comes from Planctomycetota bacterium, assembly GCA_016873195.1. Classification (GTDB taxonomy): domain Bacteria; phylum Planctomycetota; class UBA1135; order UBA1135; family UBA2386; genus VGXW01. The sequence continues at coordinate 6,737 of VGXW01000133.1, read as the reverse complement.
TCCGCGATCGGCTTCTACGAGAAGCGCGGGGCGAAGCTGCTGCACGACTGGCGGGTCTGCCGGCTCGACGGCGACGCGCTGCTGCGCATGGCGGGGGGCGGTTGAGCGGCAGGCACGGCGGCGTTCGGTAGCTCAGAACCCCGCCTGCTTCGCCAGCCACTTCGTGAACGGCGCCTCGAACTCCTCGACGCGGCGGCCCATCGCGCGGTCGAACAGCGAACTGCTGTCGCCCTTCTTCTCGCCGAGCGCCTGGGCCGCGTAGGCGAGGAACGGCTCGCGCGTCTGCGGATCGTTGCCGGGGTCGAGCAGCCACGCGACGAACATCGTCGACGCGCTCCAGTGCAGCGCCGTCGCGGTGTCGTCCATCAGGTAGAAGCCGCCGTACATCGGCAGGTGCAGCAGCTGCGACAGCCGGAAGTCGCGGCCCAGCGCCGACAGCGCCTGCAGGTCCTGCGCGCGCAGCTCGCCCGGCGCGGCGAAGCCGGCCGGCCCGGCCATCAGGTTCTCGAGGTACATGCCGAAACCGACCTCGAGCCACGGGCACGTGCGGTCGCGGTCGTTGGCGCGCGCGACCTCGCCGATCAGGCAGTGGTGCAGCAGCGCCTGCGTGCCGACGAAGAACAGCTTCTCGGGCCGCACCGGGCCCGCACCCGCGTAGAACGTGCGGCCGACGTCGCCGTGCGGGGCGGGCACGTAGTAGGGCACCGGCCGGAAACCCCACTTCGGGAACGTCTGCACCGACCGGCTGCAGACGATGCGCATCGGCGCCAGCGACTCGCGCAGCTGCAGCCCCGCGCCGAGCCGGTCGTGGCACACGACGGCGAGGTGCTCGAGGTCGAGCAGCGCCGCGACGTTCGTGCGCAGGCCGCCGTCGCAGACCACGGCGAAGCGCTCGCCGGCGATCTCGTAGGGCTTCTCGAGGATCGCGTTCTCGAGCTGCTCGCGCGCGAGCCACCGGCCGTCGAGTTCCCACAGCCAGCCCTTCGGCCCCTTCTTGTGGCCCAGGAACTCGTGCGCCGGCGCGTTGCCGTCGTCGTCGAGCACCAGCAGCATCGCCTGCGCGCGCGCGAGCCCGGGCAGGCCCTGGGCCTCCGCCCACTCGACGAGGAACCACTGCGCCTTCGGCGAGTCCTTCAGGCGCAGCCGCCGCGCGCAGGACTCGCGGATCCGGTCGGCGAGCAGATCGGTCGACGCGAGGTCGGCGCGCGCGAGGCGGACCCGTTTGCCGCCCTGCAGCAGCAGCAGTTCGTCGGGCGAGTGCGGCGTCAGCAGGCGCCCCGTGAAGACCTTGCCGTCGGCGCGGGTCACCGTGTCGCGCAGGTCGTCCTGTGCCAGCATCGGCGCGACCGCGGCGGCGTGCAGCAGGGCGGCGAGCAGCGCGGTGCGGGGGCGCGGCATGCGGGCGCGTCAGCGGCCCTGGACCGCGACCGTGAACGCGGGCCCTTGGGTCGTGTAGCTGAACGTCAGCGCCTGCAGCCGGTAGGTGATCGCGGCCGTGCTGACGGGCGGCAGCTGCAGCGTGACGGTGCCCACGCCCTGGCGGCAGGCGACCGACGGGCTCGGCACGTAGGGGCCGGTCACGCCGAAGGCGAGCGTGTGCAGCGGCTGGCCGAGGATCAGCGCGTTGCCGATGCCGGGGATCGTGACGCACGGCGTCGGCGTCGGCGCGAAGCTCATCAGCAGCACGTAGAGCGAGTTCGCGTCGCCGTAGACCCGCACGGTGCGCTGGGGCGTGGCGATCGGCCCCGGCGTGAGCCTGAACGGCACGCAGGTGAACGGCCCGCAGATCTGGCCGGCGTAGGCGTTCGTCGAGCCGGTCGGGCCCATCGACAGCGTGAGGCCGACGTCTTGCACGCCGGTGTTGGTGGTCTGCGCCGCGAGCGCGGCGCTGGCGAACAGGGGCAGCAGTCTGGCGAGGGTGTGCATGGTTCCTCGGATCGGGGGGGACAGGCAGCCGGCCGCATTGTAGCCGGCCGCCGCGCCGGGCGGGCCGGCGGACCGGCGAGCCCTGGCCGGTCAGCGCGCGCGCAGCAGCCGGCCGTAGTTGCGCACGCCGAGGCCGAAACCCGAAGCGCCGGCGAGCAGCGCGAACAACCAGATGGCGGGCACGGCCCAGCCGTGCAGCGACGCGGGCCCGGCACCGCCGGCCAACCGTTGCTGCGGCGCATCGACGAGCAGGGGCCAGCCGAAGTAGACCGGCGCGGCCACGAGTTCGAAGGCGACCACGAGCACCAGCGCGGCGAGGAAGCTGCGCCCGCCCTGCACGATCTGCCCGGCGTCGTCGGGCCGCATCAGCCGCGGCCAGGTGCCGACCGCGGCCAGCACGCCGAGCGCCGCGACGGTGCCCGCCAGCGCGACCGCCGCGAACAGCCCGACCGCGGCCGGCCCGGCGCCGAGCATCTGCGAGCCGGCGGCGCCGACGACCACGAGCGGCCACAGCAGGAACAGCGCGACCGCCTGCAGCTTGCCCCACAGGATCGCCACCGGCCGCGCCGGCGCGGCGAGGTAGAGCGGCCACTGCGGGCCGTCCCACATCGCGAGCCGTCCCATGTGCGCGTAGAGCACGAGCAGCACCGCGACGAACCACAGCACGAGCATCGCCGCGACCGAGGCGAGGTCGGGCGGCAGTCGGCTCGCGTCGAGCAGGCCGCCGACGAGCACGCGCTGGCGCGCGAGCGCGACGACCAGCACGGCGAACGCGAGGAACCCGAGCAGCGCGCCCGGCTGCTGCAGCACCTGCGCGAACTCCTTGCGGCGGATCGCGCCGGCGACCGACGACGGCCAGCCCGAACGGCGGCGGCGCAGCGGCGGCTGGCTCTCCAGGTGCTTCTCGACCGCGCGCGGGTGCAGGTGGCCCAGCGCGACGAAACCGGCGAGTGCGGCCGCGAGCCAGCCCAGCGCCGAGGCCAGCGCGCTGACATCGCACCGGCCGCCGGCCGCCGCGGCGAGCAGGTGGGCCGCGCTGTCGATCGTCCACGGCAGCCGGCCCGCGCCGGCACCCGCGGCGGCGAGCTGCGGCAGCCGTTCCTCGGCCGCCGTGAACAGGCCGACCAGGAGCCAGGTCGAGAAGCCGGCCGACGCGAGCGCCGAGACGAGCGTGAGCACGAGGCGCAGCACGCGGCCCGCGAAGAACCGCACCAGCACGAGCTGCACGCCGAGCAGCGCGGCCAGCAGCGGCACCGTGCAGACCAGCAGCGCCAGCGGCGCCAGCGCGTAGGCGGGCCACGGCGCCTGCTTGCTCGCCAGGAGCCCGCCGACCACGGGCCCGGCGAGCGCCGTGCCCCACAGGAGCGCCAGGAACGAAGCGCGCAGCAGCACCTGCAGCGCGGGGCGCCACCTCGGCAGCGGCGCGGCGAGCCACAGGTTCAGTTCGGGCGACTCGAACAGCTGGCGCTGCGCCAGCGCGAGGCCGATCCACGAAGCGGCGACCGGGCACGCGCCGAGCCCGAAGCCGAGCAGCCCGACCAGCGGTTCGCCGGTCGCCGGCAGGACCATCTGCAGGAGCCGCGGGTGCGCGAGCAGCTCGCCGGTGCCCCACCAGGACATCAGCGCGAGCAGGCCGAGCCCGATCCCGGTGCCGGCGACGATGCGCCGGCCGGCCCTCGTGCCGGGCAGGTTCGCCAACGCGCGCAGGTCAGTCGCGAGCAGGCCCATCGCCGCCTCCCGCCGCGGCGCCGGTGGCCGTGGCCAGGAACACGTCCTCGAGCGAAGCGCCGCCGTGCGCCGCGCGCAGGTCCGCGACGGTGCCCTCGGCGCGCAGCGTGCCGCGCACCAGGATGCCGACGCGGTGGCAGATCTGCTCGGCGGTCTCCAGCACGTGCGTGCTGAACAGGATCGTCGTGCCGCGGGCACTCTCCTCGAGCAGCAGGTCCTTGAGCCGCCGCACGCCGATCGGGTCGAGGCCGGTGGTCGCTTCGTCGAGCAGCAGCACCGGCGGCGCCGTGGCCAGCACGGCGGCAAGGTGCACCTTCTTGCGCATGCCGTGCGAGTAGCCCTTGCAGAGTTCGTCGGCGGCCTCCTCGAGCTGCAGCAACGCGAACAGCCGTTCGGCGCGCGCGTCGCGCTCGCGCCGGCCGACGTGCCACAGGCTCGCGACGAGACCCACGTACTGGCGGCCGGTCAGGTAGTCGTGCAGCGGCGGCGTGTCGGGCACGAGGCCGACCCGCTGCTTCAGCGCGCGCGGCGCCACCCTGGGGTCGATGCCGTCGATGCGCAGCGAGCCCTCGCTCGGCCGCAGCAGGGCCGCGAGCATGCGGATCGTCGTCGTCTTGCCGGCGCCGTTCTGGCCGAGGAAGCCGTAGATCTCGCCGCGCGCGACCTGCAGCCCGAGGTGGCGCACGGCCCACTTGCCGCCGTAGGCGCGGCCGAGGTCGCACGTCTCGATCAGCGCGGTTGCCGCCATCGTCGCCTCAATCGGTGAACTCGGCCGTCACCGGCGCGTGGTCGCTCGGGCTCTTCTGCAGCCGCAGTTCCCGGTGCACGGTGACGCCCGTGCACCGCGCCGCGAGCGGCCCGGAGCAGAACACGTGGTCGATGCGCAGGCCGTCGTCGGCCGCCGCCGCGTTCGCGCGGTAGTGCCACCACGTGTAGATGCCGCCCTGTGGGTGGAAGCGCCGCAGCGGGTCCTCGAGGCCGAAGGCCAGCACTTCGCGCAGCGCCTGCCGTTCCGGATCGGAGCACAGGATCCTGCCGCGCCACCACTCGGGGTCGTGCACGTCGCGGTCGTCGAGCGTGACGTTGAAGTCGCCGACCACGGCCAGCGGCTCGCGCGCGGCGCAGCGCGCGTCGAGGAAACCGCGCAGCCGGGCCAGCCAGTCGAGCTTGCAGCGGTACTTGTCGGTGCCGACGTCCTGGCCGTTGGGCACGTAGAGGTCGAGCACGCGCACGCCGCGCACGGTGGCGCCGAGCACGCGGCGATCGGCTCCGGGCGGGTCGTCGGGCAGGCCGCGCACGACCGCCTCGAGCGGTTCCCGGGCGAGGATCGCGACGCCGTGGTAGCCCTTCTGGCCGAAGCAGCAGACCTCGTAGCCTTCGTCCTCGAGTACGGCGCGCGGAAACAGCGGATCCTCGACCTTGGTCTCCTGCAGGCACAGCACGTCGGGGGCTTCGCTGCGCAGGAAGTCGACGACATGGGTCAGTCGCGCGCGCAGGCCGTTCACGTTCCAGGTGGTGATCTTCATGCCGCTCGCCCGGGCCGGTGCGCCGGGTCGCGCATTCAAGCGCGCGGCGCGCCCGGCGGAAGCGCGCCGCGCGACAAAACGGCCGCCGCCGCCGCTTGCCGGGGCCGGCCGCCGCCCGTCTGATTGCGCCATGCGCCCGCTCCGGACCCTGTTCCCGCTGCTGCTCGCCGCCTGCGCCGCGCCGGCCACCCTCGTGCGCACCGCCGACGACCGCGCCCGTTCGCCGGCGGACGCCGCCGCCGAGCTCGCGGCGGCCGACGTCGTCGTGCTCGGCGAACAACACGGCGTGGCCGCCGTGCACCGCCTGCACCTCGAACTGCTGCGGCACCTGCACGCGCGCCGGCCCGACCTCACGATCGCGATGGAGATGTTCGATCGCGACGTGCAGAACCACCTGCTCGCCTACCTGGCCGGCCTCACCGCGGAGGCGGAGTTCCTCGCCGCGGCGCGGCCGTGGCGTGGCTACGCGACCGACTACCGGCCGGTGGTCGAGTTCGCGAAGGAGCAGCGCCTCGTCGTGCTGGCCGCGAACGCGCCGCACGCGCTGGCCGTGTCGGCGAGCCGGCAGGGCGTCGCCAGCGTGCTCGGCGATCCCCACGTCGCGCGGCAGACGGAAGCACCCGAGGACGAGTACTGGGACGCGTTCGTCGATTCGATGCGCGCGCACGTCGGCGTGGACGGCGACGCGGCGATGCAGCGCCACTACGCGGCGCAGTGCCTCAAGGACGACACGATGGCGGAGACCGTCGTCGACCACCTGCGCGCGCAGCTGGCCAGGGGCAGGCGGCCGCTCGTCGTGCTGATCGTCGGGCAGTTCCACAGCGACCACCGCCGCGGCGCGGTCGCGCGCATCGTGCAGCGGATGCCCGAACTCGACGTGCGCACGGTCTCGGCCGAGGCGGTCGCCGATCTCGACGCGGGCCTCTACGGCGCGAGCCGTTCGGTCGCCGACTACGTCGTCGTCGTCGAACAGCCGCCCGCTGCGGCAGTGCCGCCGCCGTTGCCGCAGCCGCGGCCCCCGGCCGCGCCCGCGGCGCCCACCGCGCCGGGTGGACCGGCCGTTGCCACCGAACGGCAAGCACCGGCGGCCGGTGCCGCGACCGACCCGGAAGGTCCGCGCCCGGGGCTCGGCATCCGGCCGGACTACAACGCCCCGGCCGTCGTCGTCGACTCGGTGCGCGCGGGCGGCCCCGCCGACCTGGCCGGCATCGAGCCCGGCGACGTGATCCTCGAACTCGCGGGCCGGCCGGTCGCCGACATGGAGAGCTACGTCGCGGTGCTCGGCGGCCTGCGGATCGGCAGGAAGGTGCCCGTGCGGGTCCGCCGCGGCGAAGCCGAGGTCGTGCTGCAGGTGCTCGTCGCCGAGAGTCTGCGCTGACCGCGCGCACAGCGGCCCGCTTGCGATCGGCCGCAACCCGCCGCCGGGGACCTGCCGCCGCCGCCGCGCCGTGCCATACTGCGCGTTCCCCGATGCTCCGCCTTGCCCACGCTCTCGTCGCCGCCGCCATCCTCGCCCTCACCGGCGCGCGCGCCCAGGAGCCCACGCCGAACCGCGCG
>VGXW01000132.1 GCA_016873195.1 Planctomycetota bacterium | reverse complement strand
TGAGCCCTTGAAGATCACGCCGGCGCCCGCGCCGATCAGGCGCTCGAGCGCGCTCTTGCTGCACTCGGGGCACTTGCGCAGCGCCCGGGCGCTCATCGACTGGAACTGCTCGAAGCGGTGATCGCAGGAACGGCAGAGGTACTCGTAGGTCGGCATCTCAGTTCTCCTTCTCCTCCTTCTGGTCGTCGATCGGGTCCGTCGCGCCCGCCTCACCCGGGGCGGCCGGGGCGCTCGCGACGACCACGCGGCTGTGCCGCACGACGCGGTCGCCGAGCAGGTAGCCGGGCTGCAGCACGCGGGCGACGTGGCCCGCGGGCAGATCGCGCGCGATCTCGAGCGAGACGGCCTCGTGCCGCGCCGGGTCGAACGGCAGGCCGGCGGCGGGGATCTCCTGCAGGCCGTGGCGCTCGAGGGCCGAGTGCAGCAGCGTGCGCACGAGCCGCACGCCGTCGATCAGGGCCTGCGGATCGCCGCCCTGCATGTCGAACGTCTGCAGCGCGATGCCGAACGCGTCGAGCACGGGCAGCAGTTCCTGCGTCAGCCCCTCGACGACGCGCCGCTTCGCCTCGTCCATCTCCTGCTTCTGGCGCCGGCGCATGTTCGCCGCGTCGGCGAGCGTGCGCTGCAGCTGGCCTTCGAGCAGCAGGCGCTCCTGCTCGAGGCGCGCGATCTCGCGCTCGGGGCCCGGGATCTCCGCCGCCGGCTCGGTGGGTGGCTTGCCGTCCTGGCCCGGTGGCGTGGCGCCCGGCGCGCCGGCAGTCGGCTTCTCGTCGATCGGGTTCACAGGGGCTCCGTGGCTCTTCGGTTCACTGGGTCGGGGTCGCGCGGGGACCACCGTCGCCGCGCGGGCCGCATCCGGTCACGAGAAGATGTCCTTGACCTTCTCGAAGATCGTCTTCCGGCCGGTCTTCTTGCCCTTCTTGCCGCCGGCGTCGAGATCGTCGAACTGCCGCAGCAGGTCCTCCTGCTCCGGCGTGATCTTCTTGGGCACGTCGACCTGGATCTGCACGACCAGGTTGCCGCGGCCGTAACCGTCGGCGCGCGGCAGGCCGTGGTTGCGGATGCGCAGCTTCTCGCCGGGCTGCGTGCCGGGCGGGATCTTCACGGCGACGGTCGTGCCCGAGATCGTGGGGATCTCGACGTCGTCGCCCGTCACCGCCTGCCGGAAGCTGATGCGCGATTGCATCAGCAGATCGTCGCCGACGCGCGTGAAGACCTCGTGGTCCCTGACGTGCAGCACGACGACGAGATCGCCGGGCGGGCCGCCGGCTTCGCCGGGCTCGCCCTGGCCGGGGATGCGCTCGGTGTGGCCGGACTCGATGCCCGCGGGGATCGTGATGTTGACCGGGGCGTCCTTGGCGATCGCACCGCGGCCGTGGCACTTCGGGCACGGGTCCTCGATGTGCTCGCCCTGGCCGTGGCAGTGCGGGCAGGTCTGGCGCAGCTGGAAGAAGCCCTGGTTGCGCACCACCTCGCCGTGGCCGTGGCAGGTGCCGCAGCGCTTCTTCCTGGTGCCCGGCCGCGCACCGCTGCCGCCGCAGTGGCCGCAGGGTTCCGGGCGCTTCAGCGCGATGGTCTTCGTCGCGCCGGTCGCGACCTCCTCGAGCGTCAGTTCGAGGTCGACCTTCAGCGAGGAGCCGCGCCGGCCGCGCCCGCGCCGCCCGCCGCCGAAGAACTGCTCGAAGAACCCGCCGCTGCCGCCGAACAGGTCGCCGAACGCGGCGAACACGTCCTCGGCGGTCGCGAAGCCGGGGCCGCCCTGCGGGCCGGAGACGCCGGCGTGGCCGTACTGGTCGTAGCGCTGGCGCTTCTGCGGATCGGAAAGCACCGCGTAGGCCTCGGCGGCCTCCTTGAAGCGCTGCTCCGCCTCGGTGTTGCCCGGGTTGCGGTCCGGGTGGTTGTCGAGCGCCTGCTTGCGGTAGGCCTTCTTGATCGTGTCCTCGTCGGCCTTGCGGTCGACGCCGAGCACTTCGTAGTAGTCGCGCTTCTGGGCCATTCGATCGGGGCCGGACGCTCGGCGGGGCCGGCCGCGGCGGCCGGCCCCGGGCTCAAGGCAGGTCGGGATGCTCGGGAGAGGCGCGCATCGGCAGGTGCGGGAACCTCAGCTGACCGATCCCGCGACGGCCTTCTGCTCCTCCTTGATCGAGGTGACCATCGTGTTCGTCGTCAGCATGAGCCCGGCGATGCTCGCCGCGTTCTGCAGCGCGCAGCGCACGACCTTGGTCGGGTCGACGATGCCCGCCTTGAACATGTCGACCCACTGGCCGGTCAGCGCGTCGAAGCCCTCGCTGGCCTTGCGCGACAGCGCCTCGTCGACGACGACCGAACCGTCCTCGCCGGCGTTCTCGGCGATCTGCCGCATCGGCTCCTCGCACGCACGGCGGCAGATCTCGACGCCGAACTGCTGGTCGCCCTTCGGCTTCAGGGCGCCGAGCGTCTGGCTGGCGCGCAGCAGCGCGACGCCGCCGCCGGGCACGATGCCCTCCTCGACGGCGGCGCGCGTGGCGTTCAGCGCGTCCTCGATGCGCTGCTTCTTCTGCTTCATGTCGGCCTCGGTCATCGCGCCGGAGCGGATGATCGCGACGCCGCCGGTCAGTTTGGCGAGCCGCTCCTGCAGCTTCTCGCGGTCGTAGTCCGAGGTCGTCTTCTCGATCTGGCTCCGGATGCTGTCGGCGCGCGCCTCGATGTCGGCCTTCTTGCCGGCACCGCCGATGACCGTCGTATTGTCCTTGGTGACGCGGATCTTCTGCGCCGTGCCGAGCTGCTGCAGCGTGACGTTCTCGAGCTTGATGCCGAGGTCCTCGCTGATGCACTGGCCGCCGGTCAGGGTGGCGAGGTCCTGCAGGATCGCCTTGCGGCGGTCGCCGAAGCCCGGCGCCTTGACCGCGCAGACGTTCAGCACGCCCTTCAGGCGGTTGACGACCAGCGCCGCGAGCGCCTCGGACTCGACGTCCTCGGCGACGATCACCAGCGGCTTGCCGGCGCGCGAGATCTGCTCGAGCAGCGGGATCATCTCGCGCACGTTCGAGATCTTCTTCTCGTGCCCCAGGATCGCCGCGTTCTCGAACGCGGCCTCCATCGTCTTCGGGTCGGTGATGAAGTAGGGCGAGATGTAGCCCTTGTCGAACTGCATGCCGTCGACGTGCTCGAGCTCGACCGAAGCGCTCTTGCCCTCCTCGACGGTGACGACGCCCTCGGCGCCGACCTTCAGCATCGCGTCGGCCAGCAGCTTGCCGATCTCCGCGTCGTTGTTCGCGGAGATCGTGCCGACCTGGGCGATCTCGTCGCGGCTCTTGTTGTCGATCTTCTTCGCCATGCCGGCGAGCTGCTCGGTGATCCTGGCGACCGCCGCGTCGATGCCGGCGCGCAGGTCGTTCGGGTCGACGCCCGACGTCAGGTAGCGCTGGCCGATCGTCACGATCGCCTCGGCGAGCACCGTGGCCGTCGTCGTGCCGTCGCCGGCGACGTCGTTGGTCTTGCTGGCGACCTCGCGCACGAGCTTGGCGCCCATGTTCTCGAACGGGTCCTCGAGCTCGACCTCCTTCGCGACGGTGACGCCGTCGCGCGTGACCTGCGGGCCGCCGAACGACTTCTCGATGATGACGTTCTTGCCGGCCGGACCCAGCGTCACCTTGACGGCCTTGGCGAGCTTCTGCACGCCGTCGACGGCCTTCCGGCGCGCGACGTCGTCATACATGATCTGCTTGCCCATCGGTTCAGCCCTCCAGCCTGGCGAGGATCTCGTTCTCGCGCAGGATCTTGTAGTCCTCGCCGGCGACCTTCACGTCGCTGCCGGCGTACTTGCCGAACAGCACGATGTCGCCCTTCTTGACGTCGAGCTTGATGCGCTTGCCGTCCTTGCCGAGCTTGCCGTCGCCGACGGCGGTGATCTTGCCGCGCTGCGGCTTTTCCTTCGCGGTGTCGGGCAGCAGGATGCCGCCGGCGGTCTTCTCTTCGGCGTCGAGCACCTTCAGCACGACGCGGTCGTCCAGGGGTCGCAGGGAAGCCATGGTTCGATTTGCTCCAGTGGGAATGGCCAGGGGGAATGTGTGGGTCGGGTGCTTGCGCGGCGGAGGTCAGTCCTCGTCCCCGCCGTCGGCGGCCTTGTCGTCGTCCTTCTTGCCCTCGGTGACCACGCAGTCGGTGGTCAGCAGCAGGGTCGCGACCGAGACCGCGTTCTGCAGCGCGCAGCGCGCGACCTTGGTCGGGTCGACGATGCCGAGCTGGAACATGTCGCCGTACTCGCCGGTCAGCGCGTTGTAGCCGTGCGTGTCGCTCTTGTGGTTCAGCACCTTGCGCGCGACCACGGCGCCGTCGGCGCCGGCGTTCTGCGCGATCATGCGCGCCGGCCGCTGGCAGACCGACTTCATCAGTTCGACGCCGAACCGCGCGTCGCCGGCCGGCTGCAGCGAGTCGAGCGCGCGGCTCGCCTTCAGCAGCGCCGTGCCGCCGCCGGGCAGGATGCCCTCGGCGATCGCGGCGCGCGTCGCGTGCAGGGCGTCCTCGACCAGGGCCTTGCGCTCCTTCATCTCGGTCTCGGTGTGGGCGCCGACGCGGACCTCGGCGATGCCGCCGGTCAGCTTCGCGAGGCGCTCCTGCAGCTTCTCGCGGTCGTAGTCGGAAGTCGTCGCGTCGATCTCGCGGCGGATCTGCTCGCCGCGCGCCTTGACGTCGGCCGGCTTGCCCTTGCCCTCGACGATCGTGCAGTTGTCGGCGTCGACGAGCACCTTCTTGGCCACGCCGAGCTGGCGCAGCTGCACCTTCTCGAGGTCGAGGCCGAGGTCCTTGAAGATCGCCTCGCCGCCGCACAGGATCGCGACGTCCTGCAGCATGGCCTTCCTGCGGTCGCCGTAGCCCGGCGCCTTGACCGCGCAGACCTTCAGCACGCCGCGCAGCTTGTTGACGACCAGCGTCGCGAGCGCTTCGCCCTCGACGTCCTCGGCGATGATCAAGAGCGGCTTGTTGCTCTCCTTGAGCTTCTCGAGCAGCGGCAGCAGCGGCCGCACCGACGACAGCTTGTCCTCGTGCACGAGCACGTAGCAGTCGCGCAGGTCGGCCGTCATGTCCTCGGCGGACGTGACGAAGTGCGGCGACAGGTAGCCGCGGTCGAACTGCATGCCCTCGACGACCTTGATCTCGGTCTCGAGGCCCTTGCCCTCCTCGACCGTGATCACGCCGTCGGTGCCGACCTTCTTCATCGCCTCGGCGATGATGCGCCCGATCTCGGGATCGTTGTTCGCGGCGATCGCGGCGACCTGCACGATCGCCTTCTGGTCGCTGCCGGGCACGTTCTTCTTCATGCGCTGCAGTTCGGCGACGATCGCGTCGGCCGCGGCGCGGATGCCCTTGATCAGCTCGGCGTGGTTGGCGCCCGCGGTGAGGTACTTCATGCCCTCCTCGCAGATCGCGTGCGCGAGCAGCGTCGCCGTCGTGGTGCCGTCGCCGGCGACGTCCGAGGTCTTGCTGGCCGCTTCCTTGACCAGCTTGACGCCCATGTTCTCGTAGCGGTCTTCGAGCTCGATCTCCTCGGCCACCGTGACGCCGTCCTTGGTCACGGTCGGGCCGCCCCAGCCCTTGTCGAGCACGGCGTTGCGGCCGCGGGGGCCAAGGGTGGAGACGACGGCCTTCGCCAGCTTGGTGACACCGCGCAGCACGGCCTCGCGCGCGTCGGTTTCGAACACGAGTTGTTTGACCATCACGACCTCGGGGGGGAATCTCGACAGTTCGTTTTCGGTGGCAGTTCGCGCCACCTCGCTGCGAGGCGGCCGCGCCGCGTCGGACGCTCGGGGCTGTGTGCCCCGCGGGGTTCGTCCGGTGAACGGGCGGCGCGCAAAGCAAAGGTGGTGCCGGGCTCCAGCTGGCCATGGATCGCGTCCCCATGGCCCTCTTCGAGTGCTTGTGGATACATGGCTTATGACTGAGGAACTGCTTGCGCCGTGCCCGGCGGGCCTGGGGCTGGTTCGCCAGATTGGCAGTCATCCCGCGGCAGCTTCCGCTGCCAGGTGCCATTCTGGCACAGGTGCCGGAATCCACGGGTTGCTGGCCGTGCTCGCGCTGTCGCTGCCTGCCCCGGCCCAGGAGCCCACCTTCGAACTCGCGCTGGCGAGCGGCGAGGTGTTGGTCGCGACCTCGATCGAAGGCGACCCGGCCCGTGGCCTCGACGTGGAGTCCGCCCAGGGCAGGCGCCGCCTGCAACCAGGCGAACTGCTCGCGCTGCAGGGGGCGCCGGCCCTCTTGGTGGAGCTGCCCTCGGCCTGGCTCGCCGGGGGCGACGTCGTGCGCGGGGCACTCGCCGGCGGCGACGCCGCGGGCGAGCACCTCGAACTGCTGTCGCCCTGCCTCGGCCGCGTGGCGCTCGCGACCGATCGGCTGCAGGCGCTGGTCGGACCGGGCGCGGAAGCCGCGGCCGCCCTGCCGCTGCCGCCGGGCGTCGGCGAAGCGATCGTGCAACGCGCCGCCTTCGGCTACGACCTGCTGGCCGGCGCGGTGCACCAGTTCGGCGAACGCGGCGTGAGCTTCCAGCCCGACGGCGACGGCGGCCCGCGCTGGTTCCGCCTGCAGGACCTTGTGGGCCTGCGCATCGCGGATCCGGCGCCGCGCGCGGCCCCGGCCGGGGCCTTCCTGCGCACGCGCACCGGCGACCACCTCGGCGTGCGGGTGCGCGCGTTCACGAAGTCGGGCCTGCTGGCCGAACTCGAGTCGGGCGCGCCGCTCGACGTGCGTCGCGCCGACGTGGCGAGCCTCGTGTTCGCCTCGGTGGGCACCTTCCTGTCGGACCTGGAGCCCGCCGAGGTCGCCGAGAGCGGCTTCGACGGCGACGCCGTGCTGCCGTGGCGCCGGGACCTCAACGTGCTCGGCGCGCCGCTGGTCGCGGCCGGACGAACCTGCGGCAAGGGCCTCGGCGTGCACAGCAGGAGCCGCCTCGCCTTCGTGGTGCCCGCCGGTGTCCGGCACTTCTGGACGCGCGTCGCCATCGACGACAGCGCCGCGGGCCTGCCGCTGCGCGCCCACGCCGACGCGCGCGTCTACGTCAACGATGCGCGCAGGTTCGAGGCGCAGGGGCTGCTCGCGGGCCGGCCGGTCCGCGACAGCGGGCTCCTGCCCGTCGCACCGGGCGACCGCGTGGTGCTCGAGGTCGACTTCGGCGAGGGCCGCGATCTCGGCGACCGCGTCGACTGGCTCCTGCCGGTGTTCCTGCCGGCGAAGGGGAACGGATGATCGCGCCCGCGCTCGGCCTCGCCGGCCTCGCGGCGCTCGGGCTCCTGCTGCGGCGTTCGCAGCGGCCCGCGCCGCGGCTGTGCGCGTTCGCCGCCGTGCTCGCGTTCGCGGTCGCCGCGACCGACCCGGTCGCCGTGGGGTTCGCTGCCGTGGAGCCGCGCACGGCCGCGGCGACGCTGCCCGCGGCCGATCCCGGCAAGGCGCTGCTCGCGGCGGGAGCAGGCGCCGGGCCGCGCAGCGACGAACTGACGATCGCCTGGACCGGGCCCGTGCCGGGTGGCCTGCCGCCCGGACCGCTCGGCGCGCGCGCGACCTTCGCCGGCCTGCCGTTGCCGCTCGAGCCCCAGGACCTGCAGATCCGCCTGCTGGCGCGCGCGACCGCGGATCGTCCGGCGGCGCTGCAGTGCGAGGCGCCTTCGCTGCGCGAGCCGGCCACGGCGCGGTTGCTGGTGCGCGGCCCGGCGGGCACCGTGCTGGCGCAGCCGGTCGCGCTCGAGCCGGGCCGCCCGGCCGAGGTGCCGTTCACGCCGGCGGCACCGGGGCGGCACGAGGTCGAACTCGAACTGGCACTGGGGCCGCACCGCGTCGTGCGTACCGGGTCGTTCGAGGTGACCGCGCCGCCGCGCGTGCTGGTGCTCGAACCGAGCGGCGTGGCGGCCGCGGCGCTGGCTGCCCAGGGCGTCGCCGTGGAGACCGCCGCGCACCTGCCGCCGGACTGGGCGAACGCGGCGGCCGTGGTCCTCGGCGGGCCGTTGCCGGTCGCCGAGCAGCGGCTGCTGGCCGAAGCGCTGCGCGAGGGACTCGGCCTGTTCGTGCTGGCGCCGGGCTTCGGCGCCCCGGGTGAGCCGCTGCGGGAACTGCTGCCGGTGCGGCCGCTGCCGCCGCGCGACGTGCAGCGCGGCGCGGGGCAGGGCGCGGCGCCTGGCGAAGGACCCGCGGAGCCGAAGCCGCCGGTGCTGGAACCGCTTCCCGCGAAGGAGCCGAAGCCGCCCGCTGGCGACCCGTCAGAGGCCGGGCCCGTGTCCAAGGAGCCGATCGAGGTCGACAAACACGCGATCGCGCTGGTGCTCGTCGTCGACCGCTCGGGCAGCATGGGCGAGGAGGTCGTGTCGGGCCGCACGAAGATGAGCTACGCGAAGACGAGCGCGCTGCAGACGTGCGCGCAGCTCGAGCCCGGCGACCAGGTCGCGATCGTCACGTTCGGCCGGCAGGGCGGCGCCAGCGTGGCGTTGCCGCTGACCGACGTGGGGGAACCGGACAGGGTGCAGCAGGGCGTCGCCGCGCTCGCCCACAATCCGAACGAACCAACGCACCTGCTCTCCGGCCTGCAGGTCGCCGATCAGCTGCTGCAGCGCAGCGCCGCGGCCGTGAAGCACGTCGTCGTGATCACCGACGGCGAGTTCCACGACTACGCGAACCTCGCGCTGCCGGCCCTGGCGCACCAGATGCGCACGGTGCGGCAGCAGAGCGTGTCGATCCTGTCGTTGGTCGCGCCGGGCAGCGCTGGCGAGTTCCAGAAGACCGCGGAACAGATCGCCAAGGACGGCGGCGGCATCTTCATCGCCGAACGCGACCCGACGCGCATCCCCGTGTTCGTCAGCGCCGAGGTCACGCGTTCGTTGTCGCGCGTCGGCCGCCAGCCGCGCGGGGGGCCGGGCCAGGGTCCGGCCGCCGAGGCACCGCCGCCGCCCGCGCCGGAGCCGCCGCGCCGGGACCCGGAGCCGCCGCCGCCCGCCCCGCCACCGCCCGCGCCCGAGGCGCCGCAGCGGCTGCGCGTGCGCGCGGTCGCCGAATCGCCTGTGCTCGAGCCCGCTCCGGTGCCGGACTGGCCGACGCTCGGCGACGCGGCCGCCGCGACCGCACCGCTCGACGCGCAGGTGCTGCTGGTCGCCGGCGAGCAGGGCTGGCCGCTGTTGGCCTTCGGCAACCGCGGGCTCGGCCGCATCGGCGTCTTCGCGGCGGACCTCGCCGGCGAAGCGGGGCGCGAGTTCCGCGCCGAACCCGCGTTCGCGGCGCGGCTGTCGCTGTGGGTGCAGAACGTGCTGCCCGCGGCGCCAGCACGGCAGGCGGAGCCGCTGCTCGCGGCCGTGCGGGTGGAGCCGCCGGCACCGTCGCCGCGCGACCTCGCCGCGCTCGCGGCGCTCGCGGGCATGGTGCCCGTGCCGGCCGGCGCGGCCGGCGGCCCTCCGCTCGGGATCGTGCGCACGGTCGCGAGCCAGTTGCCGGCGTGGGCGCTGCCCGCGCTGCTGCTGCTCGTGCTGCTCGCCGTCGCCGAGCGCTGGTCGCTCGCACGCGCGTTGCGCGCCGGCCAGCCGCCGGGCTGACCGGCGGCACCGGGCTTCCAAAGAACAGCACGCGTCAGGAGGCCTCGCAAGGGACCAACTGGAAGCCAAGTTCCCTTGCGACTCGGCGGAGCCCCTTGAGGCGTCGGGCTTGGTAGACCTGGTCGTAGGCCTCCTGCCCGATGTCGGCGAAGGACTTCTTGGTCTTCAGCATCGAGTAGAACAGCCGAGCGAGCTTGTGCGCGGTCGCCGTGATGGCCTTGGGAGCGCCCAGCTTGGTGCGGATGCGCCGGTAGTAGGCGCCGAGAGCGCTCTTGGCGTGATGCAACCCGTAGGCCGCCATGCGAAAGACGCGGGCAGCGCGATTCACGCAGGCTCTGGTGCGTGAGGCCAACACCTTGCCGCCGGAGACCTGGTTGTTCGGGCACAGCCCCAGCCAGGAGGCGAACGCCTTCGCCGACCGCCAGCGGCACATGTCGACACCGGTCTCGGCCAGGAGCGTGAGGACCGACGCCGTCGACAGCCCGGGAATCGCGGTGAGGTCGACGCCAGTGAGCCGGAACAGGTGGGCGTGCGCGTCGAAACCCAGAGCATTCTTCGACCGGCTGCTCGGTCGCTCGGGCGGCGGAACCTGGCCGGCGTCGTCGGGTCCGTGCTCCACGAGGAACCGCTCGAGCTCGCCATCGCACTCGCCGATCAGCGTCTGGCACTGCTGGTATTGGGCCACGGCCTGTCGGAGTGCGAACACGTGCTCGGCCCGGTAGTGGCCGGTCAGCGCCTTGGCGATGGTCTCCTCGTCGTGCTTGCACCGCGGGTGGCGGTGCTTCGCCAACTCCTTCGGATCCCGCTTGCCGGCGATGATGTCCTGGATGATCGCCAGCCCGGTCGTCCCCGTCACGTCCGCCAGAACCTCGGTCAGCTTGAGGTTCATCAGCTCCAGGGCCTTCTGCATGTGCTGGATGTGCTGGCCGGCCTGGATCACCAAGCCATCGCGCTGGCGCATGTACGAGCGCAGTACACATGTCTCGTCATCGGGGCGGAACGCGGACGTCAGCAGCCCGTAGGTGTGCAGCTGCTGCAGCCACTGGCAGTCGGAAACATCGGTCTTCCGGCCGCTCACATTCTTCACCCGTCGGGCGTCGACCAACCGGACCTCGAAACCGCGCTCCTCCAGGATCTGGAACAACGGGATCCAGTAGACCCCCGTCGACTCCATCGCCACCGTCTTCACCCCGCACGCCGTCAACCAATCCGCAAGCTGGTACAGGTCCGCGGTGTAGGCAGCGAACTCCCGCACCGGCTTGTCGTCCCGATCCTCCGGCACCGCCACGAAGTGACTCGCCGAGCCGATGTCGATCCCGGCTGCGTGCAGGTTGATCCGTTCCATCGCCGCCGACTTCTTCTTCCGCCTACTCGATCGCGAAGCCACTCGACACCTCCTTGGATGAAACAGGCGCCAAGGAGCGGGGGCGGTGATGGACACTCTTCCAAACGGGATCGCCGCTCGCGCGACGTCACCAGTGACGAGGCCGCAGGTCCCCGCAGACCAGGCTCACAGTCGGGCACGAGGCACCAGAGCTAATCCGGTCTTCGTCCCGGCGCCAGCACGCCATCATCGCTGCCGCCTGGCGCGCCGCCAGCTGTTCTTTCCTGACGCAGCCCGCCATCGGCGGGCAAACCGGCTCACAGCTGCAGCGCGCCCGCGTCGGAGACCGTGATGCCGTACGGGCTGCCGCTGCCCGCATCGACGACCGCCCACTGGAAGAACAGGTCGTAGCCGGACAGCGATGCCGTGTTCGGGATCGGGAACGGCAGGCTCGCGGTGCCCTGCATCGTGCTGACGGTGGACACCAGTGCCTCCGGGGACACGAGGATCGCGCAGCCACCGCCGATCGCGTAGGGCAGCGGTCCCACGCTCGACATCGTGCGCGACAGGCCGCCCATCAGCACCGCGAGCGTGTTCGGCGCGGCCTGCGCCAGCAGGAAGCCGAACGTCGTCGACCCGAGCGCCGCCGTGCCGCTGTTGCCGATCGCCGGGACCAGCGCCGAGGTGCCGGGGCAACCCTGGCCGTAGTGCGCGAAGCTCGTCGACTCGTAGGCGCCGGCGTCGGGCTGCGCGTCGCGCAACCGGCCCGCGAAGTCGGTCGTGACCCAGCTCGGCGTGCCGACGGCGACGCCCGTGATCGGGCTCGTCGGCAGCGGCCGCAGGTCCGGCGGCGTGCCGAACGGGTTGCGCAGCTGCGGGTCGGCCTCGAGCGAGTTCGGGTCCTTGCCCGACAGCGTCTGCCACGCGAGCAGCGTGGTCACGCCGGGCTGGCTCTCGTTGATGCGGCCGATCTCGCCGCCGGGGCAGAAGAACACGTTGCCGTTGCTCTCGTAGGGCGGGATCGTGGTGCCGCCGTAGGTCGTCACGCAGATCGCGGTGCCGCCGAGCAGGTAGAACACGTTCCCGTAGATGTAGTTCTGCGCCGTGTTCGCGCCGGTGCCGTAGCCCTGCGTGGCGATGCAGCAGCCGCACGCGGGCAAGGTCACGGCGAAGGTGTTGTTCGTGAAGTAGTTCTCGTAGTTGCTGATGTCGGCGCGGATCACGCTGACGGTGTTCGCGTAGGTGCTGGTGTAGGACTGCAGCGAGCCGACGAACAGGTTGTCGTAGACGCGGTCGACGCGGCGGTTGTTGTTGATCATCCAGAGGCCGCAGTCCGCCGAGTTCAGGTCGAACGTGTTGTGGTGGATCT
>VGXW01000131.1 GCA_016873195.1 Planctomycetota bacterium | reverse complement strand
GGGGCCTTCGTCCGGCGGTGGTCCGGTCGCGCCGCCGGTGGCCGTGCAGGCCCAGGACGAAGCCGACGACGCGCACGCCGCCACCTTGGCCAGCGACCCCTACCCGGCGGTCCCCGAGCCCACGGTGGAGGAGCCCGAGGTGCGGCGGGGCTGGCAGCCGGAGGCCGGTGCGGAGGAGAACGAAGGTGGCGCTGCGTCCGAGGCGAGCCTCGCCGCGCCCGACATGGTGCTGGCCGAGGCGGGCCGCGTCGTCGAACTGACGCCGCGCCTGCTCGGGGACGGCGCCTCGGGCGAAACGAAGGTCACCTGGACGCAGGTCAGCGGCACGCCGACCGATGTCGTGGAGGTCGAGGGCGGCGTCCTGCGCGTGCGCATGCCGGAGGTCTTCATCGAGGAGGAACTCGTCTTCGAGGTCGAGCTGTTCCGCGACGGCCAGCGCGTCGTGCAGGAGGTCACGGTGCAGGTGCAGCCCGTGGCGAAGACCGCGCGCCCGCTGTCGATCGACCAGGGCGGGCCGCTGCAGGGCACGTCCGACCCGGTGTCCGCGGACGAAGGTGCGGGGCGCGGCCTCGGCAGGCTGTGGGCCGCACTGTGGGCCTTCGCCGGATCGCGGCAGCGGAAGGAGTGAACCGGGCGCCGCGGTCCGACCGCGGTGAGCGGAGGTGACGGCATGGCGCCATGCCATTGCCGCTTGGCGCAGGTGGGCAAGGCGGCCGGTCCACCCGGTCGATAGCGCCCGTGATCCCGAGGAACGGTCTCTGAGTCCGATGCGCAGATCCCTGGCTCTTTCCGCGTGGTTGTTCCCGGTCGCCGTCGCCTGGTTCGCGCAGGCGCCCGCGCCGTCGCCGTCCGGTTCCCTGGTCGGGATCTCGGTGCCGAGCCAGGTCGCCCAGGTCGCATCCGAACTGCCCGGCAAGATCGTCGATCTGCCGTTCGCCGAGGGGGACCGCGTCGTGGCCGGAGACGTGCTTTTCGGCCTGAACTCCACGCTCGAACAGCTCGAGGTCGAGCGCCTGCGCGTGCTCGCGGAGAGCGACGTCGGCGAGCGCCGGGCCGAATCCGCGCTGCGGCACGCGGAGCGGCAGGCCGAGCGCGTGCGCGACCTGCGCGAACGCAACATCGCGAGCGAGCGCGACCAGCAGGATCAGGACCACGAGGTCGACCAGGCGCGCCTGCGCCTCGAGCAGGCGCGGCTCGAGCGCATTCAGGCCCGCAACGGCCTGGCGCAGGCCCAGGAGCGGCTGGCGCAGCGCAAGGTGCAGAGCCCGTTCGCGGGCGTCGTGACCGACCTGCTCAAGAGCAAGGGCGAGGCCGTCGAGAAGTTCATGCCCGTCGTCGAGGTCATGAGCCTCGATCCGCTGTGGGTCGAGTTCGACTGCCCGGTCACCGAGCAGCACCGGTTCCGGATCGGCGGCGAGGTGGTCGTGGCCCCGGCGGTCCGGCCGCAGGAAACGCGCGTGGCCAGGGTCCTGCTGGTCTCGGCGCGGGCGGCGGCCGCGAGCCACACCTTCATGATCCGCGCCGCGGTGGCGAACGAGGACCTGAGCTGGAAGGCCGGGCTCAAGATGGTGGTCGTCGGTCCGGCGGCGAACCCGAGCCCGGGAGGCAAGTGAGCGAACCATGAAGAACGACCTCTGCGGCGATCCGGGGCTCTCGAACCTGCGCGAGGACGCGCTGCTGGCCGATCTGGAGATCCGCTGCCGGGCGGACCTCGCCTCCGCGCGCGACCAGGCGGCGCGGCGGTCCGCGGTGCGCGTCACCGTGCGCGCCGCCGACGTCGTCGACCGCGCGCGCGTGCTCGCCGAACTCCGCACCAGCGAACTGTCGCGCACGCACCTGCTGGGCATCGCCGATCGGCCGGTGATGGTCGGCAGCCTGTTCCAGTTGACGTTCGCGCGCGAGGACCTCGACCACGCCCCAGCACTCGCCGTCTGCGATCGCTGCACGATGCTCGGCGACGAGTCGTTCGAGGTCCGGTTCCGGACCGTGCAGGAGATCGACGCGGGCGCCGCGCCCGGCGGCAGGGTGTCGTGAGCGGCGGGGCGGGCGCGGCCGAGAGTGGCGCGCAGGGCGTCGCCGAGGGACGGCTGCAGAGCCTCGCGGCGCTGCAGTGCGAACTGCGGCAACTGTTCGCCAGCCGCCCGACCAACCGGGCGCTGGCCGAGGCGCTGGCGGTGGTCGGGACCCGGCTCGAGGCCACCTACGCCGTCGTGCACACGCGGCTCGGCGTGCACGTGCTGTCCGAGGAATGGGCCCAGGCCGGCCGCAAGATCGGGGCCGAGGCCCGCGAGCGGATCAACCAGGTGCTGTGGGAGTCGGTGTCGTGCGAGGAGTCCCGCGCCGTGCGCCTGGCCGAGGGTGCCGGGGGAACCCTGATGACCGTGGTGACCTACGACCGCTCGGCCGAGCCGTCGGGCGGCGCGGCGATCGTCGTGCCCGAGTGCAGCAAGGAGCGCGCGCTGCAGGTGCTGGCCTGGTTCGAGGGCATCCTCGGCTACCTCGCGTTGCTGCTCGACGGCGGCGCCGCGCAGGGGCCGCGCCCGGCCGAACGCCGGGAGATCCAGACGAAGGACGCGGCGAGCCACCCGCTGCGGCTCGCGCGGGCGATCCTGGCCGACCTCGAGACGCGCTACGGCGTCGACCTCGCCGCGGTGGGGTTCGTGCGCGGCGAACGGGTCGAGGTGGTCGCGACCAGCGCGAGCGTGTCGGTGCGCGAGGCCAATCCCGGCATCGTCGCGATGCGCGCGGCGATGGAGGAGTGCCTGGACCGCGGCGCAGCGGTGGTGCACGCCGGATCCGCGGTGGACGAGGACTGCCGGCTGCACGCGCAGTGGAGCCGCGCGATGAACGGCAGCCCGGTGGCGTCGTTTCCGCTCCTCTGCCTCGGCGAGACCGTGGCGGTCGTGTCCGTGAGCCAGGGCGCGGGCATCGAACTCACGGAGCCGCAGGTCGTCCTGATGGCCGAGGAGCTGTCCGGCTACGCGGCGCTCGTGCCGCTGTCGCTGCGGGCCAACCGCAGCCTGCTGGCGCACGCGCGGGACGCGGTCGCGTCCGGTTGGCGCCGGCTGCGCGCGCACGGCGCGCTGCGGCTCGGCGCCGCGCTCGTGCTGGCGGTGGCCGCGCTGGGCTGGCTCGCGTTCGGCACGATGCACTTCACCTTCACGGTGCCCTGCGTCGTGAAGGCGAGCGAACGGCGCTCGGTGGCCTGCCCGCGCAGCGGCGTGCTCGCCGAACTGTTCGCGCGGCCCGGCGACCGCGTGCGGCAGGGGCAGCTGCTGGCGTCGATCGACGCCAGCGACGACTACCTGCAGCGCGCCGAGCTGGCCGCGGAGATCGAGTCGGTGTCGGCGCTCGTCGACCAGGCGGTCGCCGAACGGGACTCCGGCAAGGCCCGCGTGCAGGAAGCCCGGCGCAACAGCCTGCAGGCGCAGCTCGCGATCGTCGACGCCAGCATCGCGCAAGCGCAGATCCGCGCGCCGCACGACGCGCTGGTGCTCGACGGCGACCTGCGCGAGAGGCTCGGCAGCCGCATCGAGATCGGCACGACGCTGTTCGAGCTCGCCTCGTTCGAGGGGGCCTGCGTCGAGCTGCGCATCCCGGAGCGGCTCGTGCTCGACGCGCGCGACTGGCTGTCGGCCGAGTTCGCCCCGGCGTCGCGCCCGGACCGCACGCACCGGCTCGCGGCGCTGCGCATCGCGCCGTCCAGCCGGGTCGTCGACCAGCGCAACGTGTTCCTGGGCGAGGCGGCGGTCGACCTCGACCTCGGCATGGTGCCGCCCGGCATGGAGGGGGTCGCCCACGTCGATGCCGGTCCGCGCTCGGTGTGGTGGATCCTGAGCCACCGGCTGACCGACTGGCTCCACCTGAACTTCTGGCTCTGACCATGCTGGACGGCGGCCGGACCGAACGAGTGCTGGGGCCGATGCGCGTCGGCCTGCGCAGCGACCTGCACGTGACCAGGCAGGTGACGCGCGGCGGCCCGCGCTACGTCGTGCACGACCCGGTGTCGTTCCAGAACCACGCGTTCGACGCCGCCGACTACCGCGTGCTGACGGCCATCGTCGGCGGCCGGACGCTCGCGGAGGTGTGCCGCGAACTCACCGCGGTCGGGCGCCTGCGCGACGGCGAGGAGGACCGGCGCTCGTTCTACCGGTTCGTGCTGCGGCTGCACGGGCTGGGCCTGCTGCACCTGCCGATCACCGGCGGCGCGAGCGACGAGGGACGGCTGCGGCACCAGCCGACCCCGTGGTACGGCTTCCTGTTGCAGTGGCGGATCCCGCTGTGGAACCCGGACCGGTTCCTGCAGCGCACGCTGCGCTGGGTCGGCTGGCTGTTCTCTGCGCCTGGCCTCCTGCTGTGGGTGGCGCTGCTCGGCACCGCGGCCTGGAAGTGCATCGGCCACTTCGACGAACTGTTCGCCGACGCGCGGCAGCTGCTGGCGCTGCGCAACCTGCCGCTGCTGTGGGTCTCGCTGATCGGCCTCAAGGCGCTGCACGAACTCGGCCACGCCTACGCGTGCCGCCGCCACGGCGCCGAGGTGCCGGAGATGGGCGTGCAGCTGATCGTGCTGACGCCCTGCGCCTACGTCGACGCGGGAGCTTCCTGGAAACTGCCGCGCGTGCGCCAGCGGGTCGCCGTCGCGCTGGCGGGCATGTACTTCGAGTCGTTCGTCGCGGCGATCGCGGCGCTGGTCTGGACCGGCACGCCGGCGGGTCTCGTGCACGACGTCGCCTTCGACGTGGTCGCGCTGGCCGGCGTCACGACCGTGTTGTTCAACCTGAACCCGCTCGTGAAGTACGACGGCTACTTCGTGTTCAGTGACCTGGCCGGCGTCTTCAACCTGCAGCAGCGGGCCGCCAACCAGCTCAAGGAGTGGGCGACGCGCCTCCTGCTCGGGCGGCCCCGCGTGGCGGACCCGTACCGCCGCTCGGAACGGTGGCTCTACGCGGTCTACGGACCGCTGGCGTTCGGCTACCGCGTGCTGCTCGCGTTCACGATCACGGCGGTGGTGACGATGCGCTGGCCCGGTGCCGGCGTGTTCCTCGGCGCGGTGTTCGGCTGGGCGTTGATCCTGCGGCCGGCCCTGCAACTGCTGCACTGGCTCTGGAGCAGCGCAGCGACCAAGGACTGCCGGCCGCGCAGCCGCACGGTCGCGGTCGCCGCGTACGCGATCCTGCCGCTGGTCGCCACCCTGCTGCCGGTCTCGTGGAGCGTGGTCGCGCCGGGCCTGGTCGATCCGGCGCTGCGGCAATCGGTGCGCGCTCCCGCGAGCGGCTTCGTCGCCGCGCTCGACGTGCGCAACGGCAGCCGCGTCGCGACCGGCGCGCGGCTCGGCGTGCTGCGCAACCCGGAGCTCGAGATGCGCCGCCTGCGCCTCGCCGGCGAACTCGAGGCCGAACTCGTGAACCTCGACGCGATCGAACTCGAGGACGCGACCGCGGCCGCCGTGCACCGGTCGCGGGTGTCCTACCTGCGCGCGAGCGTGCAGGAGATCGACCGGCGCATCGCGGCCATGTCGCTCGAAGCGGCGGGCACGGGCACCGTGGCCATCGAGGGCGACGAGCAGCTCGTGGGCCGCTTCCTGAAGCAGGGCGAGGAGCTGTTCCAGATCCAGGCCGGGCACGGGACCCTGCGCGTGGTGCTGACCGAGGCGGAGGTGTCGCGCGCGCGGCTCGTGCCGGGTTCGGTCGCCGAAGCGCGCTGGACCTGCGAGCCGGACCGGCCCGTGCGCGCCGTGGTGCGCGAGATCCGCCCCGTGGCCTCGCGCTTCGACGTGCCCGAGGCGCTGACCCAGCTCGGCGGCGGCGCCCTGCGCGCGGCGCGCGCCGCGGCGGACCTCGTCGTCGCGGGCGAGCCCTACCTGCACGTGCTGCTGGAGGTCGAGGAGCTGCCGCTCGGCGCGCAGGGCACGGGGCTGACGGCGCGCGTGCGCCTGCCGGCGAGCGTCGAACTGCTCGGCACCTGGCTGCAGCGCGAGGTGCTGTCGTTCGTCAACGCCTGGCGCATGTCCTGAGCGGTGTCGCCTGCGGCCGGCGCGGGTGCGCGGGCGCGGTCACTCGGTCACGCAAACGCTGCGCGCAGCAGCTGGATGCTCTTGGGCACCGCGACGTCGGGATCCTCCTTGCCCTCCATCTCGAGCCCGACGTAGCCCGTGTAGCCGGCCGCGCGGAAGATCTTCGCGATGCGCGGGTAGTCCAGGTCGAGCGTGTACCACTCGCCGCCGCCGAAGTAGGTCTTCGCCTGCACGTAGACCGTGTGCGGCGCGATCGCGGCGAGCTTGTCGTAGGGATCCTCGAGGAAGTTGCCGGTGTCGGCGAGCACGCCGAGCCACGGCGACGGCAGCGCGTTGACGATGCGCAGCAGGCCCTCCGGCGTGCGGCTCAGGCCCCAGTGGTTCTCGAGCGCCAGCACCACGCCGAGCGCCTCGGCGCGCGGCAGGCACTGCTCGATGCACTCGATGCACCACTGGAAGCCCTGGTCCTCGGTGCAGCCCGGCAGCACGGGTTCTTCGCCGCGCGCCTTCATCAGGTCGTCGAAGCTGGCGATGCTGTTCCAGCGTCCCGAGTTCAGGCGGATGCACGGCACGCCGAGTTCGTGTGCGATCTCGATGCACTTGTGCGTGTGGGCGACCTGCTGCTTGCGGAACTCGGCGCTCGGGTCGACGAAGTCCTGGTGGATCGAGAACGCGACGAGGTCGATGCCCTGGCGGAACGCGTGGCGCTTGAGTTTCTGCAGGTAGGCGCGGTGTTCGGCGGTCAGCGGGTCCTTCTCGGGGACGTCCATCTGCCGGTGCAGCACGTCGACGCCCTCGACGCCGATCGCGGCGGCCTTGTCGATCACCGTCTCGATCGGCACGCGCGCGGTCTTGAAGTGCCAGTAGGAGTAGCTCGCGATCGCGAGTTTGATGCGGTTGCCGGCGGGCTCGGGGCGGGCTGGGGTGGGGGCGGCGGCGGGGGCGGCCGCGGGCAGCGCGCACGCGGCGGTGCCGAGGCTCGCGGCGGCGAGGAAGCGGCGGCGATGCGGGTCCATGGCGTCCGGTGTAGCGCGCGCGGCGGCGGGCGCCATGCGCCGAACTGCCCGCCCGGCCGCTCGCGCTACCGGCCGCCGTTCACTCGCCGACGACGGCGCGCAGCACCGGTGAGGCCGCGAAGCCGCTCGGCGTGCCCGTCGCGAGCGCGAACGCCTGGCCGAAGGTGGCCAGTCCCAGCAGCGCGGGGGCCGCCGGGACCGGCAGCGGCACCGTGCAGGCGCCGCGCGCGTCGGCGAGGGCGAAGAACGGCATGCCCGACGGATCGACGCCGACCGGGCAGCCGGCGACGATCGCGGCGCCAGGCGCGAGCGCCAGCAGCAGCACCACCGGGGCCGCCGGCGCCGCGCGGTCGATCTCGAAACCGAACTGCCGGGCACCCGGCCGCGGCAGCGTCCTTGCCCACAGCCGCAGGGGCACCGCGCCGCAGCCCTGGCCTGCACTCGCGACCGCCGCGGGACGCACGCTGAGCTGCAGCACCGAGTAGCCGTCGGCCAGCAGCGGATCGATCTCGCCGGGCAGCGTCAGCACCGCGTGCACGGGCTGGATCGCGAGGTTCTGTTGCAGCGGCAGCGGGGTCCAAGTGACGCCGTCGTAGGTCCACAACGACGGTGGCAACGTCGCCATCATCTGCGTGCCCGACTGCGACAGCAGCACACGCTGCCGCCGCGCGTCGAAGCCGAGCGCCACGGTGCCGACCGCCGGCGGGCTCTGCGGCGTCGCGATCTGCTGCCAGTTGGCGCCGTCCCACTCCCAGGTGTCGGCCAGCAGTTGCGCGAGCGAGGCTCCCGTGCCGCCGAACAGCACCGTGCGCGCGCGCAGCGGGTCGAAGCCGAGGCCGTGCCCGGCGCGCGCCGGCGGCCGCACCGCTGGGTTGTGCAGTTGCCAGTTCGCGCCGTCGAAGGTCCACGTGTCGTTCTGGTTGCCCACGGCCTTGCCGCCGAACAACACGGCGACGCCGCGCGCGCTGTCGAACGCCACCGCCGACTGCCACCGAGCGGACGGTGCGAGCCCGCCGCCCACGGGCCACCACAGCGAGCCGTCCCAGCGCCACAGGTCGCCGTAGCTCGTCCCTTGCAGCGTGTTGGCGCCGCCAACCAACCACGTCGCCGCGCCGTCGTGCCACATGCAGCCGAAGATGCGCCGCGGCGGCGCGAGCGCCGTCTGCAGCGTGCGCCATTCGCCGCGGTCCCAGACGTGCGTCTGGTTGTCGAACAGGCTGCCGAAGCGCACGAGTCCGCCCGTGGCCGGATCGATCCCGACGGTGCCGGGCCCGCCGGTCGCCGCGACGTAGGCCGGTGCCGGCCCCGGCCGCCAGCTGCCGCCGCCGAACGCGTACACGTCGGGCTGGTAGCCGCCGAACACGAGCAGTTCGCCCCGCAAGGGGTCGTGGTGCAGGCCGTGCAGGTAGCAGGCAGGCCCGGCGTTGCCCCCCGCGATCGACTGCCAGACGACGCCATCGTAGGCCCACAGGTCGCTGCGCAGGCCGCTCGCGTCGAGGCCGCCGTGCAGCACGACCTGACCGCGCCCGGGGTCGAACACCATCGCCGGACCCATGCGGGCCGTCGGCCGCACCACGGGCCCACGCTGCGCCCACACCGTGCCGTTCCACTCCCACGTGTCCTGCCGGAACCCGGTCTGGCCGTCGCCGCCGAACAGCACGGTGACGCCGCGCGCTGCATCGAACGCGATGCCGCCGTTGCGCCGCCACGGCGGCGAGACGGCCGGCGTCCGCTGCAGCCACGCGCCCCCGTCCCACTCCCACGTGTCCGTGAGGTAGTAGTTCGGCCCGACCGCCGCGGTGCCCGCGAACAGCACCGCGCGCCCGCGCCAGCTGTCGAAGGCCAGCGTCGTGTCCGTGCGCGCAGGCGGCCCCGGCTGCTGCAGCAGCGTCCACGCCACGCCGTCGTAGGTCCAGGTCTCCGCCGCCAGGGCCGGCGTGGTCGCGAACGCGAACAGCCTGGCGCCGTCCCAGACGAGCCGCGCATCGGACCAGTCGCTGCGCTGGGCTGCGCGGCGGAACCAGTGCGCTCCATCGCACTCCCACGTCTCGCCGAGCAAGGCGCCGGCGACCAACCTGCCGCGCGCGGGATCGAAGGCCGCCTGTTCGGGCTCGGGCAGCGGACCGTCGCGGTGCACGAGCTGCTGGGCAGCGATCGGCATCGCAACGACGAGTGCGACGAGCGGCCAGAAGGCGCAGCACGACGCGTGGAACATCGGAGCCACGTTACTCCAGGGCGGCCTGCACGGCGGGCTCGGCGGAGCGTTGGTCGCGAATCTGCAGGAGCGCGTGGGTATCGACCGCGTCGACCCCGTCGGGAACGATCCGCCGCCGGTTCCCGACGTCCGGGCCAGGGCTCGTCACCGATCCTCCTGGGGTCGAACCGTTCGCCTGCGCCTGCCGGCACGCGCCGCTGAGCTGCCGCCCCACCCACGCCATGAACGAGAAGCCCCTGCTGTAGCGCCGCGAGGCGCTGCGCTGCCTCGGTGCCGCCAGCGCTGCGTGCGTCGGATCGCGCGCAATCAGTGCTCCGCAAGCTGGCGACGACCTCGTTGTCCGGAACGACAAGGCCATGCGCGACCTGCTCGCGCGCCAGATCGCCGCCCCCTCGGTCGCCTCACCGCGGCTCGGTGCCCGACCAGTACGGCTTCTGCACGGCGCACGCCGCGACCGCGCTGATCGAGGCGGGCGCGGCGGCCTTCGTGCACCCGCGCTCGGTGTACTGCGGCGACGAGCACGTGCTCGCGCCTCGCGCTCGCGGCCGGGTTCCTTGAGCGGGCGCAATCGCCGAGCGGCAACGTCGACCTCGTGGTCACCAACTTCGACTCGCCGCCCGACACGGCGTTCGGCGTGCACGGCGTCGCCACCGCGGCCGCGATCGGCCGCCGGCACGGGCGGCCCGAACTCGCCGAGCTGCTGCGGCCGTGCCTGGTCAAGGCCGGCCAGGGCATGGCGCAGGGCGGCGTGCACACGCTGCTGCCGGGCTGGGTGCTCGGCGCCGCCGCGGTGCCGCGGGTCGCCGGGCTGCCGTTCCTCTCGACGATCGAGGAGACGTTCGCGCTGTTCCTCGAGGACTACTGGCACACGCCGCTGAACGGATGTGCGAACGACACACCGGTCGACTGGGTCGCAGTGCACGTGCGCCTGGACCTCGTGCGGCACTGAGCACCGCGGCGTTGTCGGCCGTCAGCGAGAACGTCGCGCGTGAGATCGCGGCGCCCGCGGGCAGCGCGAACTGCCGGCGGAAGCAGCGGGCGCGGCTCCGGCAGAAGGTCGGGCACGAGAAGCCGGCGGGAATCGGGCGGTGAGGGCTACCATCGGCGCGGCCCCAGAGCGTCGAGAGCCCATGCGCCCATCGTCCCGCCGTGCTTCCTGCCTCGGCCTGCTGGCCCTGCTCGTGCTGCCCGCCTGCGCGATCCGGCCGCACCCGCGCATCGAGATCCTGCGCGATCCATGGGGCATCCCGCACGTCTTCGCCGACACCGACGCCGGTGCGTTCTACGGCCTCGGCTACGCGACCGCCGAGGACCGCGCGCTGCAGATGACCTACTCGCTGCGCATCGTGCAGGGCCGGCTCGCCGAGGTCGTCGGCGAGGTGCGCCAGGGCAACCGCAACGACACGTCGATCGACCACGACCGCAAGATGCGCACGTTCGGCTTCCACCGCGCCGCCGTGGCGACCGCGGCGAAACTCGACCCGGAGACGCAGGCACTGCTGCAGGCCTACTGCGACGGCGTCAACGCGTGCCTGCGCGACCAGCAGGAACGGCTCCACCCGCTGTTCCAGCACCTCGGGCTCGTGCCCGAGCCGTGGACGCCGGCGGACTGCCTGTTGTCGTGGTGGCACCTCGGTCAGTTCTTCGCCACCGACGGCACGCGCGACTTGATCGCCGGCCGCGACGTCGGCCGGCGCAGAGCACCGCCGGCGGGCCTGCAGCCGCTGCCGCCCGACGAAGGGCCGGCCGTCGTGCAGCGGCCCGACGTCGCGCCCGGGTGGATCGCGCGCGTCGACGAGTTCGCGCGCGCCCACGGACTGGCGGTGCAGGGTGGCGGCGAGGAAGGGCCGAAGTTCAGCCACGCCTGGGTGGTCTCTGGCCGGCGCACGACGACCGGTGCCGCGGTGCTCGTCAGCGATCCGCAGACTCCGGTCCGCAATCCGTCGCTGTTCTACGAGTTCCATCTGCGCGGCGCGACGATCGACGCGCGCGGCATCGGCGTGCCGGGCAGCCCGATCGTGCTGATCGGCTTCACGCCGCACGTGGCGTGGGGCGTCACCGCGCTCGGCGCCGACCAGGCCGACCTGTTCATGCTCGACACCGATCCCGGACGGCCCGACCAGTACCGCTTCGACGGCGAGTGGCGGTCGATGGAACGGCATCGCGAGGTGATCGCGGTGAAGGGGCGGGAGCCGATCGAGCACCTCGTGCGAACGACCCACCTCGGCCCGGTGGCGACGGCGTTCTGCTTCGCGCAGCCGGGCGACGGCGAGGTCGCGCTGAAGCGGGTGCCGATCGCCGAGCCGGAGCGCGAGACGATCCAGGCCGCGATCGCGATGCTGCGCGCGCGCGGCGCGGTCGCCTTCGACCGCGCGCTGCAGGCCTGGCGGTTCCCCAGCGCGAACGTGGTCTTCGGCGACCGCTCCGGCACCATCGGCTACCGCGCGGTGGCGGCGATCCCGGTGCGCTCGCGTCTCGATCCCGGCGCGGGCCGCGGTGCGATGCCGGGCCATCGCCAGGAACAGGACTGGCAGGCGTTCGTGCCCGGCGACCTGCTGCCCGGCGTGATCGACCCGGCGGCGGGGTTCCTCTACACGGCCAACCACCGGCCGATCGGCTCGTGGTATGCGATCCCGCTCGGCGCGATGACCGGTGCCGGCGGCGACACCGTGCGTTCGTGGCGGCTGCGCGAGCGGCTGCAGCAGCAGGCGGCCTTCACGCCCGAGGACGTGCGCGAGATCCACTTCGACGCGGTCAACCCGGCGCGCCGCGACATCGTGCGGCTCGGCCTGCACGCGCGGCGGTTCGCCGCGGGCGGCTTGAGCCCCGACGCGCTGCGTGCGCTTCTGCACCTGGAGGATTGGTACATCGCCGGCGCCTCCTCGTCGCTCGACGAGGCCGGCGCCGAACTGGCGCTCGAGCTGAACACGTTCTTCCGCGTCGTCGCGACCGACCTCGCGGCCGTCTACGGCGGGGGCGAGTCGGGCCTCGCCTGCTTCCTGAAGACGGCCGTGCAGCGGATCGTGCGCGAGCCCGAGGCCCCACTGCCGGCCCC
>VGXW01000130.1 GCA_016873195.1 Planctomycetota bacterium | reverse complement strand
TTTTCCCGTCGTCGGCCCGATCCACAGAGCACAAGGCAGGCCGAACGCGGCGAGGTCGGTCGGCAGCGCGGCGCCGTTCCAACGCACGAGGTCGAAGCCCAGGGCGAGCAGGGCAAAGCCCGGCGCGGCCGGCAGGCTCGACAGCCGCAGCGGGAAGCTCGTGCCGAGCGCGGGCAACGCCGGCGGCACCCTGTCCAGCACCGGGATCCCGGCACTGCCGGGGCAGCCGCGCCCGTGCCGCGTGAACGTCGGCATCGAGGCCGGAGCGAAGAACAAGGTGCCGCCGGCCGGTTGCCGGTTGGCGTCGAGGCCGCCGGCCACCAGGGTCCGCCCCGTGTGCTGCTCGAAGACCATCGCGCACGACCGCGGCGGCGGCGACGCCGGCACGGTGACCGGCGACCAGTCGGCGCCGTCGAATTCCCACGTGTCGGCGAGCACCGCCGTGCCGTTGAGCCTGCCGCCGAACAGCAGCGTGCGGCCGCGTTGCACGTCGTAGGCGAGACCGTGATCGTGGCGTTCCGGTGGCCAGGTGTTCGGCGCGAGCTGCGTCCACGAGGCACCGTCCCAGGTCCAGGTGTCGGAGAAACCGGCGGTGCTCAGGTTGTTGGTGCCGCCGAACAGCAGCACGCGGTGCCGGGCGGCCTCGAAGACGAGCGCCGTCAGCGTGCGCGCCGCCGGCAAGATCGATGCCGGGGTGATCGCCCGCCACGCAGTCCCGTCGTACTCCCAGGTGTCGTTGAAGCAGGTCCACCCGCCGCCGGTGCTGGTGTCGCCGCCGAACAGCACGGTGCGCCGCCGCGCGCTGTCGTAGGCCATCGCGTGCCGCTGGCGGGCGGGCGGCCGCACCGCGGGGTTCGTCACCGTCCACACGGTGCCGTCGTACTCCCAGGTCACGTCGTAGGTGAACCACAGGTACGAACCGCCGAACAGCAAGGTGCGGGCGCGGTGCGGATCGAAGGCCGCCGCCGCGCCCGCCAATCGCAGTGGGGCCGCCGCCGACCCGACCTTGCGCCAGCGGCTGCCATCGTGCTCCCAGGTGTCCTGCAGCATCGCGGAGTTGCTGCCGCCGAACATCACCGTGCGCGCGCGCAGCGTGTCGTGCGCGAGTGCTGGCCGGTCGCGCGCGGCGGGTTCGGACCAGTCGGTCCAGTCCACGCCGTCGTAGGTCCACGTGTTGGCTTCGTAGTAGGCACTCGTGCCGCTGCCGAACAGCAAGAGGCGCTGCCGCACCGAGTCGTAGCACAGGCGCGTCGTCTGCTGCGGCGACGGCGCGTTGACCGGTGCCCGCTGCGTCCAGCCCGTTCCGTCGTATTCCCACGTGTCGGCGAGATAGGGGACCTGAGGCAGCACGTTGCCGACCCCGCCGAACAGCACGGTGCGGCCGCGCAGCGGATCGAAGCAGAGCCCGTGGCTGCGCCGCCACACGGGTGCCACCGGCGTCTGCACCTGCACCCAGGCCGTGCCGTCGAACTCCCACGTGTCCGGCGCCGCGACGGACCCGGCGCCGAACAGCACCGTGCGCGCGCGCCAGGAGTCGTAGGCCAGCGCGTAGTCGCTGCGCGCCGACGGCGCGTTCGCCGTCGCGACCTGGGTCCAGTCGACGCCGTCGTAGGTCCAGGTGTCGCCGAGGAAGTTGCCGTCGTTGCCGCCGAACAGCACCGTGCGCGCGCGCGCGCCGTCGTAGGCGAGCGCCGTGTAGCGCGGGCTCGGCGCGTGGACCGGTGCCTGCTGGATCCAGTCGTTGCCGTCGCTTTCCCACGTGTCGGCGTAGTAGGTCGGCGGGAAGGTGCCGCTCACCCCGCCGAACAAGACCGTGCGACCGCGTTGGCTGTCGAAGGCGAGCGCCGCGAGATGGCGCGGGGAGGGACGATGCACGGGCGCGGCGAGCTGCCAGCGGCTCCCGTCGAACAGCCAGGTCTCGTCGGTGACCGCGCTCGACGTCCAACCGCCGAACAGCACGCTGCGGCCGCGCGCGA
Source organism: Planctomycetota bacterium (assembly GCA_016873195.1). Classification (GTDB taxonomy): domain Bacteria; phylum Planctomycetota; class UBA1135; order UBA1135; family UBA2386; genus VGXW01. The sequence goes on along the minus strand of VGXW01000130.1, from coordinate 10,344 downwards.
CGTCGAACGCGAGCCCCGCGCCGTTGCGCGCCGTGATCTCCGTGCCGAACTGCCACTGCTGCGCGGCGAGCGGCGCGGCGGCGGCGATGCCGAGGGCCAGACGGACGGCGTGGCGCGGCGGGATCCTCATGCCAGGATGCTACCCGATCCGCCGCGCGGCTGGCCGGCTCGCACCCGCCCGCGTCACGCCCGCTTCGCCAGCAGGCGCCGTTCGGCCCGGTGATAGAGCCACGACGCGGCGACGAACACGAGCCCCGTCAGCACGAACGCGAGGATGCGGTAGAGCTGCTGCGCGCCCGACATGTCGAGCAGCAGCAGCTTCGCCGCCGTCAGCGCGAACAGCGCGAGCGCGACGAGCCGCACGGGGCGGCGGTTGCGGCGGAAACCGTCGACGAGTGCCCCGATCGCGACGACGGCCCAGACGACCGTGACCGAGAACAGCGCCGACCGTTCGGCCTCGGCGCGGTCAGCGACGTGGTCGAGCAGCCAGGTCACCGGCTCGGCCGTGAGCCCGACGAGGGCCACGGCGAACGCGGCCCACCGCAGCAAGCGCAGCGGCGCATCGAAGCGGGCCCACAGCAGGGCCGTCGCGACCGCGGCGGCGACCAGCGCGCCGCGCAGGTTCAGGAACATCCACGCCGCGTCCCACGCCGTGGCGTAGGCGCAGAGCGGCAGCACCTGCGCCAGCGCGAGCGCGAGCAGCGCCACCGCGCGCAGGCTCCGGTTGCCCGTCGCGCGCCATCGCCAGCAGCCGCCCGCCGCGCCCAGCACCGCGGTCGCACCGAGCAGGAAGACCGTCCAGCCGCCGGCCGCTGGTCCACGGTAGCTCGCCGCACTCCAGACCACCGACTCGCAGCACGACCACGCCAGCAGCAGCGCGAGCGCCGCGGCCGCCGCGTGATCGCCGGCCGCCGGGCGCTGCAACCGCCGCAGCCCCGCGCCGGCACCCGCGACCACGGCGCTCGTCAGCGCGGCGAACACGAAACGCCCGTTGGCGATCAGCGGGTAGGGATCGTGCGGCTGCGCGAACAGCAGGAAGCCGGCGCCGGCGGCGAGACCCAGCGGCAGCATCGCGAGCACCAGCACGCGCAGGCTCTGCCACCCCACGGCCAGCGCCCCGCCGCCCACCGCGCAGGCGAGCCAGACCCAGCCGAGCGCGTGCGCCATCGTGCCCGGCCCGGGCTCGGCGGAGCGCTGCACGAATGCCGCCGTCTCGATCGTCGCGAGCGCCGTCGCCGCGAACTGCGTGATCCCGAACAGCGCGGCCCGCGCGTCAGGATCCGCGCCGAAGCGCGGCGCGAGCCAGCCGCCGAGCCCGAGCGAGCCGACGACCGCGAGACCGGCGACGCAGGCGCCGTTCAGCGCGGGCCACGCGTCCGCCGGATACCCCTCGTAGGCCACGACCACCTCGATCGCCGCGACGAGCAGCGGCAGGCAGGCGGCGAGGTAGCTCGCGCGCGCGCGCCAGTTCACGGCCCAGGCGAAGAAGCCGAGCGCGCCGAGGACCTGCAACCAGGCGATCGCGACCGCGGGCGCGACGGCCGTCCAGGCCCCGGCGTGGCCGGCCTCGTGGCGCAGGATCTCGAGGCTGCCCGCAGCCAGCAACCAGTAGCCGGCGGCGATGCCGGTCCCGCACGCGAGGCGCCGTTCCACCGCGGTTGCGGCGAAGAGCCGGTGGATCCAGCCGAAGGCCGCGAGCCCGAGGCCCGCGACGCCGAGCTGCGCGAACCAGCCGTTGGCGACGAGCGCCGCGGCGCGGTCGGCATCGGGCAGGTGGACGAACAGCGTGCGCAGCAGTCCCGCGAGCAGCACCGCGGCCGCTGCCCAGCGCGTCGTGACGTTCGCGTGGCGGTAGCCGAGCCAGAGCAGTGCCGCGGCCTCGGCGAACCAGGCCGTCGTGATGCCGTTCACGGGCAGCAGGTAGAACAGCCCGAGCGTCAGCAGCAGTGCGGCGAGCACGAAGAAACCGTCGCGCGTGCGGCGGTCGTCGCCGACGCGCCTCGCGACCAGGAGGCCGAGCCCGAGGTAGAGCGGGGCCAGGGCGAGGCAGGACAGGGCGAGCAGGCGAGGCACCGCTTCGCGCAGCATCCACGCCGCGCAGCCGAAGCTCCACGCGAGGTTCGCGAGCGCCAGCGCGAAGCGCTCCACGGTCACCGCCGTGCGGTGCCGCCAGTGGTGCAGGAACGGCAGCAGCAGGAACACGAGGTGGAACGCGAGCAGCCACGCGAGCGCCGGATCGGGCTCTGGGTGCGCGTGCCGCCACTTCGCGTACCAGCCGGCGAACAGCACGGCGGTGCCGGCGAACGCGAGCAGGTCGAGCGCGCGCCAGCGGCGCACCGCGGCGACGCCGAACACGCCGAGGTCGAGCAGCAGCAGGTAGGCGAACAGCACGTCGCGCGCGTCGCGGCCGGTGCTGACCAGCACGGGCGCGGCGAAGCCGCCGAGCACGGCGAGGAACGCCATCGCGATCGCGTCGAGGCGCACCGCCGCGGCGAGGCCCGCCGCCGTGAGCAGCACCATCAGCACGAACGCGGTCGTCGGCCCGAGCAGCGGCACGTCGACGACCAGCAGCGCTGGCTGGAACGCGGCGAAGATCGTCAGGTAGAGCAGCGCGTGGCCGCCGCCGAGCAGCGCCTGCCCGAGTGCGGGCATGCCGGCCCGCAGGCTGCGCCAGCCCGCCGCGGCGAGCCCGAGCGCCGCGGCCGCGGCCGTGGCCACGCGCAGGCGCGGACCGAACAGCCGGCCGAGCCAGTCCTGGTCGTAGGCGTACTTCAGGAAGAACGCGATGCCGAGGAACAGGAGGCCGACGCCGGCCCACACGAGCCAGCGCTGGCCGAGCGCCTTCTCGACGCCCTGGAACGTGTCGGGTGCGGGGCGCGCCGGGGCCGCGGGCGCCGCGGGCGCCGCGGGAGCCGCTGCGGGTTCGCGCGGCTGGGGAGCTGGCCGACGCGGCGCGGCGGATTCCGGCAGCCCGGGCGCCGGTGCAGGCGCGCCGGTTTTCGCCGGCAGCGGCTCGACGGGGGGCAGCGGTTCGGGTGCGGCCGGCGGCGGCGACGGCCGCGCCGGCAACGGCGGCGGCACGGCCACGCGCACCGGCGGCGGCTCTCGCACCACCGCCGGGGCCTCGTCCGGTTCAGGATCCCGCCCGGCGCGGCGCCGTTCCGCGTGCAGCGAGCGCAACTCCCCCTCCAGCTTCTCGATCCGGCGCAGCAACGCGGCGGCGCGTCTCGCCGCGATCATGCCCTGGATCGCGCCGACGAAGACGAGGACGACGGCGCAGAGGACCAGGAAGAACAGGAACTCCATGTCTGGGTCGCGGCGCCGGAACGCCCGCCGCAACCGGCGCATGGTATCCGCGGCTCCACTGCCGAGCCGCAAACGAACTGGCTCGCGCCGCGCCTCACGCCCCCCGGGGGTCTTTGCAGCGCGCGACCCTGCGATACCATGCGCGGTGCCCAATGGCGCGCATGCCATGCCCTCGTCCGCGCGCCGCGGGCCTCCGTCTCGACCCTGTCCCATCCGACGCCATGCACATCCTGCCCCCGCTCGCTGCGTTCCTCGCCCTCGGCGCCACCGTGATCGCCCAGGCCACGTGCAACGCCGGTGCCGCCCCGCTGACGACGCTCGCGACGATGAACCCGTTCGCCGGCGGCAGCCTCTACGGGCACCCCAACTACCCGAACAGCCCCGGGCCGAACTACCCGGGGTTCTCCTTCCTGTTCGACCTGCAGATCGCCGTCCCCGTCGACTTCTCGCGCATCGACCTCGACCTCTACGACGCGGGCGGCCTGGTCAACCTCGGCAACGGCACCACCGTGACGAGCCCCAACCAGGTCGGCGCGACGACGACGGTGACGTTCATGATCTGGCCCGGCGCGAGTTGGATCGGCAACGAACTGAGCCCGACCGGATGGGGCACGCTCGGCACCGGCACGCTGACCGTCAACCAGCCGCACACGGACTCGCCGATCGTCTTCAATCCGCCGATCAACCTGCCCGCGGGCACCTGGGGCGTCGCGATCCAGGTGCCGCCGACGACGAACGGGCCCAACCCGGGGCCGTTGCACCCGATGGTCGACAACACCTCGCCGCAGCCGCTGAGCTACGTGACCGGGGCCTTCACGATGACGAACGTGCAGTTCCAGCGCGAGAGCTGGGCAGCGACGCTCGCGCCGGCCGTGCACAAGCAGAGCCTCGAGTTCCACTTCACGCCGCTGTCGGGCTACGCGAACTGGACGACCTTCGGCGCGGGTTGCGGCCAACCGGGCGCCCCGGTGCTCGGGCTCGCTGCGCGGCCGCTGATCGGCACGACGATCGACTTCCGCACGACGAACATCCAGCCGAACTCGCTGTTCAACTTCTGGCTGTTCGGCTTCCAACCCGACCCGAACGGCCTCGGGCTCGCGCCCTACGGCCTGCCCGGCTGCAGCCTCTACCTGCAGTTCGGCAGCCCGATCGTGACCAACCTGTCGGCCGTGGCGAGCGGGCTCGCGACGCCCCAGCTGCCCGTGCCGAACGACCCGACCTACGTCGGCGTCGTGCTCTACGGCCAGGCCGCGCCGATGATGACCGGCCCCGGCCCCGGCTTCCACACGAGCAACGCGGTCTGCGTGGCCCTCGGGCTCTTGTGACCGCGCCCGCCGGCCGCAGGCGCAGCCTGCGCGGCGGAGGCGCGGATCCCCTGCGGCGCAGCGAGAGCACGGCGCCGGGGAAGTGAGTCCCGCGGCTGCCGCGACGCCGCCGCCGCGCCACAATGCGCGCATGCGCCCCTCGTTCGCCGGCGTCGTGTTCTTCGTCACGGCCGCGCTCGCCGCACAAGAGCCGCCGCCCGTGAGTCCGCTCACCGCCCTGCACGATGCGATCCTCGCGAGCGAGGTGCGCGCGCTCCGCATCTACGGCAAGTCGGCCGGCCTGGAGTTGACCTTCACGGGCCTAGGCGTGATGGGAGGCCTTCCGACGTGCCTCCGGCAAGCGAAGTCCGCCACGTTCAAGAACAACACCAGCACCCCCGTCCGCGTGCACGAGGTCGTGCTCGCTTCGCTGCCGCACGGCCTCGCCGGCGCCACTGCGGTCTACGGCGAGGGCTTCCAGATGCTGAGCCAGACCGCCGGCACGCTCGCGAGCCCGATCGACCTCGAGCCCTACACCGACCGCGGCCACTACCGGCTGCCCGAGCCCGCGGGCCTGCGCAGCGTCTACGGCATGCTGCTGCTGTCGGATCCGCAGCAGTCGCTGCTGCTCGGCTTCATGACCTGCAAACGCTTCGTCGGCCGCATCGACTTCAACAAGGAACGCCTGCAGATCGTGCTCGACTGCGAAGACGTCGAGGTCGCACCCGGCGGCACCCTCGAACTCGAGCCGCTCTGGCTCGCGCTCGGCGCCGACCGCAACGAACTGCTCGACGGCCTCGCCGAGGACGTTGCCAAGAACAACGCCGTGCAGCTGCCGCCGGAACCGCCGGCCGGCTGGTGTTCGTGGTACTGCTTCGGCCCGCAGGTCACCGCCGCCGACGTCGCGCGCAACCTCGACGTGCTGGCCAAGGAGCTGCCGCAGCTGCGCTACGTGCAGATCGACGACGGTTACCAGCCGCACATGGGCGACTGGCTCGAGACCGGCGCGGCGTTCGGCGGCGACGTGAAGGCCGTGCTGCGCGCGATCCGCGACCGGGGCTTCGTGCCGGCGATCTGGGTCGCGCCGTTCATCGCCGACGCGCAATCGCGGCTGTTCGCCGAGCATCCCGGTTGGTTCGTGCAGGGCCCCGACGGAAAGCCCCTGCGCAGCGACACCGTAGGCTTCGGCGGCTGGCGCATGGCGCCGTGGTACTGCCTCGACGGCACGCACCCGGAAGTGCAGCAGCACTTCGAGACGCTGTTCCGCACGCTGCGCGAGGACTGGGGCTGCGGCTACTTCAAACTCGACGCGAACTACTGGGGCGCGATCCGCGGCGGCCGCTTCCACGACCCGAACGCGACGCGGATCGAGGCCTACCGCCGCGGCATGGCGGCGATCCGGCGCGGCGCCGGCGATGCATTCGTGCTGGGCTGCAATCACCCGCTGTGGCCGTCGCTCGGCCTCGTCGACGGCTCGCGCAGTTCGATGGACGTCGACCGCTCGTGGGAAGCGTTCGCGCGCACCGGGCGCGAGAACCTGCTGCGCAGCTGGCAGAACGGCAAGCTCTGGTGGAACGACCCCGACTGCCTGCTCGTCGCCGAACCGCTGCCCGAAGGCGAGGTCTCGTTCCACGCCTCGCTGCTGCTCGCGACCGGCGGTCTGCTGCTGTCCGGCGACGACCTGGGCCGCCTGAGCGAGGCGCGGCGCGCATTGCTGCGGCGCGCGCTGCAGCAGCGCGGCGTCGCGGCGCGGTTCGACGCAGCACTGCAGCACGGTGTGATCGACCGCGGCGGCGGCCGCGAGCTGCACGTGTTCCTGCGGTGGGACGAAGGCCCCTGGTCGGCCGGGCTCGAGTTGGCGAAGCCGCACCGGCTCGTCGACTTCTGGAGCGGGCAGGACCTCGGCGTGCACGAGGGCCACTACGCCGTGGAACTGCCGCCGCGGTGCGGCCGGGTGATTGCGGTCGAGCCAGCGCGGTAGGTGGGCGCCAGCGCGGCGCCCGTCCCGCCGCACGCCGCAGCGATCGGATAGACTGGCCGTTGTCGCCTGTCGCACCGCCCCACACCTCGGAGACCCATGCGCCCGCGCAGTTCGCTCGCCGCTGTCCCGTTCGCGTTCCTGCTCGCCCTGTCGCTCGCTCCGGCCGCTGCCGCGCAGGCCCTGCTCGTGCCGAGCCAGTACCCGACCATCGCCGCCGCGCTCGCCGCAGCGCCGGCCAACGCGACCGTCCTCGTCGCCCCGGGCACCTACGCCGAGCGGCTCACCTGGCCGGCGGTCGACGGCATCCGGCTCGTCGGCGAACAGGGTGCCGCCGCGACCACGATCGACGGCGGCGCCGGCGGCACCGTGGTCGCGTTCGGCAGCGGGCTCACGCGCGCGACCGTGCTCGCGGGTTTCACGATCAGCAACGGTTTCCTCGGTTCGAGCGGCCGCGGTGCCGGCATCAGCATCAGCGGCGGTTCGCCGACCATCCGCGACTGCCGCATCACCGGCAATGCGATCGACGGCACGACGTGGAACTACGGCGGCGGGGTCTACGTCAGCGGCGGCGCCGCCAATCCGCTGCTGCAGCGCAACGAGATCGACGGCAACGAGCTGCGCAACGGCTCGTGGAACTACGGCGCCGGCGTCCACGTCGCTTCGGGCGCGCGCGCCGACCTGATCGGCAACCACGTGCACGACAACCGCAATCTGAGCCCGGCCGCGGTGAGCGGCGGCCGCGGTCACGGCGGCGGCGTCTACGTCGCGGGCACGGCGCTGCTCGCGAGCAACCTCATCGCCGGCAACACGAACGCGACGACCAGCTGGAACTACGGCGGCGGCGTCGCGGTCCCGAGCGGCGGCACGGCCACGCTGCACAACAACACGATCGCCGGCAACGTGCTGACCGGCGGCAACTGGCGCTACGGCGGCGGCGTCTACGTCGACGGCACGGCGAACGTCACGATGCGCGGCAACATCGTCGCCGCCAACGCGGGTGCAGGCATCTACCGCAGTTCGACCGGCACGGGCATCGTCGACAGCGACTGGGACGACGTCTGGAACAACTCGCCCGACTACTCCGGCGTGACCCCCGGCGGCAACAGCATCACCCTGGACCCGAAGTTCGCGAGCGCGACGGACTACCACCTGCTGCCGTCGTCGCCGTGCATCGACGAGGTGCCGAACGCGCACCTGCTGCCGGTCGCGGCGGTCGACCTGGACGGCAACCCCCGGCAGATCGACGGCGACCTCGACGGCTCCGGGGGCGACGGCGCGCGGCTCGACTTCGGCGCCGACGAGTTCGCCGAGGCGCGGCTCGCTGTGATCGGCTCCCCGCAGATCGGGACGACCGTCGTCTGGTCGCTGGCGATGCCGCAACCGTCGCTCACGTGGTTCGCCGTCGCACTCGACACGGGCAACCTGCTGGTCGAGCCCTACGGCAACCTGCTGCTCGGGCAGTCGGCGTTCCTGGTCGGGCTCGGCGCGACGCCGGCGGGTTTCCCGTTCGCGATCCCGAACGATCCGACGCTGCGCGCGGTGCTGATCCACGGCCAGGGGCTCGTGCTGCCGCTCGGCGGCACCGCGGGCCAGTTCACGAACCTCGCGTCGCTGACGACCTTCTGAGTCGCCGGACGCCGCAGCGCGGCGCCGCGACCGCCTACTTCGGCCCCGCGCCCGGCGGCACCTTTTCGCTGATGCCGACGTCGATGTACTGCCCGCCGCCGGTCTGCCGGCAGCGAACCGCGAGCACGTGCTTGCCCGGCGACAGCGCCTTCGCCATCGGCACGAGCACGTAGCCCGTCGTGTAGCCCTTCAGCTCGAAGACCAGTTCGCCGTCGACGTAGCCGACGACGTCCTCGTCGTGGTGGATGCACCACGTGGGCTCGTGCAGCGTGCCCGGCGGGATCTCGATCGTGCGCCTGAGCCAGATCGCCTCGGTGTCCCACTTCGTGCCGACCCGCGCGCCCGGCGTGCCCGCGGTGCCGAAACCGCTGCTGCCCGACGACCACCGCGAGTCGTCGTAGCCGGGCGCGAACCAGTCGCCGGCCGGCTCCTGCGTCGTCCACTTCCAGGTCTGCGGCGCCGACTCGGCCGTCGGCACCACGACGCGCACGCTGCCGACCGGCGCGTAGAGCGCCTGCGCCGCCGCGAACGCGCGCGCCGGGTCGATCTTCACCACCGCGCGGTCGTAGGTCAGCCAGCCGTTGCACTCGATCTCGACGTCCGTCGTCTGTGTGTAGACCGCCGCGCAGAGGCCGCGCGCGAGCAGCGGTCGCAGCCTGCCGAGCAGCGCCACGTAGGCGTCGGTCAGCGCCTTCTGGTCGGGGTAGCTCACGTAGCCCCAGCCGTCCTTGTCGACCCACGTGTGGCCCGCGAGCGGCAAGCCGAGCCCGCCGAACTCGCCGAGCACCGAGGCGCGCAGCGGCTCGGGCGGCGCCATCGCCGGCCCCGGATAGCTGTGCACGTCGATCACGTCGCCGCACTTCGCGTCGGTCCAGCCGCTCGCGTTGCCGATCCAGCGCGTCGGATCCTGTTGCCGCACGAGGTCGACGTACTTCGCCGTGTCGTGCTGGCCCCAGCCCTCGTTGAACACGACCCACAGCACGATCGACGGGTGCTGGCGGCGCGTCGCCACCAGCGCCTGCAGTTCGCGCGCGAAGTTCGCCGGTTCCTTCTGCGCCTCGCCCGAGGGTACGTCCTGCCAGACCAGGATGCCGCGCCGGTCGCACTCGTGGTAGTAGAGCTCGTTCTCGACCTTGACGTGTTTGCGCAGCATGTTGCAGCCCATCGCCGCGATCGCGTCGAGGTCGGCGCACTGAGCCGCGTGCGACGGCGGCGTGTAGATGCCGTCGGGCCAGAAGCCCTGGTCCAGCGGCCCGTACTGGAACAGCGGCTCGCCGTTCAGCAACAGGCGCGTGGTGCCGGCTTCGTCCACGCCGACCGACAGGTGCCGGCGCGCGATCTGCGTGTCGACCTCGTCGATCACCTCGGCGTTGCGCAGCAGCTCGATCGTGACCTCCTGCAGCGCCGGGCGGCCGGGCCGCCACGCTTCGGCCACCGCGAACTGGATCGCCGTGCCGACCGGCGCTTCGTCCTTCTTGGTGTCGCCGCCCAGCGGCCGCGTGATCCGCCAGCGGTCGCCGAGCTGCGCGCCGGCGACGTCGACCTCGCAGCGCACCTGGCCGTCGGCGAGCGTCGCCGTGCGCAGACCCAGCACGCGCGTCGCCGGCACCGGCTCGAGCCAGACCGTCTGCCAGATGCCCGAGCACGGCGTGTACCAGATGCCGCCGGGCTTGCGGACCTGCTTGCCGCGCGGCTGCGGCCCCGCGTCGCTCGGGTCGCGCACCGCGACCAGCAGCACGTGCTCGTCGCTGTCCGCGAGTGCCGAGGTGACGTCGAACGAGAACCGGTCGTAGCCGCCGCGGTGCAGACCGAGCTGGTTGCCGTCGACCCAGACCTCGGTCTCCCAGTCGACCGCGTCGAAGTGCAGCATGACGTTCTTGCCCTGCCAGGTGCGGTCCTGCGGCAGCGTGAACGTGCACCGGTACCAGAGCCGCTGCTCGGGCAGCAGGCGGCGGCCGACGCCGGACAGCGACGACTCGAGCGGGAAAGGCACGAGGATCCGGCCGTCGAACTGCGGGGGCAGGCCGGCGTCACCGGCGGTGATCGTGTAGTCCCAGAGCCCGTTCAGGTTCTGCCAGGCCGCGCGGGCGAGCGTCGGCCGCGGGTATTCGGGCCAGACGTTCTCGG
>VGXW01000129.1 GCA_016873195.1 Planctomycetota bacterium | reverse complement strand
GCCGGCCATGCCGGCGCCGAGGCCGGTCATCGGCCGCGAACTCAGGTGCGCCATCGCGCTGCCGCTGTGCGTCTGCAACTGCAGGATGCCCCCGGGCACGGGGCCGGCGGGCGTGACGGCGCGCTGCAGGGTGCTCGCGTAGTCGTGCGCTTCGCAGGTCACTTGCTGCAGCGCGGTCACCTGCAGCGTCGCCTGCGCGAGCAGGCCGGCGGCGGGCAGTGCTGCGGCGAGGATGGAGCGCGTGGTGGCGGGGAGCATACGCGGAATTCTCCACGCGGGTGCCAGCGCGCCCACTGGGCCGAAGAGGGCAGAGGAACCGCGTGCCGAGTGGCTCTTGGGGGGGCTACGGCACGGTCGGCGTCGCGCCGTCTGGGCCGAGGGTCGCGGTGCGCTGCGTGGGCGGCCCGGGGTCACGATCGTCGCGACTGGTGGCGCAGCCAGTGGGTCTTGCCCACCTTGCGCGGTCCCCACAGGAACGCGGAGCGCCCCGCCGGCAGGTCGAGTTCGAGCAGGCGCTTGTTGATCCTCACGATGAGGGCAGTTTGTCCGGATAAACCGTCCTCACCAGGCGGATTCCGGATGGGGTCCGCATCACCGTGAGGTGGGTTGGCGCGGTCACGGCACCGTCAGCGTGGTGCCGGCGGGGCCGAGGGACACGGTGCGCTGGGTGGGTGGGTGGCCCGGGGTGGTGATCGTCGCGACGTAGTCGCCGGGCGGCAGTTCGAGCTCGTAGTCCTTCTGGCCCGACAGTTCTCGCTCGTGCACGACGACGCTGGCCTGCGTGCGCAGCTCGAGCTGGACCACGCCCGGCCCGGCGCGGCAGTCGACCCGCAGCTTCGCACCGCGTTGCAGTTGCAGGCGCAGCGGTTGCGGCGGCAGGGACATGGTGTCGACCTCGAGCAGGGCCACGCCCGCCTTTCCGCGTGCGAACAGCGCGTGGCGCCCCGGGAACAACGACAGCGTCTGCCGCGTGCCGTTCTCCGCGCTGTAGTAGTGCTCGTCGCCGCGCCAGCCCGCGCGGTTCGGCACGCCGAGCCAGCGCACGCGCACCGAGCCCGCGCCGCCGAACTCGTCGAGCGCCAGCTCCAGCTTCACGCTGGGCATCAAGGTCACGTCGCCGAGGTCGAGGTCCACGCCGGCGGCGACGTCGATCTGCACGGGTGGTCCGCGCAGGTCCTTGTGGAAGATCTCGAGGTCGAGGCGGCCGGGTTTCAACTGATCCAGCACGATGCGGCCGTCGGCGCCGGTCGGCCGGCCGCCACCGCCGGTCTGCGCGTCGTTCATTGCCACTCTCGCGCCGGCGACCGGAGCGCCCTTCGGATCCACGCACCGCAAGCGCGCGGTCGCGAGCTTCTGCACGAGCGCATCGGTCGCGAGCGTGAACGTGACCTCGGGCTGGCCCGCGGGCACCGCCTGCTGCGCGACGATCACGTTGCGCAGCATCAGCGCCACGTGCACGGGCTCGCCGGGTGGCAGCGTCAGCACACCGACCGTCTGCTTCGGCAGGGCGGCACGATCGCGGAACGGGTCGGAGCCGCGGAAGCTGCCGAGGCCCTGTTCGGGCTCGGCGAGGTTCGACGGCGGCAGGTCGCCCGGCAGCGCCTCACGGAACGCTGCAGCGCGCAGCCCGCGGAACACGTCCATGCGCGGGGCGACCTTCCCTACCGCCTCGAGGAACGGCGCGCCATCGGGCGTCACCGCGTTCACGGCGAGCAGCCAGCGTGCGTCGAGCCGCAGGTCGAGCCGCGTCTTCGGCGTTTGCACCTGCACATCGCGAAGCAGCGGCAGTTCGTCGGCGATGCGGCCTTGCATGCGGTAGGCACCGGGCGGCAGTCCCGCGAACGCGAACGTGCCGCGCGCCAGCGACTCGGAGCCGACTTGGGCGCCGTCGCGGTAGAGCCACAGGAACCCCTGCTTCACCATCGTGCCATCGGCACTCGCCACGCTGCCGTAGAGCAGCGCCGAGGTCTGTGCTTCGGTGGGTGGTGGAGGCAGCCGTTCCGCCGCCTGGATCCCCGCGCCGCCGGGTGGCGCCTGCCCCAAGTCCGCGGCCGCGCCGGGCGCGGTTCCGGCCGGCTTCGCCTGCGCCTCCGCACCCGGCGGCGGTGCTGGCGCCAAGGGCTCCTGCCGCAGCCACAGCACGAACAGCACGGCGATCGCAACCGCGAGCAGGCCGGCGAGGATCTGCAGCGCGCGCACCGCAGGCGAGGGCGCGGTCATCGGATCTCCAGCGCGCAAGGCGTAGGACCGAACTGCAGCGAGCCGCTCTGCACGAGCCGTTCCCGCTCGTCGTGCACCTCGAACGTGTAGTCGCCGGGCGGCAGCGACACCGTCGTCTTCGGGCTGCGCGGCTCGAGCGTCACCGCGGTGAGCCCGCGCCGCCGCGCGTCGTAGAACGTCACCGTGTAGGCCTTGGTCGGATCCGGCGGCCGGCTCACCGTGCACTCCGCGCCAGGCACGAGCCGCAGCTCGATCGGTTGCGGCGGCGGGTTCTCGAACACGCCCATCGCGATCTTGCCGTCCTGGCCGCGCGCGCGCACGGCGATCAGTCCCCGTCCGGTGCCCCACAGCGAGAACGTGCCGTCGGCCTCCGTGCGGGCGCTGCGGTTCGACGCGAACGAACGCGACGTGCGATGCCACTTGAGTTCGGTCCACGACAGCGACGCGGCGGCCGGTTTGCCGTCGGCGTCGAGCACCACGCCTCGGAGCGGCAGCGAGGCACCGAGCCGCACCTCGCCGAGGTCGAGCGTCTGGCCCGCGTCGACGAACAGCGTCGTGTAGAAGTTCTCGTGGTCCTTGGCGGTGATGCTGCTGCGCAGGTAACCCGGCGAAAGCCCCTCGATGGTGGCGTGGCCGTCGGCGCCGACCGGCGTGCCCAGCCCGCCCCCCTTGCCGAGCATCACGCTTGCGTCCGCGAGCGGAGCTCCGGTCGCTTCGTCGAGCACGCGCACGGTCGCGCGGCCGCACAGCTTCTTCACCGCCTCGGGGTCCACCACGAACTCCACCTCGGCCTGGCGCGGTTGCACGAGCTGTTGGTCGACGACGACGTGGCGCAGCAGCAGGGCCGCGTGCGCGGGCGGCGGCTCGGCGAAGAACAGGGTGCCCGCCGCGCCGTCGACCGGGTTCATCACCCGGTCCCACTTCGCGTCGCCGAGGAACACTGCTCCGTAGTCGGTGGGGGCGAGGCGCTCGGGGAAGCGTTCGCGCCGGCCCACCACGTAGAGGTCGCCGAGGAACGGCGCCGCCACGCGCAGCGCGCGCGTACCGTCCTGGCCGTCGGCGGTGACGATCCGGACCTTCACGGCGAACGACGGGTCGAGCACGAGGTCGCGGCGCTGCTCGGCGAGGTCGTCGAACGTCACCGTTTCCTCGCGATCGACCGCGCCGTCGGCGCGCACGGTCAGACTCCACTCGCCCGGCGCCAGTCCCACGACCGCGTAGCTGCCGTCCTTGCTGCTGCTGCCGCTGCGGAAGTCCTTGCCGCGCCGCAGGCCGACGCTGGCCTCGGCGGCTGCCCGGCCGTCGTTCCACCGCACCGACCCCGTCAGCAGCACGCCGACCGGGTCGTCGGGGTTCCAGCGCGCCGCGACCGCAGTGCGCGTTGGTGATGGCTCGGCGGGGGATGGTGCACTCGGCACAACGGGGGCCGGCTCCGCGCTCGCGGGCACATCTGCCGGCGCCGGCACCGGCACAGCCCGGCCCGGATCCGCGCCGGGTGCCGCGTCCTTCGGCGCGCTCACGCCGCTGCCGAACAGAGCCACGGCGAGCAGCACGACGATCGCGACCCCGACGATGACGAACGCGCACAGACGCATCGGCACGGGGCCTCCTTCGCGCGGCTTCGCTCCGGCGGGCGCGAGCCGGCTCGCCGCGGGCGCGCATCGTAGTCCTCGGCCCCGCTCCGCGTCGACCCACGCTCGCGTCCGTTCCGCCCGCCTCTCCACACTCTCCGCACCTTGCGCCATGGCACGCCCGGCCGTGCCCGCTACCATGCTCGCCCCTTCCCGACGGCAATCCCTCCGGAACCCGTGACCGACACCCTCCAGATCTCCGACATCCCCGTTCCCGGCTACGAACGCGTGGTGCGCGGCGTCGATCCGAAGTCCGGCCTGCGCGCGATCGTCGCCGTGCACGACACGACGCTGGGCCCGTCGCTCGGCGGCCTGCGCATGTGGCCCTACGCGACCGAGGACGAGGCGCTGTTCGACGTGAAGCGCCTGAGCCGCGGCATGACCTTCAAGTCCGCGGTCGCGCACACCGGCCTCGGCGGCGGCAAGGCGGTGATCCTCGGCGACCCGAAGCAGCACAAGTCCGAGGCGCTCTACCTCGCGATGGGGCGGTTCGTCGACGCGCTGGGCGGCAAGTACATCACCGCCGAGGACGTCAACACCTCGGTCGCCGACCTCGAGATCGTGCGCCGCGCGACGAAGCACGTCGTCGGTCTCGAACGCAAGGACGGCGGCAGCGGCAACCCGTCGCCCTACACCGCCTACGGCGTGTTCCTCGGCCTCCGCGCGGCGCTGAAGTGGCGGTTCGGCAGCGACGGCTGCAAGGGCCGCACGGTCGCGATCCAGGGCGCCGGCGCGGTCGGCTCCGCACTGGCCAGGCGCCTCGTCGAGGCGGGCGCCAGGGTCCACGCCGCCGACAAGAACCAGGACCGCGTGGCCTGGCTGCAGGGCCTCGGCGTGCTGCCCGCCACCGAGCACGAGATCCTGACGATGCCGTGCGACGTGTTCGCGCCGTGCGCCCTCGGCGCCGTGCTCGACGACCAGACGATCCCGAACCTGCAGGCGAAGATCGTCGCCGGCGGCGCCAACAACCTGCTGCTCGAACCGCGCCACGGCAAGCTGCTCGCGGACCGCGACATCCTCTACGCGCCCGACTACGTCATCAACGCGGGCGGCATCATCAACGTCTCCGTCGAGTTCCATCCCGGCGGCTACGACGAGAAGGTCGCGCTCGCGAAGATCGAGCGCATTCCGCAGGCGCTCGAGGAGCTCTGGACGATCAGCAAGCAGGAACGCATCCCGCCGAGCGACGCGGCCGACCGGCTCGCCGAGCGCATCGTCGCCGACGCCCGCGGCGCCAAGAAGGCCGCGTCCTGCAGCGTGCCGCCGAAGGGCAAGGGCGGCGGTGGTTGAGGCTGAGCCGTCCGGCCCGCGCGTGCCGCGGGCCCGCAGCAGCCAGCGCTGCTCGCCGAGGAACTGCACGAGTTCGGCGACGCCGCGGCAGCCGACCGCGCGGCGCAGTTCGTTGCCGTCGGCGTCGAGCAGCAGCAGCGTCGGGTAGCCCGCGACGACGTCGGCCGCGCTGTAGACCCACTGGTCCATCAGCTTGCACGGCCCGCACTCAGGGCGTCTCGGTTCCCTCGTCGAGCACGTCGAGGTACGCGCCGTAGGTGAAGACGCGGTTGCGGCGCTTGCCGGTGACCTCGCGCGCGATGCCGAGATCGGCCAGTACCTGCATGCCGTGGCTCGCCGTCGGGAACGTGAGCTGCGTGGACTTCGCGACCTCGTGCAGGGTGATCACCGGCCGGCGCTTCAGGGCCTCGTGCACGCGCAGTGCCGATCCGGCCCGGCGCCCTTGTTGCTGCAGCCTCTTGTGGTCCGCGTCGAACAGCGCGTGGAGTCTGCGCGCCGAGTCGACGGCACCGTTCGCGGTTCGCGCGACGCCATCGAGGAAGAAGGCGAGCCACGCTTCCCAGTCGCCTTCGCGGCGGACCTGGTCGAGCAGCCGGTAGTAGTCGTCGCGATGCTGCTTGAAGTAGAGGCTCAGGTAGAGCAGCGGCTCGCGCAGGATCCCGGCGTGGCAGAGCAGGAAGGTGATCAGCAGGCGGCCTACGCGGCCGTTGCCGTCCAGGAACGGGTGGATGGTCTCGAACTGCACGTGCGCCAGTGCGGCGCGGACCAACGTGGGCAGCCCATCGTCGGTGCGGTTCAGGAAGATCTCGAGTGCACCGAGACAGTCGGGCAGCAGGTCCGCGGGGGGCGGCACGAATCTCGCGTTGCCCGGGCGTGTGCCACCGATCCAGTTCTGACTGCGGCGGAACTCGCCAGGTTGCTTCTCGTTGCCGCGCCCCTTGGCGAGCAGGTGCTGGTGGATCTCGCAGATCAGGCGGTTGCAGAACGGGAACCCGCCGCGAAGGCGGGCGAGGCCGTGCTGCATCGCCGCGACGTAGTTGGAAACCTCGAGGACGTCGTCGAGCGGCACACCGGGAGCCTGTTCGATCTCGTAGAGCAGCAGGTCCGACAGGGAGGACTGGGTGCCCTCGATCTGCGAGGAGAGCAGCGCCTCCTTGCGCACGTAGGCGTAGAGGAAGTGGTTGGTCCCCGGCAGCAGGGTGGAGATGCTGTCGAGCCTGCCGAGGGCGACGTGGGCCCGCTCGAGATCGACCTGGATCCCGCCCCCCAGGTCGACAGGTGGTTCCGGAGGAAGGTCGTGAGGGACGAAGACGCTGACCGTCTCGTCGCCGTAAGTCGTTTTTTCGAAGCGACCTGTGACTCCACGCTTCATGCGATCACGCTATTTCGGGTTCTTGAACAAGCTGGAGCGCTATTAAAGGAATGGCCTCGAAGTTTTACCACGGTTGCCGCAGGCGTGCATCAGCCTGATGGCACGACAAGCCGCGCAGCCATCCCCCAGCCCGCCGCCCGCGCCTCACTGCGGCAGGTAGGTCATCACCTCGGCGCGGTCCTCGTGGATGAAGACCGTGTGCTCGAACTGCGCGATGCGCACGCCGGGCCGCTCGCACAGCGGCGGGTATTCCTCGACGAGGCCCTTCCGCGCGAGCAGCCGCAGGCAGTCCTCGGCCTTGCCGGGCGCGCCGAACCAGCGCACGAGATCGCGCCGTGCGAACGGCAGGCCGCGGGCCTGTTCCATCGCGCGCAGCACGTCGGCCGGCAGGTTGTCCTTGGGCCGCAGGTCGCGCTTCAGCATGAACACCTCGGGCACGCCGTCGACCGCGATCATGCCCACACCGTCGCTCGCGAACGGCTCGCACGCGACCGTCATGTTCGGCCGCAGCCGGCCCGCCTTGCCGTCGGCGTAGTTCGGGATCGACGGCGCGCAGTGGATGCTGTAGCGCGCGACGCCGTGGCCGCAGAGGTTGCGCACCGGCTTGAAGCCCAGCGAGCCGATCGTCGTCTCGATCTGCCGGCCGACCTCGGTCAGCGACGCGCCCGGGCCCATCACGGCGATCGCGTTCTCGAGCGCCATGCGGCTCGCCGCGCAGAGCAGCGAGTCCTCGCCGTCGCGCAGGTCGACCGTGGTCGCGTTGTCGGTCACGTAGCCGTCGACGTGCACGCCGCAGTCGAGTTTGACGATGTCGCCAGGCTGGATCACCGTCGGGTCGCCGGGCGGCGAGCAGTAGTGCGCGGCGACGTGGTTGCGCGACATCTGCGCCGGGAACGCCGGCTCGCCGCCGAGTTCGCGGATCTTCGCCTCGACCGCGCACTGGATCTCCTCGAGGCGGGCGCCGGCGCGGATCAGGCCGCGGCCGTGCGCGAGCGCCCGCGCGGCGATGCGGCCCGAGCGCCGCAGGGTCTCGAGGTCGATCTTCATCGGGCACCCGCCGCGGCGCCGATCACGCCGAGTTCGCGGCCCACCTTGGCGAACGCCGCGACCGCGTGCTCGAGCTGGGCCCGTTCGTGCGCGGCGCTGATCTGCACGCGGATGCGCGCCTTGCCCTTGGGCACGACCGGGAAGCAGAAGCCGATCACGTAGACGCCCTCCAGCAGCATCCGCGCCGCCATCTCGACCGCGAGCTTCGCGTCGCCGAGCATGATCGGGCAGATCGGGTGTTCGCCGGGCACGATCTGGAAGCCGGCGTCCGTCATCGCGCCGCGGAAGTAACGCGTGTTGGCCGCCAGCTTGTCGCGCAGCGCCGTCGTCGCCGCCAGCCGGTCGAGGCAGGCGATCGTGGCGCCGGCGATCGCGGGCGCCAGCGTGTTCGAGAACAGGTAGGGCCGGCTGCGGTTGCGCAGCAGGTCGACGATCTCGCGCTTGCCTGCGACGAAGCCGCCTGCGGCGCCGCCGAGCGCCTTGCCGAGCGTGCTGGAGATCAGGTCGATCCGGTGCTGCACGCCGTGGTGCTCGGGCGTGCCGCGGCCGGTCGGGCCGAAGAAGCCCGTCGCGTGGCTGTCGTCGACCATCACCATCGCCCGGTGCTTCTCGGCCAGGTCGCAGATCTCGGGCAGCTTCGCCACGTAGCCGTCCATCGAGAACACGCCGTCGGTGACGATCAGCCGGCTGCGCGCGCTCCGCGCGGCGATCAGGTGCTGCTCGAGCTCCTGCATGTCGCCGTTCGCGTAGCGGTAGCGCTGCGCCCTGGCGAGCCGGATGCCGTCGATGATCGACGCGTGGTTCAGCGCGTCGCTGATGATCGCGTCCTGCTCGCCGGTCAGCGTCTCGAACACGCCGCCGTTGGCGTCGAAGCACGAGCTGTAGAGGATGCTGTCCTCGGTGCCGAGGAAGGCGCTGAGCTTGTGCTCGAGGGTCTTGTGCAGGTCCTGCGTGCCGCAGATGAAGCGCACGCTGGCGAGGCCGAGGCCGTGCGAGTCGACCGCCGCCTTCGCCGCCGCGCGCAGGGCCGGGTCGTTGGCGAGGCCGAGGTAGTTGTTGGCGCACAGGCAGATCACCTGCCGGCCGCTGGTTGCGATCGTCGCCCCCTGCGGGCCCTGCAGCACGCGCTCCTCCTTCCAGAGGCCGGCGTCGCGGATCTCGTCGAGTTCCTGGCGGAAGCGGGCGCGGTCGTGTTCGAACATGGCGGGGCGGGGGCGCGGATGCTACGGGCGAGGGAACCAGGCCTGCAGCGTCGTCTGGAATCTGCGGAACGAAGGGTCGGTGCAGCCCCTGATGCCCAGCGTCGCCGCGATCTCGCGGTAGATCGACGAAGACCTGGGGCGTCGCACCTGCCGCAGTGCCCACTCGATGGCCCGCTTCGGGTTCCCTGGTTTGGCAGAGCCGGTTTGCCAGAGGCCCACCGCGGCCAGTTGTTCCTCCAGTGGCGGCGCGTTTCCCTGCCAGCCCAGGGCGGCGTCGAGGCGCGGGGAACGGCGGTCGAGCAGCACGAGCGCATGACTGGCGTCGCGTCGGTAGCCGCGCAACTGGGGCACCGGGTCGTGGAAGCAGGCCGAATCACGCTGCGGGTGGACGAGCAGCGTCCTGGTGACCGGACGGATACCGAGCGCCTCCGGACGGTCGAGCACGGCACCGACCACCGCCTCCATGCTCTTGTCGGCGACCAGGCAGACGAGGTCGATCATGCGAGCACACCGCTGGCCAGCAGCGAGCCGAGGTCGACGCCTCCCTGCCAGTCGCGCAGGCGTGGGTGCTGGCGGCCGGGGACCACGTCGGTCTCGCCCTCCGCCGTGCGCGCAAAGCACAGCACCTGATCGAGGTCGGCCATGCTCAGCACCACGGTGGAGTGCGTCGCGAGCAGGATCTGCGCGCCGTAGACCGAACTCAGCGATTGGAAGGCGGTCTCGACGGCGCGCGGGTGGATGCCGTTCTCGGGTTCCTCGACGAGATAGACGCCGGCGACGTCGGGCGCGTAGGCGAGCAGGGTGAGAGCCAGCAGCCGCAGAGTGCCATCGGAGACCAGCCACGACGGGGCTTCGAGTCCGTTCGCATGGGCGAGCACGAGATAGCGGTGGCGGTCCTCGTCGCGTTCGCGCGTCGTGATCCCCCGGAGCTCCGGCAGCGCCTCCTGCACGTGGCGGATCCACGCGCGGAAGCGGTCCCCGTGCTGCGTCTCGAGCTGATGGACGACCAGCGGCAGGTTCGACCCATCCGGCAGGAAGCCGCGGGAGCGGCCCGGTGGGCACGGCCGTCGCATGTCCTCGCTCGACAGCGCGAGGCGTTGCACGCCGGAGCCGAGCAGTTGCCGGAACCACGTCGCGACGGGGAACTTGTCCTCGTCCTCGGGCAGGCTGGCGAGGGCCGCTTTGTCGGCGGCGATGCGGAACGGGTTGGTCCAGCCGGAGGTTTCCGACGAGAACGTGACGCGATCGGGCTCTTCGCCGCGCGACAGGATCTTGCGCCAGCCTGCTGGCGTGTGCTTGCGTGGGGCGTGCACGATCGACTCTGGCGGGCTCGGTCGTTCGGGGAACAGCAGCCGCTGCCGCGCCGTGGCCGCCGCAACGCCGGCGGGCTTGAGCCAGAGGTTCTCCCCGGCGATCTGCAACTGCTCGCGCACGTCGAGCGCGAGCTCGTAGCGACACGTCTTCCCGCCGCCGTTCTTCAGGCGCGCGGCCCGTTCGGCCGGCACGCCGAACGGGACGGCGAGTTCGATCCGGTTCCCACCGCGCATCCAGGTCAGGTGCCTGGCGTCGGGTGCGCGGTGAGGGATGCCCAGGCGAGGCTCGCCGGCCACGGCTGTCTCCGTGCCGACGCGAACGATGTCGCCGAGGAACGCGATCACGTCGAGGAACGAGGACTTCCCGCTCGCGTTGGGGCCGACCAGCACGTGGAAGGGGCCGAGCGCCTGGTCCACGTGACGCAGCGACCGGTAACCGAGGGCTTCGACGCGCGCCGCGATGCCGGAGGTGCGATTCGTGGTGTCGTTGCCGGTGTTCAAGGACCTCGACCTCGGCGGGGCCTGGCTCCGCGATGGTGGGGCCGGCATTCTGCTGGTAGAACCCTCGCCACGCCACAGATGAGACTCCCGGCCCTTCCCGCCCTGCTGCTGCTCGCGGCCTGCGCCGGGCCGCCGCCGGCACCTCCGCCGCTCGCGCCGCGCGAGGTCGTCGAGCTGCAGCGCTGGGACGTGTTCGACGGCGCCGAGCGGGTCGGGGCCGTGTTGCGGCTCGAGATCCGCGACCCGTCCGGGCCGATCCCGTTCTACCAGGTCCGGGACCGCGAGGGCCGGCTGCTCGGCAGCGCCGACGCGCAGCTGCGCTTCTCGCGCCGCGTGCCGTTCCGCGACGACGAGGAACCGATCGGGGTCTATGCGCTGGCCGACGGCGTGACGCAGCTCGTCGGCGCGAAGGCCAGGGTGCAGTTGCGGCCGGTGCCGGTCGAGGCCGACGCGAAGAAGCGCTGAGCGGGCGCAGGTGCCGCGTTACAGTCCGCCGCCCCGATGACCACAGAGCCGCCGACCCCGCCCGCCCGCCCCGTCGCCGCGTCCAAGGTCGAGATGACCGAGATCGTGTTCCCGAACGACGCGAACCCGCTCGGCAACGCGATGGGCGGCCGCGTGATGCACTGGATCGACATCTGCGCCGCGGTCGCCGCGGGCCGCCACGCGCGCACGCCGGTCGTCACCGCGAGCGCGGACCAGATCGACTTCCACAATCCGGTGCCGGTCGGGTCGGTCGTGGTGCTGGTGGCCTCCGTGAACTACGCGGGCCGCACGTCGATGGAGGTCGGCGTCAAGGTGATGCGCGAGGACCGCGCCACCGGCGCGCGGCAGCACGTGGTGTCCGCGTACCTGACGTTCGTGTCGCTCGACCCGGAGACCAAGATGCCGCAGCCCGTGCCGCCGGTGCTGCCCGAGACCGACGACGAACGGCGGCGCTACGAGGCGGCGAAGGCGCGGCGCGCGCACCGGCTGGCGGCGAAGCGGTAGGCGGGGGTCAGCGCGGTCGGCCGGCCTCGCGCAGGGCCAGCAGCCGTTCGCGCATGGCCCTGGCGCGCTCCGGTTGTCTGGCGGCGAGGTTCACCGTCTCGCCCGGGTCCGCGCCGAGGTCGTAGAGCTGGTCGTCCGGCGCGTTGCCGAGTTCGGTCTTCGTCGCCTTGTCGAACGCGGCCCCCTTGCTCGCCAGCACGAACTTCCAGTGCCCTTCACGCAGCGCGAGCGAGCCCGCCTGTGCGACGAGGTGGTCGCGGCCCGTCGCGTCCTCGCCGAGCAGCGCGCGCAGCTGGTCCTGGCTGTCGGGTGCATCGCCCGGCGCGAGCGGCTGGCTGGTCAGCGCCGCGAGGGAACGCAGCAGGTCGACCTGGCCCACCAGTGCCTTCGACTCGCCGGCCCGCACGCGGCCGGGCCAGCGCACGAGGAACGGCACGCGCGTGCCGCCCTCGAAGCTGCTGTACTTGCCGCCGCGCCAGGGGCCGGCGGGGCGGTGGTCGCCGAGCTTCTCCTCCGACTCGTCGACGTACCCGTCGTTGACGACCGGGCCGTTGTCGCTGGTCAGGATCACCAGCGTGTTCGCGGCGAGGCCCAGTTCGTCGAGCGCCGAGAGCAGCCGGCCGACGCAGTCGTCGAACTGCACGATCGCGTCGCCGCGCGGGCCCATCGCCGTCTTGCCGCGGAAGCGTGCGTGCGGCACGCGCGGCGCATGGACGTCGTGCGTGGCGAAGTAGAGGAAGAAGCGCTTGTCCCGGTTCGCGCGCAGGAACTCCACGGCGCGCGCCGTGAACACGTCGGCCATGTCCTCGTCGACCCAGCGCGCGGCGACACCGCCGGTCATGTAGCCGATGCGGGTGAGGCAGGTGACGGGG
>VGXW01000128.1 GCA_016873195.1 Planctomycetota bacterium | reverse complement strand
GTGTCGGCCGGGGGTCTGTTGTCGTGGACGCCGGCCTACACCGACCTCGGCACTGCGTCGTTCGTACTGCGCGCGAACGACGCCAGCGGCACGATCGACCAGCCGTTCGTGCTGCGCGTGCACCAAAGCCTCGACCTCGGCGTCGGGCTGTCACCGCGCGGCCACACCGGCGGCACTACGCCCCAGGATTGGATCGACCATCTGCGCGGCGATTCGGCACACGGCCGCGTGCGCGGCTTCCACGGTTCGTGGCGCGACGCCGTGACCGCCGACGGCGAACTGCCGCAGTTGTTCGTCGCCGCGGGCGCGTTCGTGGCGACCTACGGCTGCGTGCCGAGCCATGTCGTCGGCTGGTCCGATGGCTCCGGCGCGCCCGACCTCACGAGCGAGTCGGAGCCCGCGAACAACACCTGGACGAACCAGGAGACGCGCGCCGAGTTCCTCGCCGTGGCGACGGCGCGCGCGCAGAGCCAGCGCCCACCGCTGATACTGCTCGGCAACGAGGTCAACGCCTGGTACGTGACCCGCTCGCAGGCCGAGTGGAACGACTGGGTCAGCGAGTACGAGGCCTGCTACGACGCGATCAAGGCGGTGAGCCCGGGGACACGCGTCGGCATGGTCTTCCAGCTCGAGATGCTGAAGGGGCTCGGCGGCAACACCGGCTGGCCGTGGGCCCAGCAGTGGACGCTCGTCGACGGCATCGCCGCGGGCGGGCGCGCCGACGTGCTCGGTCTCACGAGCTACCCGTACCTGCACCACGACCAGCTCGCCCAGCTTCCGGCCGACTACTACGACGAGATCGCCCGGCACTGGGACGGGCCGATCGCGTTCACCGAGATCGGCTGGCTCGCGGCGCCACACGCGCCCTATCCCGGCGGCGAGCAGGAGCAGGCCGGGTTCGTCGCGCAGTTCTTCGCGCTCTGCGACGACCTGCCGCTCTACGAGGTCCTGTGGCTGTTCCTGCACGACTGGGACGGACAGGTCGGACAGCCTGCGTTCGCCGACATCGGCCTGCGCAACAACGACGGCACGGTCGTGCGCTCCGCCGACGCAGCGTGGCGTGCCGAGGTCGGCTTGCGGCAACGCTGACGGTGGCTGGTCCGCGCGCGCTTGCCGGCACCGGGGTGGGCGCGGAGCGAGAGCACACGACGGGTCCTGGAGTCGCGCGCGCAGAACTCCCGACCGGAGAACGTCGCACGGAGTGGACGCGGCCGCGTGGATCCTCCCCCGCGTCATCCCGCGCGGGGCGGGCACGGCTCGGGCCACGCACGAGACGAGCCCCTGGGCTGGGCCGACGACCGGTCGCCTCCTACGATCCACGGCTCGGAGGTGTTGGCATGCCGAAGGTGAAGGTCGTCGTCGCCGTGCAAGCGCTCGCGATCGTGTTCCTCGTGGCGCTGTGGTGGCAACGCGCCGACCTCGCCCCACCGCCGTCGCAGGTTCCGGAACCGGGCGCAGGGCTTCCGCCGGCTGCGGTCAGCTCGGCCGACGCGGCACGGGGCCCCCTGTCGAGTGCCCCCGGCAACACCGTCGAACGCCATGCGGCACCGGCGAGCCTCGGGACCGGCACCCCCGCCGTCGTGCTGCACGGTGCCCTGCGCGGGCTCGCGTCGCCGCCGAAGCCCGACGCGGTCCGTTGCACCGCGCGCCGCGACGATCAGTTCCGCAGCGCGCAACTCGACGACGCTGGCCACTACGCGATCGCCGGCCTGAACCCCGGCACCTGGACGGTCGCGTGCGAAGTCGAAGGGCACTGCAAGCTCGAACTGGCCCACGAACTGACCGCGGCGCCGATCCAGCGCCTCGACCTCGAACTCACGGCCGCGACGGTGTTGCCGGTGTTCGTGCGCACGCCCGATGGCGGCCGCCTGCAGGCCGCGCTCGCCAAGGCCAGCCTCCGGTCGTCGCTGCAGGTCGTCGCGACGACGACCCCGCTCGGCAGCGACCTCGCCCCGACCGAGAACAGCTACGTCGGCGACTTCGGCGTCGGCCGCCACCGCCGCTCGGGAGACCTCAACACCCACACCGACGACAAGGCCGGCGACGGCGTGCTCGAACTCGACCAGCCGCCCCCGGTGTTCGCGACGCTGCTGCTGCGCCACCTCGTGCTCGCCGCGCAGCGCATCGAACCGGGCCAGACCGAACTGCGTTTCGTCGTCGACCCCGCCGCCGTGCAGCAGCGCTTCGCGAAGGTGCGGTGGGGCGTGCTCGACGAAACCGGCGCGCCGCTGCCGAAGGTGGCCGTCGGCCTGGAGACGGCGCAGGGCGGCGGCGACGGCGGCAAGACCGGCGCCGACGGCCTCGTCGCGCTGCAGCAGGTGATGCCCGGCCTCTTGCAGATGACGCTGCACGCCACGGACCGCGAGGAGCACGTGAACCACCTGATCGTGCCCGCCGGCGCCGACCTCGACCTCGGCGACCTCGTGCTGCACCCGCTGCGCAAGCTGACGGGGCAGGTCGTCGACAGCGCCGGCCAGCCGATCGCCGCCAGCGTGCGGTGGACCAACCTCGACCTGTGGCAGCCGCCGCAGCCGATGATCGACCGCCGCAGCACGTCGGCCGATGGCGACGGCAACTTCCAGATCTACGGCGCCGGCCCACGACGCTATCTGGTCCGCGCGCAGGCCGGCGAGGGCCGCATCGGGTTCGCCGTCGTCGACGCGCGCGGCAGCCTGCCCGCAGCCCCGCCGCAGGTCCGCGTGCAGGACTGCGGCAAGGTGCAGTTCGTCGCGCGCGGCGAAGCGAGGCGGACCTTCACGGTGGTCGTGCGGAGCCCCGCCGGCCACCCCGTCGAGGTCGTCACGATCGAACCGCGCTGGCGCACGCAAACTGCGACGCTGCCGACCGGCGACTACGTGCTGGAGATCTACGCCGACCAGAGCACGCGGCTGCGCACGCAACCGCTCGTGGTCGGCACCACGCTGCAACGGGTGGAGCTGCCATGAGAACGCCTTCGCCGTGGACCACGATCGCAGCACTGCAAGGCGTCGTGATCGCGCTGCTCGCGTGGCTCGTCTGGGGCGGCGCGGCGGACGCCGCGACGGCCCCGGAACCAGCGGGAACGACCGCGCCCGCGGCGCCGGACACCACTGCCGCCGCAGCCGCGCCGGCCGAGCAGCCCACGGCCGCCGCCGAGCCGACGACGCCGGCAGCCGACGCGCCGAGGCCGACCGCGGCGGCGACAGCGATCGACGGCACGCTCGTGCACGGCACGATCCGCGACCGGAGCGGCAACCCGGTCCAGCAGGCGTCGCTGGCCCTCTACCGCGGCGACGACGCGAAACCGTGCCAATCCGCGATGCCGTACCGGTCGCAGCACTTCGCGTTCCCGGCGCTGGCCCCGGGCAGCTATCGGCTGACCGCGCGCAGCGGAGGCTACCGGAACTCCGAGCAACGGTTCCTCGTGACGCACGGCCTGGCCGACCTGCGGCTCGATGTCGCGCTCGAACCGAGTTGGTTGCTGAAGGTGCAGCTGCTGGCGCCCGACGGGCGCCCGCTCGCCGGCGTGTTGTCGGAGATCGAGAAGGAACGGCCGGCCCTCGCGGGGTTCCGCGATCCGGTCGCCGTCGTCGCGGCGTGGAACCCGCTGCCAGCGCGCTTTCCGCCGTCGGACCTGCGCGAGACGCCGTTCTCGGTCGGCCGCTGGGATGGCCGTTCGATGCCGACCGGCCGCGGCAGCAGCACACTGCCGGCACGCTACGCCGGTGTGCTCGACCTGCCGGAGACCCGCCCAGCCCACGTCGGCGCCGTCGTCGGCAGCGCCGTGCTGGCCAGCGCCGCCGTGGAACCCGGCCAGCCGGAGCTCGTGTTGACGATCGACCCGCACCGCCTGCTCGCCCAGTTCGGAACGGTGCGCCTGCAGGTCGTCGATGCGGCGACGCAGCAGCCGGTCCCGACCGCCAAGGTCGGCCTCAACGACAGCCAGAGCTGGCGACAGCCATCGCCCGTCGACGCCGAAGGTCGCATCGAGATCCGCGACCTGCGGCCCGGCCTGCTGCGCCTGTCGGTCGGTGCCGAGGGCCGTTCGGGGCCATCGCTGCTGGTCGAGGTCACCCCGGGCGCCACGGTCGACCTCGGCCCGATCGCCATCGTCGAGCCGTTCCTGCTGCGTGTCCGCGTCACCGGCCGCACCGGCGACAAGGAACTGCGCAGCACGCTGACCCCGCTCGCGATCCCGCGCCACGCCGCGCTGCGCCCGGCGTCGCTGAGCCTGCACGGCAAGGGCGACGACCTGCAGGCGACGGTGCCGCCGGGCCGCTACCAGCTCCGGATCGGCGGCGGCGGCGGGGCCTGGGTCGACGTCGACACCGCGAGGCTCGGCAGCGAACCGCTCGTGGTCGCGCTGCAGCCCGAGGCGGTGCTGCGGCTCGATTCGCGCGAACTCCGGGAGCCGGTGCGCGTCGTGCTGCGCACGGCGACCGGGGCCGTCGAGCTCGACCGCTGGATCACGTGGAAGTCGGCGTGGGAGCAACCGCTGCTGCCCGGCACCTACACGGTCGGACAATCGACGATCGAAGGTGGCGCGACGCAGCAGCAGCTCGTGGTGCCCGCCGGCGGCGCGCGGTTCGTGCTCCAGTGAGCCGGCCGTCCGCCGCCCACCACCGTCCGCGGGAAGGGTTTGCGCGACGCTTGCGCATGACCCGCCCACGCCGCCCTTCTATGGTCCCCGAACCCGCGTCCGCCGGCACCGCGACCCGCACCGGCGAACCGGCCCCGGAACCGCGCCCGCCGCGCTGCGTCGTCGCGCCGCTTCGCCGCACCATCTGCCGAGTCCACCCGCATGACCCTTCTCGCTTGCGGCCGCAAGGCCGCCGTCTGCCTGCTCCTGCTCTCCGCCGCAGCCATCTGGCTGGCCGACCTGCGCCAGGGCGAAGACCTGCTGATCCAGCGCCAGTACAGAGAAGCGACCGCGTGCTCTACCTGCTGGGCAAGGTGCGGCTGCTCGCCGGCGACGCCGAGGGCGCCGTGGCTTCGTTCACGCAGCTGCAGCAGGAGACCACGTCGCCGCTGCTGGCGGCGGGCGCGTTCGAGCAGGCCCGGTGCTTGAACCGCCTACCGCCAACTGCTCCGAACCTCCCGCCACTTCGGCCAACCGCCTACCCGTCCCAGGAGCCATCCGGCGGCCCGCGCGCCGGCGCCAGCTCCGGGGCCTCCGGCAACGGCTCCAGCGCCTCGAGCACCAGGAACGGCCTGCCGCGGCCATCGCGCATCCTGTCGGGACTGCCGTTCGCGAGCCTCGCCGAAGACTCCAGTCGGCAGTCGGCGACGACATACTCGCCTCGCTACACGGCACCGACGGCGAGTCCCGCACTTTCCAGTATGTGCACGCCTACGGGCGCAAGGCGGCGCGCCGCTTCCGCTGGTTCATGGGCGAGCGCTTCGACGGCTTCGAGCGCGCCGGGCCGATCTTGCGTAACGTGTCGCCAACGTACGTGCTGCGCTACTGGCGCGCGAAGTAGCGGCGGCACGGGGGCGAGGTCAAGTGCGGGCCGCCGCGCCGCCGCCTCGTTCAGAACAGTCCGAGCCGCGCCGCGATCACGTTCGACATCACGAAGCCGCTGGGCGCCTGCAGGTCCATCGACGCCGCCTGGTAGTAGAGCCAGATGCCCGACAGCCCGGGGCTGGGCGGCAGGAAGTGGAGCGTGCAGGAGCCGCTGCCGCCGTTCGAATGGAACATCCAGTTCGCCTCGGCGCTGACGAGCAGGTCGCAGCCGGCGGCGAGGCCGAACGCCTGCAGGCCGAACGGCAGCGGGCCGAGCGTCGAGGCCTGGTCGCTGAGACCCGCGGTCAGGAACCCGCAGGAGGAGCCGACCGCGAGGTTCTGGGCCGTGAACTGCATGTTGCCGCCGATGACCGGGCGGCCGAGCACCGACAGCGCAGGCACGCCGTTGCTGCCGGTGCAGCCCGCGCCGAAGGCCGTCCACGTCGCGGAGGGACCCTGCCACCGGGTGTCGGCGTAGGGCGCGGCGAAGAACGAAGGCGCGCCGCCCGCGGTCCCGAACCATCCGGAACCCGCACCCGCCATCCTCCCGCCTGCGCACCCCCCGTCCGGCCGGTCGCGCCAGCCCGTCTCAGCTGCGTTCCCACCACGTTCACCCCTGCGAACACACCGCTCGTCGTCGCGACCTGCCCAGGACTACGGCTTCGGCCGCAACCCGAAGCCCGCCATCCCGGCGCCCGCTCCCGACGACGTGCCGCGCCTCGCCGATCTCGAGAAGCGCATCAAGACGCTCGAGAGGCGGCTCGATCGCGAGGACCCGCTGACCGACGGCGCCGCGAACTGCAGTTCGTAGCCATCGGCAGGGGCTCGTTGCGAACTCGCCGAAGCTGTTACCGACGTCGCCCGCACGGCGCGGGCCGCGCGTGATGACCGGTCAGTTCTTCGTCACCAAGCTCTGGACGAGCCGCGCTCGCAGGCGTGCGCGCAACGTCGCATCCTGCAGGCCAGCATCCGGCCACCCCACGAGTGGCAAACCGGGGGCTGGCACCGATACTGGCAGCGGCTTCGCGAGCGTCGAGCGGTAGTCCAAAGCCAGACGACCGGCGCCAACGATGCGTGCATCCTGAACCCGCACGACTCGGACCTCGACCGCAGCCGCGCGAGCGGGGAGCGCCAAGGTCGCGACCTCGACAGGCTCGCGAACGGGGCCGAAGACCTGTCGGCCCTCCTTGTCCGTTACGGGGATTGGTACGAGGCCGTCATCGGGCACGGGCCGCTGCATGCGCAACTGCTGCATCTCCTCACCCCTGAGCAGCGTGGCGACGCCAGCCTCGTCGATGTAGCAGCAGTTGTTGCCCAAGAGAGCCGGCCTGGTCACCATTCGTTCGAGCAGTTCCCTGGGATCCTGCAGGCGCTCATCGACTGCGAGGCTCACCAGGCCAGCCCCTACGTTCGGCAACAAGCCAGGGGACAGCACCGGGAACAGACCCGGGACTGGCTCCATTCGCACCCACTGCAGCAGCAACTCGGCGTCCCGCGGCTTCCCATCCACGGACATGTAGCCATCGAAGTAGGCAACCTCGCCTTTGGCTGCACACTGCCTGCAGGACCAGCTCCGCGGGTGGCGGGCATCCGCAGTGGGATCCTCCGAACGCGTCCTTTGTATCGACTTGCACTCTGCACATTCCGTCTCGGTCCAAACGGCACGCCGGGAGAGATACTCGTCCCTGCTGACGCGCTGCCCCCACCATGCACGCGCGAATCGCCACAGAGACCGGCTCTCGGGATCGAAGAACACCGGCCCACCCTCTCGCTCGGCGTGGAACGGCTGCCGGGTTTCGGCGTGCCACTCGCCGCGCAACTGAACCGACGGGTCCAGGCGGCCACGCAGCAGCGCTACCTGATCGACACTCTCCGCGACAGGTCGCTGGCAGGTGACGGCAACCGCAGCGACGTCGAAGTGCGCGATCTCGCCAACGTTGAGGATGTACTGCGCCGACAGGATGCGCCCATTCTCCACTCGGTCAGCGGGCGAGTTCTTGCGCCCTGACACGTATGGAACCCATTGTTCGCCTTCGCGCAGGCGAGCGACTTGGAGGCCCGCGAAGCCTGAAAGGGACTCCATCCGCTCCAGTCGCTCGGCGTTCTGGCTGCCAGGATCGGCGGCCCAACGAGCATCCTGCAGCACGAATTCGATTTCGACTGGCCGTAGGTCTCCTCGCTCCAGCAGGTGCACCCCTGCCGCAAGCAACGAGGCCTCCCAATCGACATCCTGCTCGGCCAGCACGACGCGCGAGCCGCCGATCGACTCGAGCAGCGATGGCTTGGCAAGCGGCTCTTCGACGGGCGCGATCGTCACTTGCCCAGGCCTGGGTACCATGGGGGCTGGCAACTTGACCGCGACGTAGTCGACCAACTTCGCCACCGGAGTTGCCGCCGCAGGTGGAGTTGGAGTGACGACGGCGCGCCCATCGAGAACGCGCTCGCTGCCAGAGACCTCGGCCACCGTCGATGGCGGCGATTGAGCCGATGACGGCGCTGGATCTGACGCCAGACGATCCCGCCAGGGTCGCGGCGCTCCTTCACAACCGGCGAGCAGGGCCAGCAACGCCAAACAGAATGAGGAACGTGCTCGATGCTTGGGCATGGGAGGCTAGAAGGTGAGGGCGATGCTGGCAGTCAGGCCATCGACATCGCCGAACTGGGCTTCGACCAGCAGCTGGTACCGTGCATGCTCGGATGCGCCGATCTCCAGCACGGCTCCGGCGAACGCATAGGGTAGCTTCCCGTCGACTTCGTTGAAGTCGCCGGTATCGAATCGCTGCACGCCATCGAGGTATCGGAAGCCCACGCCGCCGTAAGGTGCCAGACCCCAGGTAGAGAAAGGACTTGGCGTCCAGGCAGCCGCAATCCGGGTCTCGACCTGCACCCATCGGAGGCTGCCGGCAACGGCGTCCGTTTCCGCGGCACCGGCCTCGACCGCGACTTCGGCGCCAAGAGTCCACTGACCAGACGCCGCGAACTGCCTGGACACTGCGAGCCCACCACCGAAGCCGCTCGAGGTGCCGCCAGCCTGCGCATCGCGCCAGTCAGACTGGCTGATTCGTGCCTCGAAACACCAGAGATCGCGACACAGGGAAAGCTGCAGAACCTCGCGGCGGAGGCGCAACTCACCGGCGAATTCGGGAGCCAGCCCGCTCCGGTTGTCGGTCTCGAACTCCGATCGGTCCAACCCAAAAACCCAGGCGTGGACCCTTCAATCGGCACAGGTCCGAGACAGCGGCTGGGGCAAGCCCTGGGATCGCTTCCAGGCACGAGCGCAACGCTGGTGACTGTCGGGTCCGCAGGTGGATCCTGCCAGTTGAGCTGTCGCAGAATGTCCTGGTCGTGCGCCGATGAACTTGTCGGAGGGGCCGTTGCTGCACCCGGCGTGGCGAAGGAGGCGCATGTGAGGAGCACTCCGACATGCATCCAACCTGGCCACCCATCGAAGGTTCGCCGTTGCGACCGCTTCATGTTCACCGTCTTCCTGTTGCTCTGCCCTGTGTTCCTCTCGCGTCAGATACCACACCCTCAGGCTCGGTGGAAGTGCGGATAGGGGAACGGGAAGTCCAAGCCGCGTCCCGGACCACCCAGGACCCACGCCGGCATGATCCCCGCGCCGCTCGCGCAGGTCCAGGGCTTCCAGCGCGCCCCGTTTCCCTACGCCCTTCCGCCCGGTTTGCCGTCCTCGGCCCAACCCGGTCCCTGCCCGCACCTTCGGCAAGCCCACCTCGACTCCTTCCGTCCTCCCGCCCTACTCTGCGAACTCCAGTTCCGGCTGCCGCGGCGGTGACCGTGTGGCCGGCGGCCGGCGCCGCGCGGACGAACGGCGGACCGAGGAACACGGTGCCGCCCAGCACCAGGATCTGCTTCGGCGCGGAGGCACGCTGCTTGGTGGTCAGCCGGTCGGCGAACGGCGCCATGGCCCCGGCTGCAGCGACACTTGACAAGAACGAACGACGCGAGGTGGCGACCATCGCCGCATGCTGCGGGCGGCCCCGGCGCAGCGTTGGCGGCAATCGCGGTTCCGGCCGACTCACCTGGCCAGTCGGGCGCGGCATCATCGCCGATCGCGTCCGCCCATGCCTGGCGCTGACTTCCCGGTGGGCGCCCGTGGCTCGCTGGACAGAGCATCGGACTTCGGATCCGAGGGTTGGAGGTTCGAGTCCTCCCGGGCGTGCCAATCACCGCAGCAGCGCCAGGCCCCGGCGGACTGCCCGAACTCGCCGAGCCGACGCACCACCTCGTCCTGCGCCGCCATCGTCTCGACCTGCAGCCGGAACGGTTGCAACGTCACCAGCGCGGTTCCCGGCGCCTCCAGCAGGATCCTGGGCAAAGCCTTCTCGCTGCCCAACGGCACCTCCGCCGCGAAGACCGCGGCGGCCGAGGCGGGTCGCCGGGGCGCCGAGGTGCGCGTCGGCGCGGGCTGGGTCGGCGGGCACGCCGCCGAGCGGAGGGCCTGGTCTTCGCGAGGGCATCTGCCGGCCGGCTTGTGGCAGAATCGCGCAACAGTCGCAGCCCCTCCGGTCCAGAGCGAGTGATGTTCGTCCGCACCGTCGATCGCGCGTTCGTCCGCTTCCAGCGCACCGGGGCAGCCGCGGCGCTGGCGTTGGTGTTCGACCGCACGGCGCCCGAACTGCTGCGGCTCGCCCGGCATCTCGCCGTCCGCGGGGTGGCGGCCGAGGACTTGCTGCAGCAGACGTTCGTCACCGCGATCGAGAGCCGTCGCAGCTACGACCCGGCGCAGCAGGTGCTGCCGTGGCTCGTCGGCATCCTGAACAACCACGCCCGCGCCGCGCGCCGGCGCCAGAACCGCGCGCTCGACCCGAACCGGCTGCAGCGCGACGACACCGTCCACGCCGCCGAGGTGGCGGAGCACGCCGAACTGGCGCACGAGCTCGAACGGGCCATCGGCCGCCTGCCCGAGCCCTCGCGACCGGTCGTGCGGTTGCACCTGCAGCACGGCCTCGAGCCGCGGGAGATCGCGCGTTCGCTCGAGCGCCCCGACGGCACCGTGCGGGCGCAACTGCACCGCGGCCTCGTGTCGCTGCGGCGGCTGCTGCCGACCGGCGTCGGCGCCGGGGTGGGTGCGCAGGCCGCGGGTCACGGGCTCGCGGCCGTGCGTGGTTTCGTGCTGCAGAGGTGCGGCGGACTCGCCGGCGGCGCACGGGGCGCCGTCACCACGTGGGGAGTCGCGTTCATGCTGTTCAACAAGAAGGTCTGGGCCGCCGCCGTTGTCGCGGTGGTGTGCATTGGCATCGGTGTGCTGGGGGTAGGAGAGGGAGTCTCGCCGCCGCCACCTTCGGCTGAGGTGGCGGCAGTGCCCGCGGTCGGAGGTCTGGCCGAACCGACCACAACCGCGTCGCCGTTGGCGCGGTACGATGCGGCCCCGGCTGCTCCTCCGGCCGAAACCAGCCCGCGGGCGGGCGCGGCGATGGCCAGCGTGCAGGTCTCGCTCGTCGACGGGGACGGGGCCCCGGTCGTGGGGCTGGTCGTCGCGTGCCGCGTGGTCGGCGGTGCCCAGGTCGGACCCGCACCGGTGCTGCAGGCGACCGATGCCGGAGGGATCACCGTCTTCGAGGTCGAGCCCAAGGTCTCCCACGCGATCGAGACCGATGCCGGCTTCCAGCTCGGTCGGGTGCGGGTGGCTGCCGCCACGACGCAGATGCAAGTGACCTACGTCCTGCGTGGTGGCCACGTGATCGGGAGTGTGCGCGACGCCGACGGCAGGCCCGTGCCCGGTGCCGCGGTCTTCGCCCACGGCATCCAGGTCGAGGGGCGCCAGGTGGCGACGGCCGGCGACGAGGGGCAGTTCGAACTGCGTTTCGCGCAGCAGTGGCTCCGCCTGCAGGCGCGCGCTCCCGGCCGCCGTTGTTCGCCGCCCCGCAGCGTGCAGGTCGAACCCGGCGGGCAGGAGCAGATCGAACTGCGTCTCGGCGGTCGTGCCGCCGTGCTGACGGGACGTGTGCTCACACCCGATGGCCAACCGGCGGCCGACGCCCTGGTGTCGTGCCTGCCGTTCGTGCCCGATGCACCGGTCGGCGCGTCGCCCGACGAGTGTCCCGTCCAGGCGCGCACGGCGATCGACGGCACGTTCCGCATCGACGAGGCGCCGATGGGCGAGGTGATCGTCACCGCCGCCGGCCGCGACCAGCGGCACGCGCCCGCCGGCAGCCGCACCACGGCTCTGGCGCACGAGACCTTCGTCGAGCTGCGGCTCCGGCCAGCGGTGGTGATCGAGGGGCGATTCACCGAGGCCGGTCGGGCGCTCGACGACGTCTTGGTGCACGCGCAGGTCCTGCCCAGTGCCGATCCGGCGAGCGTCCTGAACCACGACCTCGGCTCGGCGACGATGAACACTGGTGCCGACGGGCGCTTCCGCCTCGGCGGGCTCCCGGCGGGATCGGTCCAGGTCAGCGCCACGCGCGATCGTGGCACCCAGATCGCTGCCGCGAGCTGGCAGCTCGAACCCGGCGAGACGAAGGTCTGGGAGCACGACGTCGCCGGGCACGAACTGCACGTGAGGGTGGAGCCAGCGTCGCCGCCCAGTGGTGGGCGGTGGACGGTGGCCGTGCAGCGTGAGGGCACGAAGGTCACGTCGATGCAGCCGACCGACGAGCGTGGGGTGGCGCGCTTCCTCGACCAACAACCGGGTCGCTACACCTTCTACGTGCAGCTCGGCGACGGCGGCCCGACGCTGGTTTCGATGGCGCGTGGTGGGGCCGACGTGCCGGGGCCCGATGCCGTGCTGCGGGTGCCACCCGAACGGCTGCTGCGCCACGAACTGCGCGGCCGCGTCGTCGACGCCGTCGGTGCCGCGGCACCCGGTCTGTCGCTGTGCGTGCGTGAGGTCGGCGACGGCACGTTCGTGTCGATCGCACGGCCGACGACGGGGCCCGAAGGGTTTTTCGTGGTGGACGGTCTGCCGTCGGGCACGTTCGAGATCTTCGCGGTCGGCCCTGCCGGCATGCAGCGCCTCGCCGAGGCCCGGCTCGCAGGGGGCATCGCCGCCGATGTCGGGGTGCTGGTGCAG
>VGXW01000127.1 GCA_016873195.1 Planctomycetota bacterium | reverse complement strand
GGGGTCAGCACGTCGCCGGCGACCTTGAACTCGGCGCGGTCCCCGTCGTCGCCGCCGATCACCAACACGCCAGGACCGTGCAGCTTCAGCGGCATGCGCTCGCCGCCGACCACGATCGCGCCCTTCTCGATGGTGATCTTCTCGTCGCGATTGAGCTCGCTCGTGCCGATCCACGTGCCGAGCAGTTCCTGGGGGATCTGGGCGTGCGCGAGGGCGGTGGCGAGCAGAGGGAACAGGAACGACGTCGGTCGTGGTAGGTGCATGGCGGGCTCGTATCGGCGGCGGGATGGCCGGCGCTCCGGCATTGTTGCCGAACCTGCGGCTGCTGGCGAGGCCAGGCGGCGCTGTTGTTCGAGTACGTGGATTGGCCGGCGCTGCTGCCGCGGCTCGGCGCGGGTTTGGCAGCGGGACCGGCTGCTCGTCGTCCTGGGCCCGGCCAGTCATTGCCAGGTCGAGGGACAACAGCGACAGGGAAGCAAGGCGCAGCATCACGGCGGCATCGGCGGGTGCAGGGCGCCGGATCGGGTCCGCACCGGGGCGGCGTCGACGGGCGACGGGCGGGGCGCCGGATCAAGGCGCCGCCATGGGGCGGCGCACGCTTCCGCGCCGGAATCAGTTCGAGTAGCCCTACCAGCGTGCCACGGAAACGCAGCGGCCCCCCGGCCGAAGTGCTCGACCGGAGGGCCGCGCCCGGGGTCAGGGCCCCGGGACCTCGCAGGCCATCAGTTGAGATCGAGGCCGAGGTCGACGCCGTTCGACGACAGGGCGCCGAGCTGGTTGTGGTTGCCCGCCGGATCGTACGCGGCACCCTGCACGATCACGTGCACGCCCGCGAAGATCGGGTTGTTCGGGATCGCGAACACGCTCGAGGCCGACGTGCCCGGCGCGATCAGCAGCACCGACGCGTCCGGCGAACAGAACCGGAAGCAGCCCGGCATGCCGATACCGGCCAGCGGTTGGCCTGGATCGAACTTGGTGAGGCCATAGATGACGGCCGCGATCGGCGTGGTCGCCGGGATGTTCGTGAGGTTCATCGCCACGTTCGTGCCGAGGACAGGCCGCGCGCTGCCATCGAGGCTCAGCGGGGCCGCGTCGGTGAGCGAGGTCACGATGATCGGCGTGGCCGAGATGTCGATGCTGCCCGGGTTCAGGTTGTTGAGGCCGGGACTCCAGCCCACGCCCGCCGCCGTGACGGCGCAGGATTGCCAGCGGAGTTCGACGATGCCCGCGGCGCTGAACGCGTACTGGAAGGTGTTGAGGTTGCTCGTGCCGTACTGCGGCACGTTGGTGAACGTGACGTAGGCGGTCTGCGTGACCGGATCGGTGTCGAAGTGGACCGTGCCGCCCGCGCCCGGATTCAGATCGTGCCACAGCGCCGACCAACATGGCCCGGCGGTCAGGAACTGCGCGATGCTGAACGAGCAGCAGCCGTTCAAGGCGTTGGTGGCGCCGTTGACGAAGCCGTTGCTGGACACGTAGAGCGTGCCGGTCGTGCCGCCTGGGTAGGGCAGCGTCCAGTTGAGGGTGAACGGCAGCACCTGGTCGTCACCCATGGTGACCGGCGACGACGTCGGCGTGTACCACGTGCTCGCCGTGGGCACCGCGAGGTAGCCGCTGCCCGTGTTGATGAACTGCAGGCTCGTGTTCGACAGGTCGAACGGGCCGCTCTCGTAGAACGAAGCGAACCTCTGGTAGCAGCCGGTGCCGAAGCGGACCTTGGTCGCGTAGTTGCCGACGCCGGCGTCGATCAGGTCGAAGCCCTTGGCGAACTGCACGCCCGCGCCGTGCGCGCCGACGAGTGTGTTGGCGCCGGTCAGCGGGTCGATGATGTAGAGCGAGTCGGTGTTGGTGTCGGCGCCGTACCAGACGCCGGTCACCTGGTCGATGCCGAGGCCCTGGATGCCGCCCCGCGTCGTGGACAGCTGGGTCCTGACCCCGGTGGTCTTGTCGATGGACAGCACCGCGCCGGTGCTGAAGTCGATTCCGTAGAGCGTGCCGGCGTTGTCGATGTCGAGGGCGGTGATGAGGCTGGGGATGGAGGCGCCGAGCGTGGTCGTCAGCCCGGTCGCGGGGTCGAGCACGTAGTTCTGGCCGCTCTGGTTGGCGAGGTAGAACTTCTGGGTCCCCCCGTCCCAGGCCATGCCCTGCCAGCCGTTCAGGCCGGTCTGGTAGACCGGCGTGAACGTGCCGGTGGTGGTGTCGATCGTGCCGACCTCACCACCCGCGAGGTCGATGGTCCAGAGTTGCTGCGTCGCCGCGTGCCACGCCAGATCGGCGGGTGTGGCGAGGCCGTTGTTGGCCGTGCTGGCGATGAAGGTCGCGGCGCCCGTGGCGACGTCGACGAGGAACAGCTGGTCGAGGTTCGAGTCGACGAGATAGCCCTGGGTGGCCTGGGCTGACAATGAGACGGGCAGGGCCAGCAAGCAGCTGGCGAGGAGTGTTCTGTGCATGGGTTCCTTGGTTGCCTGAGGGAGGCGGTGGGAGTACCTCGAGGATACCCCAATGCGTCGTGCAGGGGTGGGTGCTCGTTCGCAAGGGGGGCGAGCGAGGAACGGGATTACGGCCGTCCGCCGATCGGCCACGGCGGGGTTCGTGACGGCTGGCCAGGCGAGGCGCCGGGACACCGGAGGTGGCGCGAAGCTCGTGCGCGATCACGGCCGCACCAACGCCTTCACGACCTCGCCGCGCGCGACGAGGTCGAGCGCCGCGGCGACGTCGGCGAGCGCGAACTCGCGCACGGGCAGCGCGCGCCACGGCGCCCCGAGCCGCGCATGGCCGGCGACCTGCACCGCGCGGTGGAAGTGCGAGTAGTCGCTGCCCCAGCAGCCGAGCACCTCGAGGTGCTTCTTGTTGAGGTCGAGGTGCGGGTTGAACTCGGCGCCGCCGTGGTCGGTGTACTGGCCGACGACGACAACGCGGCCCGCGTCGCGCGCGCAGCGCATCGCCTGCACGACCGCGTCGGGCGCGCCGGTGGCCTCGATCACGACGTCGGCGCCGCGGCCGCCGGAGCGTTCGCGCACCCACGCGGCGCGTTCCGCCGGCGGCAGCGCCGTGAAGTCGAGCACCGCATCGACGCCCATCCCGTGCGCGGCCGGCAGGCGCGCGGCGGGCCCGCCGATCGCGAGCACGGTCGCGGCACCCGCTGCACGCGCGAGCGCGGCGGCGGCGAGACCCACCGGTCCGGTGCCGAGCACGAGCACGATATCGCCGATGCCGATGCGCGCGCGGTCGAGCGCGTGCAGCGCCGTCGGCAGCGAACAGCCGGCGACGAGGAAGTCGCGCGCGCTCGTGCCGCCGAGGCGGATCACGCGCGTGCCGGCCTTCAGGTGCAGGTGGCTGGCCCAACCGCCGCAGAGCCCGTCGGCGGCACCGTAGGTGATGCCGTAGACCTTGCGCTCGGGGCAGCGCGTGCTGGCCTTCGCGACGAGGCAGTACCAGCAGCGGTGGCAGGTGCGGTGCACGTCGAGGAACGTCACGGCGTCGCCCTCGCGCAGCGGCACACCGTCGACGTCGCGCAGTTCGCCGCGGATCTGCGCGAGCCGGCCCGCCGTCACGTGGCCCGGGATCAGCGGGTAGGGCACGCCCGCGAGCAGCCCGTGGTGCAGGTGCACGTCGGTGCCGCAGACCTCGCTGCACTCGACCGCGAGCAGCGCCTCGCCCGCGGCGAGGTCGGGCAGCGGCAGGTCGCGCAGTTCGACCGGGCGGTCGGGGGCGGGGAAGACGGCGGCGCGGGCGGTGCGCATCGCGGCATCGAAGCCGCTCGCGCGCGCGGGCTCAACGGCGCGGCGGCGTCATTGGAAGCGCATCGCGAAGCATGCGTCGACCGGCTGGTCCGCCGGGGCGAGCAGCGCGCGCAGGGCCGCCGCGAAGGTGCACAGGATCAGGCAGGACAGGGCGCGGCTCCGACGCATGCGCGGACTCCTCGGGCCGGTCGCGGAAACGCGGCCCACGATACTGCTGCGGGACGGCCGCTGGCAGACCCGGGCAGGCCCGGGCTTGCATCCGCGGCCCGGGCGCGGTCCAAGCAGGCCGATGACCGAGACGCCCCAGCATGCGTTCCACGGCGGCGCGTCGTTCGACGCGATCGGCAGCGACTTCGGCGACCTCGCGCGGCGGTCCACGATCGTCGACGCCGACGTGCTCGATGCCTGGTACGAACCCGCGCCCGCGGTGCTGGCGACGTTGCGCGAGCACCTGCCGTGGCTGGTCAAGACGAGCCCGCCGACGCACGGCGACGGCCTGCGTGCGGCGATCGCGGCGCGGCACGGGCTGTCGCCGGGGCACGTGATCCTGGGCGGCGGCACGTCGGCCCTGATGTACCTGGCGTTCCCGCGGCTCGTGCGGCGCGACGACACGGTCGCGGTGCTCGACCCGATGTACAGCGAGTACCGGCACCTGTTCGAACACGTGCTCGGCGCGCGCGTGGTCGGCTGCGAACTCGAGGAGGCGCGCGGTTTCCGGCCCGATCCGGCGGCGATCGCGGCGAAGGTGGCGGCGAGCGGGGCTTCGCTGCTCGTGCTCGTGAACCCGAACAGCCCGACCGGCTCCTGCCTCGACGGCGCAGGACTGCGCGCGCTGCTCGCGGCGGTGCCGGCCGGCGTGCGCGTCTGGATCGACGAGACCTACGTCGACTTCGTGCCCGAGGTGCCGACCGCGGAAGCGCTCGTCGCCGGCGACCGCCGCGTGATCGTCGCCAAGTCGATGTCGAAGTTCTTCGCGCTGTCGGGGCTGCGGATCGGCTACCTGTGCGCCGACCCGGCGCTGGTCGCGGCGCTCGAGCCGTGGAACCCGCCGTGGAGTGCGGGCCTGCTGGCGCAGTGCGCGGCGATGCGCGCGCTGCAGAACTACGCGTGGTACCGCGAACGCGCGGCGGAGACGCGGGTGCTGCGCGCGGAACTCGCGGCGGCGATCGGCGCGGTGCCGGGGCTGGTGCCGTTCCCGGGTGTGGCGAACTTCGTGCTGTTCGCGACCGAGCGGCTGCCGGCCGGCGAACTGGTCGCGCGCTGCCGCGCGCACGGCGTGTATCTGCGCGACTGCGGCTCGCTGAGCCCCAGGTTCGGCGCGCGCTACGTGCGCACGGCGGTCAAAGACCGCGCCGGCAACGCGCGCATCGCCGCGGCGCTGGCGGCGGCGAGCGCCTGAGGGGGCGGGCGCGTGGGCAGTTGCATTTCGACCGTAGTCGAATAATTATTCGACCATGGTCGAAGAACTCCGGATGACGCTGCGTGCCTGCCACGCGGAGCTGGGCAGGCGGCTCGCCGAACCGGCACCGGGCAGGATCCAGGTGGTGACCGGCCCGCGGCAGGTCGGCAAGACCACGTTGCTGCTCGAACTCGCCGAGACGGCCGGCGAGCGCATCGTCTACGCGGCGATGGACGGTCCGGAGGCGTCGCTGCCGAACCACTTCGAGCGGTTGTGGGACGAGGCGGAGAAGCGCGCCGCGACGTTCGGCCGGGCGACGCTGTTGCTCGACGAGGTGCAGCACCTCCACGACTGGGCCGCACGGATCAAGGGGCACCACGACCGGCTGCGCCGCCGGGGAACGCAGGTGCACGTCGTGGCCACCGGCTCGTCGGCGCTGCGGCTCGTGCGCGGCTCGCGCGAGAGCCTCGCCGGCCGGTTCGAACGGCTCGTGCTCGCGCACTGGCCCGCCGCGGCGCTGGTCGAGGAGTTCGGGCTGTCGGCAGCGGCCGCCGTGCGACAGGTGGTCACCGCCGGGGCATACCCCGGCGCGGTCAAGCTGCGCAAGGACCCGGTGCGCTGGGCTGCCTACGTGCGCGATGCGATCGTCGAGCCGGCCATCGGGCGGGACCTGCTGGCGCTCGCGGCGGTGCGGCGCCCGGCGCTGCTCCGGCAACTGTTCTCGCTCGCGGTGTCGTCGCCGGCGCAGATCGTGTCGCTGCAGAAGCTGCAGGGGAACCTGCAGGACCGTGGGGCCCTCGACACCATCGCGTACTACCTGCAACTGCTCGAGGAGGCATACCTCGTGGCCAGGCTCGAGAAGCACTCGCAGAAGCCGATCAGGCGGCGTGCCGCACCGCCGAAGCTGGTGCCCCTGAGCAACGCGCTGTGCGCCGTCGTCGATCCGCGCGGCGCGCCCGATCCCGGACGCGAACCCGATCGATACGCCGCCTGGGTCGAGAACGCCTGCCTCGCGCACGCGTGGAACGCGGGCCAGCGGGTCGCCTACTGGCGCGAGGAGCCGTTCGCCATCGCCGGCGTGCTCGACGGCAGTTGGGGCGCAATCGCTGTCGACGTGAAGGTCGGGCGCTTCGCGCTGGCCGATCTGCGCGCGCTGTCCGAGTTCACGAGCCGGTTCCCCGGCTATCGGCCGCTCCTGCTGTGCGATCCGCGCGACGTGGGCACGGCGAAGGGACACGGTGTGGCCGCCATGGGCTGGACGGACTTCCTGCTGCGCGGGCCGGCGGCTGCGGACTGAGCACCGTGGTCGGCCAGGTCGGGCCGACGACGCGCAGAACCAGCCCGCCTACGACATCGGTCGCGCCGACCTACCTACTTGGATAGGCTTCCGCTGCGGACGTGCCTCTGCACGATTCCCACGATCCGGGCGAGGCCCGGCAGCATCCGATGACCCAGGTGCACAGGAAGCCGAGGCCCGGCCCGCGCGGCGGGTGGGCCCTCCTGAAAGGAGGTGGCACGATCCTCGACGTGTCGCACCGGCTCTGAAGCCGCTGCACCTGGATGCGCGTGACGCATCCGCATCCGCCGCGAAGCACGCCGGCCGTGTCCCGCCACTGAGCCGCGGGGTCGCACGAGACGCCGCCGTGCGGGCGGCATCTCCATTCCGATCGGCATCTCCACCCCGATCTCCGACTCCGACATGAGCCTCTCCCGTTTCCTGTCTTCCCGCTGGGGCCCCATCGTCACCGGCGCCGCCGTCGGCGTGCTGGCCCCGCTCCTCGTCCAACAAGGCAATCCCGGCAACATGGGCATCTGTGTTGCCTGCTTCAACCGCGACATCGCGGGCGCGCTCGGTTTCCACCGCGCGGCGGCCGTGCAGTACATCCGCCCCGAGATCCTCGCGTTCGTGTTCGGCGCGCTCGCGGCGGCGCTCGCGTTCGGCGAGTTCCGGCCGCGCGGCGGTTCGTCGCCGCTGATCCGCTTCGTGCTCGGCATGTTCGCCGCGATCGGCGCCCTCGTCTTCCTCGGCTGCCCGTGGCGCGCCGTGCTGCGGCTCGCCGGCGGCGACGGCAACGCGATCCCCGGCATCGTCGGCCTCGTCGCCGGCATCGGGCTCGGCATCGTGTTCCTGAAGCGCGGCTTCAGCCTCGGCCGCAGCCGGCCGGCGGCGCCGGCGGTCCCCTGGGTGATGCCCGTCTTCGCCGCGGTTCTGCTGGCCCTGCTGCTCGGCGCGCCGCTGCTCGGCCGCACGCCGGAAGGCAATCCGACGGGCCCGGTGTTCTTCTCGGAGAAGGGGCCCGGCAGCCAGCACGCGCCGTGGTTGCTGTCGCTCGCCGCCGGCCTCGTGGTCGGCTTCCTCGCGCAGCGCAGCCGCTTCTGCACCGTCGGCGCGTTCCGCGACGTGCTGCTGCTGCGCGATGCGCACCTGCTGAACGGCGTCGTCGCGCTGCTGGTCGCCGCGTTCGCGACCAACCTGGCGCTCGGCCAGTTCCACGCGGGCTTCGAGGGCAATCC
The DNA here is from genome assembly GCA_016873195.1 of Planctomycetota bacterium. Taxonomy (GTDB): domain Bacteria; phylum Planctomycetota; class UBA1135; order UBA1135; family UBA2386; genus VGXW01. Next base: position 4,860 of record VGXW01000127.1, on the reverse strand, counting down.
CGTCGCGCATACCGGCACCTCGTGGAACTTCGCGGGCATGGTGCTGGCGGGGCTCGCATTCACGCTCGCTGGCGGCTGTCCGGGCCGACAGGTGTTTCTGTGCGGGGAGGGCGACGGCGACGCCGGCGTCTTCGTGGTCGGCATGATCGCCGGTGCCGGCGTGGCGCACCTGTGCAGCCTCGCGAGCAGCCCGAGCGGTCCCGGGCCCTACGGGCCGTGGGCCGTCGGCATCGGGCTCGTCGTTCTGTGTCTGTTCGGCGCGACCATGCGCGAATCCACGACCAATTGAGGTGATGCCATGAACGGAACCAAGAACCTCGACGTCCGCGGCCTCTCGTGCCCGGAACCGGCGCTGCGCACGCGGTTGGCGCTGCAGGGACTCGGCACGGGCACGCTCGTGGTGCTCGTCGACTCGTCGACCTCGCGCAACAACGTGGAGCGCACGGGCCGGCAGCTCGGCTGGCAGACCCAAGCGCTCGAAGAAGGCGCGACGACCCGCATCACGCTGCGCAAGTGATCTACCTCGACCACGCGGCCACCTCGTGGCCCAAACCGCCGGGCGTCGCCGCGGCGATGGCGGACTTCCTCGCCACCGCCGGCGGCAATCCCGGCCGCTCCGGCCACCGTCTGTCGATCGCGGCGGGGCGCATCGTCTACGACGTGCGCGAGGCGCTGGCGGAGTGGTTCGGCGTCGCCGATCCGATGCGCGTGCTGTTCGCGGCGAACGGCACCCACGCGCTGAACGTGGCGATCCAGGGCCTGCTGCGTCCGGGCCAGCGAGTCGTCACCGGCGGCATGGAGCACAACTCGGTGATGCGGCCGCTGCGCCACCTGCAGCAACAGGGCGTGCGCGTCGACGTGGTGCCGGCCGCCGCGGACGGATCGCTCGCGCCGGCGGACTTCGCGGTGGCGCTGCACCGTGGCGCCGACCTCGTGGTCGTGAACCACGCGAGCAACGTGACGGGCACCATTGCCGACGTCGCGGCGATCGCGCGGCCGGCGCACGCGGCCGGCGCGCTGCTGCTCGTCGACGCGGCGCAGACGGCGGGTGTGCTGCCGATCGACCTGCGCGCGCTCGGCGTCGACCTGCTGGCCTTCACGGGGCACAAGGGTCTCTTGGGCCCGCCGGGCACCGGCGGCCTCGTGCTGGCCGACGGTTTCGATCGGACAAGACTCGAGCCGCTGATGCGCGGCGGCACCGGCAGCGGCTCGGAGCACGAGTACCAGCCGGCCGACCTGCCCGACCGCCACGAGAGCGGCACGCCCAACGGCGTCGGCATCGCGGGCCTCGGTGCCGGACTCGCGTGGCTCCGCGAACGTGGCCTCGGCGCCGTGCGCGAGCACGAACTGCAGCTGTGCCGGCGACTGCGCGAAGGGCTCGCCGCGATCCCCGGCGTACGGCTGTTCGGGCCGCTGGAGGCGGAGTCTTGCGTCGCCGTCGTGTCGTTCGTGCTCGAGGGCCGTTCGGTGGGCGAGGTCGGCCATCGCCTCGACGAGCAGCACTCCGTGCTGTGTCGCGTCGGGCTGCACTGCGCGCCCGCGGCGCACCGCAGCATCGGCACGTTCCCGGCGGGCACGGTGCGTCTGGCGCCGGGGCCGTTCGTGACGATGGCGCAGATCGACACGGTGGTCGCGGCCGTGGCGGAGATCGCCTCGTCATGAAGCACGGCGTGGTGCTGTTCCACACGACCTCGGCGGCGCTGCGGGCCGAGAAGCTCACGGTGCGGGCCGGGCTCGACGTCAAGCTGGTGCCGACGCCGCGCGAACTGTCCAGCGACTGCGGCATCGCACTGCGGTTTGCGTGGGGCGAGGCCGCGAGGGTCGCGAACGTGCTCGCCGCGGGGGCGGTCGAGCACGAAGTCCACCCGATGCCGGAGCAGGGCTGAGTTGGGCTGGGGTGCCGGGGCTGACCCGCGCGGCGCCGCGAGGTAGCCTCTGCGCGGAGGTGCGCGCGATGAAGGCGTGGCTCGGCGTGCTTGTGCTGCTGATCGCGGTGGCCATCGGCTGGGTGTGCTGGCCGAGACAGAACGAGGCTCCGCGCCCGGTTCCGACCGACGCGCCCGGGAACGGACCATGGGCAGCCCGCGAACCCGTCACGGCGCCATCGGCGGCGGCCGAGGTTCCCACCGAACGTGCGCCCGCTCCGGGGCCGACCATCGAGGCCCGCGCGCTCTTCGGCAGGGTCACCTGCTTCCCGCGCAAGCCGGTCGCGAACGCGACCGTCGCCTTCTGGGCGAAGCCGCCGTCGGCCGACAGCACGGACGCGCCGCTCGCCGAGGCCACGACGAACGAGGCCGGTGAGTACCGCGTTCCCGTGCAGGCCGGTTGGCCGCGCGACGGCGTGCTCGTCGCGAGCGCGCCTTACTTCCGCAGCATGACGCTGCCGCAGGGCGAGCCTGGCAAGCCCGTCGACTTCGTGCTGCGCCAGTGCATCACGTTCCTTGGCCAGGTGTGCGAGGCCGGTTCCGGGCAGCCGCTCACCGGGGCGACGCTGGCGAGCGGTGCGGGCGACAAGGTGCAGACGGATCCGAACGGCAACTACCGGCTGGAGACGACGTGCGATGCGGGCAGAACCGTGCTGGCCGCACACCTTGCCGGGTACTCCTCGCAGAAGCAGGCGGTCTCTGTCCACGACGTCGGCGAGCCCGTGCGCATCGACTTCGCCATGCCGCGGACGACGAAGGTTCGGGTGCAGGTCGTCGACGCCGACACGCGCGCGCCGATCGCGAACGCCCGGACCTGGCGCTTTCTCAACGACCGTGATCCGGCCCGGCATCCGGATGGCCTGCTCTCGGTCTCCCTTGCGCCTGGCGACGACTTCAGCATCGAAGTCGGGGCCGACGGCTACTGCCGAGTCCGCTGGGCCTGGAAGGTCGACACGCTGCCCGAAGGCACGCTGCATCTGCCATTGGTCGGCGCAGCGACCATCTCCGGCACGGTCACGGCCAGCGACAAGAGCCCGCTCGCCCACTGCAGCCTGTCGGCATACGAGGGCAATCGTCCCTACCCTCGCAACGAAGCGCTCGAGGAACTGTGCCGGCGGTTTGGATTGCCGGGCACGCTGAGCACGCACCCCTTCGGGCTCTTCACGGAGGCAGACGCGCAGGGCCGCTACCGCGTCGACGTATTGCCGAGCGCCGAGCCCTACACGGTTGGCGTGACTTCCACGGGCTACGTCCATGTGACTTCGGCACCGCAGCACCTGGCGACGCCGGGCGCGACCGCCCGCGTCGACTTCGTGCTCGTGCCAGCGGCGACGATCGTCGGCACGACACGGTGCAACGGCGAACCGTGGCGGGGCAGCGTGTTCTGGTTGCGACCCGATGGGGCCTTCGGCGGGCGCGTCAGCACGGACGAGAAGGGGGACTACGAACTGGAGAACGTGCCGGCCGGGACCGTGGAACTCGTGCTGCGAGGCGATGGGTCCGCCAGGATCGTGCAGCGCGCCCAACTCACCGTCGCACCCGGCGTCGAGAACAGACACGACTTCCTCTGGCAGGAGACCCTGCACACCATCACTGGTCGCGTGACCACGCACTCGGGGGAGCCCTTGCCGGGTGGCCGGGTCGTTGCGTTCGACCCTCGGCCCTCTGGCAGCATGCGCATGGCCTCCACGCTCGCCGACGGCACCTACCGCCTCGAGGCGGATCCCGGGGGCGTCTACGACGTCCGCGTGACCCACGGCGCGATCACGCCCGAGCGCCCGGGCGTCCCCGCCGACACCGCCAGCGTCGACTTCGTGTTGCCCGAACTCGGGCTCCTGCGCCTGCGTCTCGTCGACGCTGCGACGGGGCAGCCCGTCGGCAGCGACGAGACGGGTTCGTGGAACGTGGGCTGGCGCGAGTCCGCCGAAGACAGCTTCCACGTGACGCAACGCAGCCTCGACAGCACGGGGCTGTTCCAGCTGAAGCTCCCGCTCGGCCGCGTCGACGTGACCTTCCACCTGCAGGAGAAGGGCTACGCGCCGCGCACGGTGACGGATCTGCCGGTGACCCGCGAGCCCGATCCCGCGCCGATCCCGGTCGAGATCACGCGCGGCGTCTCGGTCACGCTCACGGTCGCGGACGCTGCGGGCTTCGCGAAGGCCCGCGCGGGCCACGTCCTGTTCCTGCTCGAGCAGTCCCAGCTCGGCATGGTGCGCGGCCCGTTCCCGCGCCAGGGCGGCCCGTCCAACATGCGCATCAACGGCATCTGCGTCTGGCTCGAGCAGCACGGCCTGATGAACCAGATGCCGGACTTCGACGACACCGGCCGCGCCCGCCTCACCGGCCTGCTGCCCGGCCGCTACCGCCTCGTCGCGCTGCCCGGCGACCTGACCTTCACGCCAGCGGACTTCGCGATCACCGCCGACGGCACGGTGGTCGAACTCGCCTTCCGCCGGCAGTAGCCACGTCCCGCACCCGACGACCTGTCGGCGGGATTCGGCCACTCGACAAGCTCGAGCACGGCCACGACCACTGCCCTTACGGCTGCGGACGCGCGGTGCAACGCGCCGCCGTCAGGCTCGGGTGCCGCCGTCAGGCCTGGATGATCGGATGGTCGGTGCCCGTCTCTTCGTCGTGGCGCATCTCGTTCCACAGCACCTGCACGGTGTGCTGGACCAGACTCGTCACGGTGCGCTTCTCGCGTTCGGCTTCGTGCTCGAACGCGCGGTACTCGTCGTCGGTCAGCTCGACCCAGACATGGACCTTGGTCATTGCCCACCTCGCGTCGGCCGCGGCTATCCGGCCGGGACCGCTTTGTGGCCGTAGCAGAGGATGCCGCCGTGGCCTTCGGCGCGCACGCGCCGGAACTCGAGCGTGACCGGCAGTCCAGGGCGCACGGACTCCAGGTCGCAGTCGACGACCTGCACCATGAGCC
>VGXW01000126.1 GCA_016873195.1 Planctomycetota bacterium | reverse complement strand
GGGGCATGTTGCCCGCGAACTTCGCGGCGTAGCGGCGTTCGAGCACGTAGCGGTACTCGTCGCCGAGCTTGCGGCCCGCGTGGTAGCTGCTCTCGGCGCGTTCGGCGTCGAAGGCCGAGGCCGGCGGTGCCACCCCGGTGGCGAGGTGCGCGAACGCATCGAAGGCCGGGTCGAACCGGGCTGCCGCGACGTGCACGCGCGTGCCCTTCGTGTGGTTCGCCAACCGGACCACGAGTTCACCGCTGGCGGTCTCGAGGCCGAGCAGCGCGAGCGGCTTCGGCGGCGTCGCCTGCAGCGTGCGCTCGCTGCCGACGAGCCAACCGCCGTCGGCGCGGCCCTTGGTCACGGACACGAGCACTTCTGCCCCGGTCTCGTGCAGCAAGAGCCGGTAGTCGCCCGGCGGCAGGTCGCGCAGTTCGAGGCAGCCGTCCGCGAGCGAGAGGTGCGAGAACTCGTCGTGCTGCAGGCCGAGCAGCGAGAACGCGTCGCGGCTCGCTGTCGTCGCGCGGCCGAGGTACGGCACGCGCAGCGTCTCGCCGGCGAGGCCGTGCACGCGGGCCGGCACGCGCCAGGAACCCGCCCCGAGCCGGAAGCCTCCTTCGCCGCCCGCTGCGTCGCAGCCGACCCAGTCGATGCCGGGCAGGGCGCCGAGCTCGACGCGTCCGCCTGCGTCGGTCTGCATCGGCACCTCGATGCGCGCGCGGTAGTCGCGGTGGGCGAGCATCACCCTGGTCGTCTGGCCGGGTTTCACCTCGCCGTTCTTGCCGCGCAGCTCCAGCGTGTAGCCGCCCTGGGTGCGCACGAGCATCACGCTGCCGGTCGCCGGCGTGGGGTCGATGCCGTTCAGCGTGAAGGCGACCGACGGCGCCGCGAGGTCGACGTCCTTGCCGGCGAGGTCCTTGACCTTGCCGCGCAGCGTGACCTGCAGCGACTGCAGGCGCTCGGGCACGGCGATCTCGGTGACCGCTTCGCGGTCGTCGAGCAGGCGCAGGTCGCGCACTTCCTTGGTCGTCGACGTGCCGTCGAGGTCGGTGGCGGTGATCGTCACCACGGGTTCGGCGAGCAGCTGGATCGCGACGTCGTGGCCGTCGAGCCGCAAGCGCGGCCGCACGGCGAGCTGGCACTTCTGGCCGGCGATCAAGGCCTCGCGGTCGACGTGCACAGAGCCTTCGAGCGAGTAGCTCTCGGCCCGGTGCACGAACGGCGCCAGCGACGAACGGTTGCCCTGGTGCAGCACGGCCTTCCTGGCGCCCGCTGCGGTCGAGAACGGCAGCAGGATCTCGCCGCGTTCGTCGGCGGCGTAGTCGCGCCCGCCGTACCAGATCGCCGCGTCCTTCAGGTGCGTGCCGGCTTCGTCGTAGACGCGGAACGACTGCCCCGCGGCCACCGTGCGCTCGACGCAGCGCAGGCTGCCCTTGTGGATCACGGCGCGGCTGCTGATGCCGTTGCCGACCAGCTCGACGACGTAGGTGCCGGGCTGCTGCAGCATCGGCAGGTCGAACGCGCGGCGCACGCGGCGCAGCGGCGGCTCGGTGTAGGTGAAGGTCTGCTCGGCGTTCGCGACGACGCCGTCGAGCTCGATCGTGGCGTCGACGTCCTGCTGCTTCTCGACGTGGTAGCGGAACGCGTCGATCGTGAACACCTTCAGCAGCAGCGTCGGCACGTTCTTGGTGTCGACCTCGATCGCGACGGTCTCGTTCGCGGCGTAGACCGTGCGCAGCGTCGGCGGGAACGTGATCTCGACGCGCTTCTCGATCTGTTCGAGCCGGCCGCGGTCGCCGAGCATCGCGTACCAGCGCTCCTGGTCGCCCTGGCCCAGCAGCAGCTTGGTCTCGGCGAGCACCGAGCGCAGCCAGTCCGCGTCGAGGTAGTCGGACCAGGCCTCGATGCCGTCGCGGCGCGCGAAGAACTGTTCGAGGCAGGCGCGCAGCAGCGGCTCGTCGCTGCCGATCGGCGGCAGCCCCGTGGCCCACGCGACGCTCGCGTCGACGAACTCCTCGCGGCGCGCGAAGAACTGTTCGAGGCAGGCGCGCAGCAGCGGCTCGTCGCTGCCGATCGGCGGCAGCCCCGTGGCCCACGCGACGCTCGCGTCGACGAACTCCTCGCCGCGCGGGTGCGCCCGCAGCTTCTCGGCGACCGGGCCCTGGCGGCGCGGCCCCCGCACGTAGGCCAGGAACCGCTGCTCGTCGGGGGCGCCCTGCGTCAGGTCGTGCGCGAGCCAGTGGTAGAGCACGTGGGCCTTCAGCGAGTTGAACGACGCGGGCAGACGCTGCGCGAACTCCCACAGCCGCTGCAGCTGGGCGGCGCGCAGGGCCGGGTCCTTCTGCCAGGTCACGTCGCTGCCGGGCTGCAGGCGCACGAGCATCGCCGCGACGAAGTTGCCGTCCTGCAGGATCTGCGGCCGCTGGCGCACGCACTCCTCGAGCTGCTCCTGGCGCAGTTCGCGATGGATGCCGAGCGAGCCGAAGCCGCGGCTGCTGCGCGTCGCGAGGTCGCGCACGATCAACGCGGGCAGGTTGTCGACGTCGGGGCGTTGCAGGCGGCCGAGCAGGCTGCGCAGCCGGCTCTCGTCGAGGTTGCCGGCGGCCAGTGCCGGCAGCGCGCGGTCGGTGAAGCCGTCGACGGTGCCCTGGTGCTCGGCGAACGCGCGCTGCGTCAGGCGGGCGGGCGAGATCTGCGCGGGATCGAGGCGCGTAGGCAGATCGGACTTCGCACCCGGCACGACGGGCTGGTGGTCCCACGTGAGGCCGAGCTTGCCGCGCAGGTAGGTGTAGGCACGGCGGGGGTCCTCGAAGTTCAGCAGCGCCTCGCGGTTCTGGATCTCCTGGGTGCGGGCCGACTGTCCGTGCCGCTCGACCCAGGCCGAGTAGAGCTTCTTCACGCTGTCGAAGTCGCGCGCGTCGAGGCGTTCGCGACAGGAGTAGTAGTACCAGTCCTCGCTGCCGGGGATCAGCGTCGCGATCACCTTCTGGCGGTCGGGGGCGAGCGCGTAGGTTTCGTCGAAGCCGATCGGGGTGCCCTGGGCGCTGAGGGCCGCAGTCAGCGCGGCGAGGGTGAGCAGGGCGGCGTGGGGGCGGAACGTGCGAATGGGGTGCATGACGGCTCCAGGACGGTGGGCGAGCTGAGGAACGGTTCGCGGCGGGTCTGGCTCAGTGGTCGGTCGATTCTCTCCGCCGCGCCGGAGGTTCCACGCCGGGGGTGCGGAATCCGCGGTGCGGCGGCGGGGGCTCTGCCGGTCAGGCTGGGCGGAAAGGGACGCCCCAACGCGGTGCTTGGGTGCGGGTTCCGGTGGGGTAGAGCGGACTAGAGGTATCGGGATGCGCACAAGTCCGGGTCGAGGCCGCGTGGGCTATCCGCCCGCGGTCCCGGCCCGAAGTTGCCGGGTAGCAAGAGCAGGGCAACCTGCCACTTGGCCCTCCTCCGTCGGAACCACAGGGTCGAGACGAAGATCCCGGCATCGGCTCGCCAGGGACCGGCCTCGAGAGCTCCGGATGCGCCTCGGGCGCCTGCAACTCCACCCGCGTCAGCGAGTGGAGGGACGGCGAATGCTACGAAGTAGCGATAGCCCCATGGCGGCCTGGTACAGTGCCGATCCTTCGAAGCACGAGGAGGCTCTCCTTGCCTGTCGACCAGATCAATGACCGCGATCCCCGCGACGTGCCCAACTACACGCTCGCCGAGTCCGCCCGCTGGCTGGGCCTCGTTCCGGCCACGATGCGCGTCTGGCTCGTCGGCCAGAACTACAGGACCAGGTTGGGCACGAGGCGCATGCAGCCCATCGTTCGCCCGGCGCGTGCGGAGGGCCTCGGCTTGTCGTTCTGGAACCTCGTCGAATGCAGCGTCGTTGCGTCCATCCGCAAGACCCACAAGGTTTCGTTCCAGAAGGTCCGTCGTGCCCTCGACTACGTGCAGAAGCAGCTCGGTACGCCTCGACCGCTCATCCAGGAGCAGTTCGCCACGGATGGAGTCAACCTGTTCGTCGAGCGCCTGGGCAAGCTGATCTCGGCATCGGAGAACGGCCAGACGGCGATGCGCGAGGTCCTGGCGGCGAGCCTCACCCGCATCGAGCGCGACGACAAGGGCCTCGCCGCCCGGCTGTTCCCGTGGAGCCATCGGCCCAGTGAGCCCATGGTCGTCTCCGTCGACCCGCGCGTGTCGTTTGGCCGTCCCGTCCTTGCGAATACCGGCATCACCGTCGAGGTCGTCCTCGGCAGGTTCTGGGCTGGTGACACGATCGAGCATCTCGCACGGGACTACCGCGTAGCAGCGGAACGCATCGAGGAGCTGGTGAGGTGGGGCGGTGGCGCGACCGCTGCCTGACCCCGTCCTGTTTCTCGACGAGTGCATCGGCACCACCGACGTTGCCGACGCGTTCCGGTCGATCGGCGTGAAGACCGAGTGCCTCGTCGATCACTTCCCGAGCGGCACGAAGGACGAGGTCTGGCTGCCCACCGTCGGCGCGAACGAGTGGGCCGTCCTCACGAAGGACAAGTGGATCCGCAAGCGTGACGTCGAACGGCGCGCGCTGGAGGATGCGAAGGTGGCCGCGTTCGTCCTGACGGCAGGCAACCTGAACGGCAGCGAGATGGCGGCGGCATTCGTCAAGGCACACAGGAGGATCCGGAAGACGCTGCGCGACCATGAGCCACCCTTCATCGCCTCCGTGACCGCGAACGGCGATGTGAGCATGCTGACGGATCCCCCGCGCCGAGGGGGGAAGAAGCAGGTGCTGTGATCCCGATCCCTCTACCTCATGCACTCCAGCATGCCGGGCGGCACTGCGCACCACATGGGCGTTGCAGCGAGCCCAACCCCAGCGTCCGCCGCTCGCCCCTACAGGAACCGCCGGATCCGGTCGTCGAGCGCCTGCTGGTCCTGCGCGAAGCTCGCCAGCGCCGCGGCCGTCAGCACGCCGTCCCAGCTCGCCGTGCCCGCGCGCACGCGGTCCTTCCAGCTCGCATACACGGGGATCTTCGTCTCCTTGGCGATGCGCGCCGCTTCGTCTCTGCTGAACTGCGGGAACAGGTCGCCGGCACCATTCGCCGCGAGCACGCCGAGCACGTCGCTCGGGGCCGCCTTCTTCGCATCGAGCCGGCTCGCCGCCGCGACCGCCTTGCCGAAGCCCTCGGTCGTCGCCCAGAAGCAGTCGAACCGGTCCGCCTTCGCGTCGACGCCCGGTCCGTACACCACTGCCGGGTCCTCGCCCGTGCGGTCGTAGAGGCTCGCGGGCGCCGGGTTCGCGGCCACGAACTCCTTCGCTGCGGCGGTCGGGATCGTGAACACGTCGAGCCCGAGCAGGTCCGCGCACTGCTGGCCGTTGCGCATCGACGCGCCGATCTGTCGCGTGCCGATGCCCGACGCCCGCAGCTTGCGCAGCTGCCGCTGGCTCGCGAGCGTCGCCTTCTCGCCGGCGTTCTTGCCGTCGCCGAGCTTGTTGTCGGCGAGGAACGCGTTGATGCGGCCCATGAACACGTTGCACCAGGTCGGCCGCGCGAGCGCCGCAATGAGCCAGTTCTGCCGCGCCGAGAAGCCCAGCGTGAAGTTGAGCCGCACGCCGTCGTCGGAAAGCCGCCGCGCCGCGAGCAGGCCCGCGGGCGTCAGCGGCACCTTGACGATGAAGCGCTCCTTGCAGACCGCCGCGAAGCGTTTGCCGTACCGGTAGCTCGCCTCGGCGTCGTCGGCGACCGCCGTGTGCAGCTCGACCGAGACGTCGGCGTCGAACGTGCGCACGAGCTTCAGCCCGTGCACGGCGTTGAGCACGAAGGCGATCTCCGGCACGAGCGCCGCGTCGCCGGCACCCGCCGCGCGCAGCAGCTTCGCCGCCGCGGGCACGAGCTGGTCGTAGATGCCCTTCTGCACTTCCTTGTTCAGCAGCGTGTTGTTCGTCGTCAGCGCCGTGAACTCGCGCGTCCACAGTTCCTTCGCCGCGCCGACGTCGCCGGTGTCGAGCCACAGCGCCGTGCCGGTGCGCGCGGCGGCGGCCCACAGCGGCGAACTCGGGAACGAGCTGCGGCTCTGCTGCGGATCCTGCACCTGTTGCTGGCAGAACTCGGCGACTTTGCGGGCGAACGGGGAATCGTGGCGCGTGTCGATCATGGGCGGGGCGGCGGGGCCGTGCGTGACGTCGGTGGCGGCGCGATGCTAGGCAAGCCCGTGCGCCGCGGCGAGCAGTTGTTGCCGGGAGTGGGCAGTCGGCTCTCGAGGTCCAGTGCGGCGCCGACACGGGCCTGCGCGCGAGCCGGGAGCGGGTGCGAGCACGAGGGGCCACGCGGGCATGCCAGCCGGGTGCCGGCACTGCGCGGCCGTCGAGTTCCCCGGTGCCGACAGGGCTACCATGGCGCCGATGCGGACCCACCCGTTCCTTCTGTGCCTGCTGTTCGCCGCGTTGCCGATCCTGGCGCAGTCGCCCGCTGCTCCGCCCGCACCGCCCGCGCCAGCCGCCGCGGCGGCTGCCGCCGACGCCGAACTCGGCACCGCGTTCGCCGCGTGGCAGGTGAAGTGGGACGCTTTCGCCGAGGTGATGCGCGCGGCGCGCGAACGCGGGGAGATCAAGAAGGGCGGCGACCTGCCGGCGCCGGTCGCCGCGCTGCAGAAGGCGGCGGACGAGGCGCGCGACGCGGTGCTCGCGGCCTGGTCCTCGCGCCGGGACCTGTCGGCGCAGTCCTACCGGCTGCTGGCGAGGCTGCTCGAGCAGAAGCGCGACTACCTCGGCGCGGTCGGCGCCTACGAGCGCAGCCTGCAGCAGGGCCCCGCCGACGCGCCGGACCTCGACACGCTGGGCTCGCTGTGCATCGCCGCGATGAACAGCAAGGACGACGCGCTCGCGGCGCAGTGGATGCGCACGACGATCGCGGCCGAGGACCGCGCCGGGGCGGGCGGCCGGCGCAACCTGCAGGTGCGCACGACCTGGTATCCACGCACGCTGCTCGCGCTCGGCGACTGGGCCGCGCTCGAGCGCCTGCTGGCCGTGCTGCAGGCCGATCCGCGGCGCGAGTGCCGCGCCGCCGCGACGACGTTCTCGGTGGTCGCCAGCATCCACCGCGGCGACCTGGGCGCGGCGCGCGAGCGCGTGGCGGCGATCCGCGCCGATCCGGCCGCCTTCCCGGACCACCAGGCCTGGGCGGTGCTCGTGGAACTGGCGCTGCGCGTGCACGGCGGCGAGTTCGACGCGGCGGCGGCGATGGTGCGGGAGTTCCTCGCGAAGCCGCCGCCGCAGAACGCGTCCCCGATCGACGCGAACCAGCGGCGCTACCTGGCCGCGGTCGCGCCGTTCCTCGGCAAGCCGGCGCCCGCGCTGCGCGCCGACCACTGGGTCGGCGGCGAACTGCCGGCCGGCGATCCGCTGCCGGCGCTGCGCGGCAAGGTCGTCGTGCTCGACTTCTGGCAGCCGTGGTGCGAACCGTGCCGCAAGGCGATGCCCGAGATGTGCGCTGCGCAGCGCGCGCACGCCGGCGATCTGCAGGTGCTCGGCGTCTGCAAGGTCGAGGACTACGGCTACGACGTCAGCGAGCGGCGCGCGGTGCGGCCGATCGCGCCGGCCGACTACCCGGCGCACGTCGCCGACTTCCACGCGGACGTGCAGCTGAACTACCCGGTCGCGGTCTGCGCCACGGCCGCGAACAGCATCAGCTACGCGATCGCCGGCGTGCCGACGCTGGTCGTGATCGACCGGCAGGGCGTCGTGCGCTACATGTCGTGCGGCGCCGGGGAGCCGGGCCTGTTCCGCCTCGCGGTCGCGGGCGTGCTCGCGGCGAAGTGACCGCGCGGAGCGCCGCGCGGCGGCGCCAGGAACCTCAGCCGAGCACGCCGTGGTATTCCTGCAGCGGGCGCACCGCGAGCGGCTTCTTGAGCCAGCTCTCGAGGCCCTGGATCGTCGCGGCGGCCGCCGCCATCGTCGTGATGCAGGGGATGCGGTTCTGCGCGGCGATGCTGCGGATCTGCCGGTCGTCGCTGCGTTCGCGGCGGCCGCTCGGCGTGTTGATGATGAGCCGCACCTCGCGGTTGACCAGCAGGTCGACCACGTTGGGCCGGCCCTCGTGCACCTTGAACACGCGGTGCACCGGCACGCCCGCGTTCTGCAGCGCGCGCGCCGTGCCGCTGGTCGCGACGATCTCGAGGCCGAGTTGGTGCAGCCGGTCGATCAGCGGCACGACGATGCGCTTGTCCTCGTCGCGCACCGACACGAACACCTTGCCCTCCTTCGGCAGCGCGTTGCCGGCGCCGACCATCGCCTTCGCGAACGCGGCGCCGAAACGTTCGGCGATGCCCATCACCTCGCCGGTCGACTTCATCTCGGGGCCGAGCAGCGTGTCGACGCCGTGGAACTTGCCGAACGGGAACACCGGCGCCTTGACCGAGAAGTACGGCGGCTCGAGGCGTTCGATCACGCCGACCTGCGGCAGCGTCTCGCCGAGCATCACGCGCGCGGCGAGTTTCGCGAGCGGCTGGCCGACCGCCTTGCTGACGAACGGCACCGTGCGCGACGCGCGCGGGTTGGCCTCGAGCATGTAGACCTTCGGCCCGCGCACGGCCCACTGCACGTTCATCAAGCCGATCACGCGCAGCTCCTTCGCGAGCACGCGCGTCCTCTCGGCGATCTCCTGGATGGTGCCGTCGGTCAGCGAGTACGGCGGCAGCGAGCAGCTCGAGTCGCCGGAGTGGATGCCGGCCTCCTCGATGTGCTCCATGATGCCGCCGATCGCGACGTTCTCGCCGTCGGCGATCGCGTCGACGTCGACCTCGATCGCGTTGTCGAGGAACTTGTCGACCAGCAGCGGGCGGTCCTCGGAGAAGGCGCGGTGCCGCTCCATGTAGGACTCGAGGCCGGCGCGGTCGTAGACGACCTCCATCGCGCGGCCGCCGAGCACGAAGCTCGGCCGCACCAGCACCGGGTAGCCGATGCGGTCGGCGACCGCGAGCGCCTGCTCGGCCGACGCGGCCATGCCGTTCGGCGGCTGGTCGATGCCGAGCTTCGCGACGACCTTGCTGAACAGCTCGCGGTCCTCCGCGGCGTCGATCGAATCGACGCTGGTGCCGACCAGCGGCGCGCCGTGGTCGAAGAGGCCGCGGGCGAGGTTCAGCGGCGTCTGCCCGCCGAACTGCACGATCACGCCGCGCGGCGCGAGCCGGTCGACGACGTTCATCACGTCCTCGTGCGTCAGCGGCTCGAAGAACAGCATGTCCGAGGTGTCGAAGTCGGTCGACACCGTCTCGGGGTTGCTGTTGACCATCACCGTCTGGTAGCCGAGCTCGCGCAGCGCGAACGCCGCGTGCACGCAGCAGTAGTCGAACTCGATGCCCTGGCCGATGCGGTTGGGGCCGCCGCCGAGCACGATCACGCGCTGCTTGCCCGGCTCGAGGTCGCACTCGTCCTCGCTGCCGTCGTAGGTCGAGTACAGGTAGGGCGTGAAGCTCGGGTACTCGGCCGCGCAGGTGTCGACGCGCTTGTAGACCGGCAGCACGCCGAGGTGTTTCCGGTGGTCGCGCACCTGCCACTCGGTGGTCTTCGGCGGGCACGCGGCGGCGAGCTGGCGGTCGCTGAAGCCGAGCCGCTTCGCCTCGCGCAGGAAACCGGCCGTGAGCCCGGCGAGTCCCTGCGCGCACGCGTCGACGATCCGGCCCTCGAACCGGACGAGCTGCTGCAGCTGGTCGAGGAACCACGGATCGATCCTGCTGTAGTCGTGGATCTCCTCGACGGACATGCCCGCGAGCAGCGCGTCCCGCACCCAGTCGATGCGGTCCGCGCGCGGCGTCGCGAGGTGCGGCCGGATCGCGTCGGCGGTGTTGTCCTCGGGCTTGCAGTGCGGCCGGCCCGGCACGTTGCCGAAGCCGTTGCGGCCGGTCTCGAGGCCGCGCAGCGCCTTCTGCATCGCCTCCTTGAACGTGCGGCCGATCGCCATCACCTCGCCGACCGACTTCATCTGCGTCGTCAGCACCGGGTCCGCGGTCGGGAACTTCTCGAACGCCCAGCGCGGGAACTTGACGACGCAGTAGTCGATCGTCGGCTCGAAGCAGGCCTTGGTGACCTTCGTGATGTCGTTGTCGAGCTCGTCGAGCGTGTAGCCGACCGCGAGCCTGGCGGCGATCTTCGCGATCGGGAACCCGGTCGCCTTGCTCGCGAGCGCCGAGCTGCGGCTCACGCGCGGGTTCATCTCGATGATGATCATGCGCCCGTCGCGCGGGTGGATCGCGAACTGCACGTTGCTGCCGCCGGTGTCGACGCCGATCTCGCGGATGCAGGCGATCGCGGCGTCGCGCATCAGCTGGTACTCGCGGTCGGTCAGCGTCTGCGCGGGCGCCACGGTGATCGAGTCGCCCGTGTGCACGCCCATCGGGTCGAAGTTCTCGATCGAGCAGACGATGATGACGTTGTCGTTCTTGTCGCGGACGACTTCGAGTTCGTACTCCTTCCAGCCCGCGATCGACTCCTCGATCAGGATCTCGCTGTTCAGCGACAGCTGCAGCCCGCGCGCGCAGATCTCCTCGAACTCCTGCAGGTTGTAGGCGATGCCGCCGCCGCTGCCGCCCATCGTGAAGCCGGGCCGGATCACGCACGGCAGGCCGATCACGTCGAGCGCCTGCCGCGCCTCGACCATCGAGTAGGCGAGCTGCGAGCGCGCGCAGTCGAGCCCGATCTTCGTCATCGCGTCGCGGAACTCGAGCCGCCCCTCGGCCTTGGCGATCGACGCGGGCCTGGCGCCGATCATCTCGACCGCGAACTTCTGCAGCACGCCCAGGTCGTGCAGCTGCATCGCGCAGTTCAGCGCGGTCTGGCCGCCGAGCGTCGGCAGGATCGCGTCGGGCCGTTCCTGTTCGATGATCTTGGCGACGACCTCGGGCGTGATCGGCTCGATGTAGGTCCGATCCGCCATCTCGGGATCGGTCATGATGGTGGCCGGATTGCTGTTGATCAGCACGATCCGGTAGCCGTCCGCGCGCAACGCCTTGCACGCCTGCACGCCGGAGTAGTCGAACTCGCAGGCCTGCCCGATGACGATGGGGCCGGACCCCAGGATCAGGATGGACTTCAGGTCTTGGCGACGTGGCATTGCGGGCGCGCACTACAGCGGAACGGCGGAGGGGGCGCGAGGGGAAAGTCGGGCGGTGCCGGGCGCGTGCGGCGTGCCCCACGCGCGGCCGCGCGGCGGCGCGGTGGTGGCGCACATCTCGCAGGTGCAAAACGTCGCGAGCATCGCGCTTGCGCTGCTTCCCACCAGTCGTGTGAGAACGTGGAGAACTCTCCGCGGGCGGCGCGGTCAGCCGCTGCGCTTCGCCCGAGCCTGCCGGCGACCCCTCGCGCGCATCGCCTCGTCACTTCGGCAGGTGATCGAGATCGTCGAGGTCCTTGGGCCGCCCGGCTTCTTGCTTGCTGCGCCGCAACTCCGGAAGGGACAGGATCCAGACCGGCACCTCGCGCCCGGCCACCGCGATGCGCTCACGAATCCGATGCTGCCAGGCTTCGGCAAAGGGCACCGACTTCAGGCTGGCGATCAGATCGATGCGGTTCGGCGGCCGCCCGAACTGCACCACGACGTTCGGGTCGGCCAGTTCTCCGGGACCGGCCACCGAGGGGACGTTGCCGTGCCAGAACGCGAGCAGTGCGCTCCAGAGCCGCTGGCAGTTCTCGCTGCTGCAGTCGTAGAGCAGGCCCAGATCCCCGGTGAGCCGCGAGTAGCCGTGATAGATGACCGCGACGCCACCGACGAGGAGGTAGCGCACGTCGTGTCGCGCGAGC
The DNA here is from genome assembly GCA_016873195.1 of Planctomycetota bacterium. Lineage (GTDB taxonomy): Bacteria > Planctomycetota > UBA1135 > UBA1135 > UBA2386 > VGXW01. The sequence continues at coordinate 819 of VGXW01000126.1, read as the reverse complement.
AGCTGCAGGAACTCCTGCGCGTCCTCGGAGAACAGTCCGGCCTTCACTTGGAACGCTCCGACTCGCGCACGTCCGGGGCGTCGGTGCCGTAGACGCGTTCGCGCAGGACCCTCGCGATCTCCAGGCGCTCGTCCGGCGTCATCGCCCACATCTGCTGCAGGCTCCACCGTTCGGCTTCCTCGAACGAGTGGGCGAGGTTCGCTTCGCGTTCCATGCCGGGCAGTCTACTCGTCGTGGCGCCCTCGCCCTACAGGTCGACGACGATCGGCGCCTGCCGCGGCTCGTAGCGCAGCGTGCAGATCGAAGCGTTCACGTGCCGGCAGCCGTGTTCGACGTGCTCGCCGTAGGCCTCGTGGATGTGGCCGAACACGTGCAGGGCCGGCCGCACGCGCGCGAGCTCGCGCCGCAGGTCCGCGCAGCCGGCGGCCTCGCCGTCGCTGGTGAGGTCGAGGATGCCGGCTGGCGGCCCGTGCGTGACCAGCACGTCGATGCCGTCGGGGATCAGCGCCCACTTCGCCGCGATCTCGGGGCCGCGCTGCAGGTTGAACGCCCAGTCGTAGAACCACGGCTGCCACGGCGAGCCCCAGATGCGCAGGCCCTCGATCTCGACGAGTTCGTCCTGCAGGTAGGTGATCCCGCGCAGGCAGCCGCGCGCCTGCGCCGGCGTGCGTTCGCAGCAGAACTCGTGGTTGCCCGCGATCGCGACCTTGTGGCGGTGCGGCAGCGCCGCGAGCCAGCGCGCGAACGCGTCCCACTCGGCGAGGCTGCCGCGGTTCGTCGCGTCGCCGGCGTGCAGCAAGAGGTCGCCGTCGGGCAAAC
>VGXW01000125.1 GCA_016873195.1 Planctomycetota bacterium | reverse complement strand
CGAACGGCGACACGGTGCTGTTGCCGCCGTGCACCTGGATCTCGATGCGCTTGGCCGACATCAGGATGACCATGCCGCCAGCGCCGGCACCGCCGCCGCCGGCCTTCGTGCAGGTGCCGTTGTCCTGGCCGCCGCCGCCCGAGCCGCCGTCGGCCGAGACGCGGCCCGACTCCGTGATGACGATCTCGCCGAGCGCCTTGACGATCAGCACGCCGCCGCCGCCGCCGCCGCCGCCGCCCGAACTGTCGTTCCAGAAGTTGACGTCGCCGATGTTGCAGCTCGTGTTGTAGGAGAGGTCGCCGCCGCCGCCACCGCCGCCGCCGCCGAGCGGCGTCGCGAGTTCGCCGGTGATGCGCAGGCCGGTCCGGAAGTTGATCGCCGACCCCCAGAAGTTGTTGTCGTCGCGCGAGTCGACGAACACGGTCGGGCCCGAGGTGCCGCCGGTGAGCTGCCGCGACGCGGAGCCGCCGATGCCGGTGCAGCCGAGACCGCCGGTGCCGTCCTGCTGCGGGAAGATCGGCTGCGGGTTCGTCTGGCTGACCGGTTGTGTCTTGGTGTGGTAGTTCGGATCGCCCTGCGTCGCGAGCGCGCCGCCGCCGCCGCCGGAGCCGCGGTTGCAGCCGGCCGTGCACGACAGGCGCCCGCCCGTGCCGCCCTGCAGGGCCTGCTGCAGCGGGCCGTTCCCCGTGGCCCCCACCTCGTCGCGCTGGACTGCGCTGGGTGAACCTGCGCCGCCGTCCCCGCCGCCGCACGCGCCGTAGCCGCCGGTCTTCGGCACGTTCGCCGAGCCGATCGCGGTGCTGCGCTGGCCGTCGCCGCCGCGCACGGTCAGGGTGCCTTCGACGAGGAAGTTGCCGGCGACCAGCCAGACCATCGGGTTCGTGCCCTGGCCGCGCACCGTGCGACCCTGCCGGATGTGCACCGACTTGAAGTTGAAGACGCCGCCCGACACGTTGTAGGGCACGCCGTTCTTCGGCGTGACCTGCGTGAAGTTCGTGTTCAGGATCACTTCCTGCAGCGACGGATCGAACTCGAGGTTCGTCGGCGTGCCCTCGAAGGCGAAGCCGGCCTTCAGGTAGCCCGGGCCGACGTCCGCGACCGGTTCGGCGAACGCGGCCGCCAGGTCGAGGCTGTCGGCGTCCTGGAAGTCCTCCACGATCGCGTCGAACTGCTGCTCGTAGGCGCGCCGCGTCAGGAAGGTGCCGAACACGCGGTCGTAGGCCGCGTTCGACACGTTCGACTCGCCGGAGATGTCCTCGAGGCTGCTCTCGACGATCACGCGGACCGTCGCGTTGTTCGGCAGCACGCCGATCGGGCGCAGCACGACCGTCGCGCCGTCGAGCCGGTTCTCCTCCAGCTCGGCTTCGGTCGGCAGCCAGGTGTTCGCGCCGAGCACGGGGTCGTCGTACTCGAGGAACACGCGCCCGCGCGCGTTGACGTTGCGCAGCAGCGGGTTGCTGTCGAACGCCAACGGCAGGTTCGTCGTGCTCGGATTCAGCGGCTGGTCGAACAGGAGCCGGATCTCGAGCGGCGGCTGGCCGAGTTTGTTCAGGATCAGGGTCAAGGCCGGGTCGCGCTGCGGCGTGAAGCCGAGTCCCGCGCGGCGCGGCCCGCCCGCGGCGCTGTTGCGGAACAACTGCGCCGGAGCAGTCCCTTCGGCCGTCGAGAAGCGGAAGCTGACCGGCGCGACGAGCCCGCGGCCCGACGTGTCGCGCAGCACCGTGCCGTTCAGGCGGTTGCCGCCGACGAGCTGCACGTAGTAGGTACGCCCCGGCCGGAAGCCGCCGTTGTCGTAGGTGTCGTTGGTCGGGAAGCGCGGCACGAACCTGAGCCGCCGCCCCACCTCGGCGTCGCCGGGACTGCGCGCGAGCGAGAAGTCGCCGGCCACCTGCTCGGTGACCGGATTGCCGAGCTGGTCGAACACCTGGAAGCTGACCGTCGACAGGTCGGCCGTATCCAGGTCGACGGGATTGCTGAAGTCGATCTGGATCGGATCGTTCAGGTAGAGCCTGCCGTTGGTCACGGGGTCCGTCTGCAGGACCTGGAAGTTGCCGCCCGTCTTGATCGAACCCGAATCGGAATCGCCGCCGCCGGAGCAGGCGACCAGGGTGGCCAGGACGGTCAGGGAGAAGGACCGGACGTGGTTCAGTCGACTCATGGCACGTTCACGTGGCCCGCGCGGGTGGTGCGGGACACCAGGGAGCGGTTCGTAGGGAGAGGCTCGGGACATTCCGCGTCGCGGCGGGGCTGCGCGTCTCCGGGACTTCCGCGGCGAACAGCGCAGGTCGCGGAAGCCCCGCCCAGGGTCCGGCGGACGCCGCAGGGCGCTCCGCAGGAGGACGGGGAGACGGAAGGACTGGCAAAGAACGGCGCCGGCGGCGCCGGCGGCAGCGCGTCACTGCACGCGCTGGAAACGGTAGGACAGCGAGAAGGTGTCGATCGCCGGGGCCACCGGCGGGTTGGAGTCCGTGTTGTTGCTGGCGACGAAGCGCCAGTTGACGTAGCGGACGTCGCGCGGCGTGAACGTCTCGTTCGGCCCGGCATAGCCGATGGTGAAGGACGGGTCCATCAGCTGGTTCGGATCCTCGACGTAGCGCGTCACCCCCCGGTTGTAGAAGTAGGTCCACCAGTTGCGGGAAGCCGTGCCGCCCGGCACCGGTCGCGTGTCCCACTTGCGGACGTGCGCGTCGGCGGCCTTGCCCGGGTCGAGTGGGAAGTTCGCTTCGGTCGGCTTCACGGCGAGCCGCTGCGGGGAGCCGGCGGGCCCCATGTCCGGGTACGGCGGGGTCGGCGTGCCGCTACTGTTCGGATACAGGCCCGTCACCACCGAGACCCAGTTCGTCCAGTACCACGGCGACGCGTCGACCGCGCTGGCGCCGCGGAACTGCGGCACGACGGACGTGCCGCCGGGCAGCTGCGCGAGCGGCGGGTCGAACTCGTAGGCGAACGTCGGCACGATGTTGGCGGGACGCGTGCTGTTGCCGCCGGACAGGTAGAACGGCCCGAGGCGCGGATCGGCGGAGCCCTCGGGCACGCGGTGCGGGTTGTTGAGGTCGACGAACCCGTTCGTGATCACGCTCTGTCGCTTCAGGAAGTCGATCATGATCCAGTAGAACGAGTTGTCGGCGGGGGAGGTCGTCTGCCCGCCCGGCGTGTAGCCGCCCGAGCCGTTGTTCCACTGCGGGCTGCTCGGGCCGATGCAGATCGGCTGCGAACCGGTCTGCAGCGCGGCACGGCCGGCGGAGTAGTTGCGGAAGTTCGGCAGCGGACTCGACTGCACGGTCAGCGCGATCTGCCAGCCGTTCGTGCCGAGGGCCACGTAGCCGTTGCCGGCCGGCAACTCCGACGAGTCGCAGTAGGTCCAGAAGTCCGCGATCAGCGGCAGCGAGACGTTGCCGCAGAGGCCGCCCGTGAAGCTGTCCTGCTGCGAGGGATTGGTCAGCTGGTAGTTGATGCAGTCGTTCCAGAACGTGTTGACCAGGGTGACCGCGGGCACGGGCGGGGTGCCGCTCGTCGTGTCGATCCAGCGCCGGCCGAGGCCGTGATTCCACGGCGACACGATGTAGGGCTCGTAGTTGGAGCCAGCACCCGTGTCCTTGCCGTGGTTCGACACGCAGCCCTGTTCGACCACCTTCTCGTCGCGGAACACGAAGTAGGGCCTCTGGAAGGTCGGCAGCGGCAGGTAGCGGTTGACGCGGTTGACCTCGTAGACCACCGTCGCCGGATCGATGGTCATCGGCGTGTCCAGGTAGGCCGGGAACGGCGCCGGCTGCGACTCGATCGCGGTGCCGGTGCCGGTGGGCGCCGGGTTCCAGACGAAGTTCTTCTGGAAGTTCCCCTTGAGGCCCGAGTCGGGCATCGACGGCAGCGAACTGAAGCTGCCGACGCAGGGCTGCGGCCGGTACTCGGAGTGGCCGAGGAACAGGCTCACGCGGTCGAACTCGTCGAAGACCAGCGTCGTGGCCGTGAACGGCGCCCAGTACATCTGTTCGACGTCGAGATTGAACTCGTAGGGGTCGGTGCGCGACAGGCTCAGGTCGACCTCGCGCCAGACCGTCTGCAGGCGGCAGCCGTAGGGGTTCAGCGGGTTCTGGATGCCCTGGTTGAACATCGTCGTCGCGCTGTTCGCCGAGATCTGTTCCTGGCTGGCGATCTGCCGCGGGCACCACTGCAGGATCGTCTGCTGCGCGCCGACCGGCGCCTGGTTCAGGTTGTCGGCGACGGTGCGCGTGCGCGTCGTCGGCCGCGCCTGCAGCTTGCCGTCGAGGTAGACGAAGGCCCCGGTCAGGTCCTCGAGCGGGTAGGCATTGGCCCACAGCTCCACGCCGGGGGCGCGCACCTCGTTGCCGAGGAAGTAGGACGGGTTCTCGTCCTCGTCGCGGCTCGCGAAGCGGCGCACGATGGACACCGCGAGGTTGTCCTCGAAGAACGGCACGGCGCCGTTCATGCGCGTGTCGACGGTGAACGGCATCACCACGTTGTTGGCGAAGTTCTCGCCGGTCGCCGCGTTGATCTGGCCCTGCAGGTCGAGCGGGTTGCCGGCGAGGTCGCGCACGCCGCCGTCGGCGGAGTTCGAGATCAGGTGCAGGAAGTAGCCGAAGTCGGCGCCGACCGGCGGATTCCGCATCGTGTCGTCGAGGTAGAAGCCCGACGTCGGCTGCAGGCGCAGCGCCGTCTGCGACCCGTCTTCGTCGAACACGCGGGCGGTGATCAGGTAGGGCGTGCGGTACTTCGCGAGGTCGAACGCCGCGGGGTCCATGCCCGTGCCGTTCTGGTTGTTCGGGCGCGTCGCGATGAACTCCTCGATCGCCGCGTCGCTGGCGAGGTTGCGCATCGCGAAGAAGAACGTGTCGGCCCACTTGACCGTCGCGCTGTCGACCGGCTTCGTGAAGCGCACGACGGCGCCGGCGAACGGCGAGACGTTCTCGTTCGGCGCGCTCGGCGTGCCGTTGAGGTTCGGCAGCGGAGTCGGCGTGAAGCTCAGGAAGTAGCGCGAGTCGTCGCCCGCGCCGCCGGCGGCCGGCGGGCCGTCGAGCGCCGCGAACTCCGCGACCAGGACGGCCTTCGGCGCGTTGCGCACCAGCCACGGCTCCCGCTCGCTCGTCGTCGCCGGGTAGCCCGGCAGGTTGCGCGGATCGAGGCTCTCGAGGTTCGGAATGTTGCGGATGCGCACGCGCACGTGCTGCACGCTCGCCTGCCCGCGGTCCTCCTCGGGGTCGACGACGACCTCGGCCGAACCGAACGGGACGCCGGAGTTGTCGCCGATGATCCGGAACACGTCGCCGCGGTCGATCTCGTGCTCGACGCCGTTCTTGAAGACCGTGATCTCGTGCGTGAACGCGTTGATGCGCTCGACGCGCTCGAGGTACATCACGATCTCGCCGACGATGCGCAGCGGCAGCGGGTCGCGCACGAAGCCGCGCGCGAGGTCCGCGGAGTCGTCGTTGCCGTTGCCGGAGCGGAAGTCGCGGATGATCGACACGCGCTGGCTGTTGTTCATCCCGGTCAGGCCGAGCGGTTCGCGCAGCGACGGGATCGCCAGCGGACCCTCCATCGCGACGGCGACGCGGATGTTGGCGCTGACCTGGTCGGGCGACTCGGGCAGGCCCGACGCGTTGTTGCGCGTCTGGTACTGCAGGCCCTCGCTGCCGAGCAGCACCGGGTCGACGATCAGCGCGCGGTCCTGCACCACGACCCGCGCCGGGATCGGCACGAGGCCGCCGGCAAGTTCGGGGTCGCCCGAGATCCGCAGCAACTGCACCGCCTCGGTGTTGCGCAGGCCGATCACCTGGCCCGCGGCGTTGCGCTCGACGAAGAACGAGTCGTCGACGCCGAGCGGAGCGGAGAACAGCAGCTTGACGGCCGCGTTGCGCGGCACGATCGAGAACGGCCGGCCGACCGAGTTCTGCCCGTAGCGCATCGGCGCGACTTCGCGCGCGGAGTCGTCGACCGCGTCGAGGGCGGCCTGGAAGGCCGGACTGCCGATCTCGCGCGGGATGAACAGGCGCGGCTGCAGGTTGTCGGGGTCCGAGCCGATGAAGTCGTACAGGATCTCGTCGTCGCGCTTGTTCTCGTTGGTCGCCCGCTCGTCCTGGATGGCAGGGCCGATCAACACGTCGCGCTGGTGGAGCGTGATCGAGGAACCCTGCGGTGTCGTCTGCAGTCCGTAGACGTCGACGAGCCGTCCGTGCAGCACGCGCACGAGTTCGGGTTGCCGCGTCGAGGGCAGCACCGAACCGGCGGTGCCGCCGCCACCGCCGCACGCCGCCAGCACGGCGACCACCGCCCACGTTGCGCCTCGCCAGCGCCTGCCGGTCCGAGCGGCGACGAAGGGTTGCGACGAACGACCAACGAGTTTGTCTGCCATGATCTTCGGGTGGAGTCGGCTTCCGCAGGTGCGCCGCGCCGGTCCAGCGGCCTGCGGAACTACGTTCGGGAAGGAGTGGGACTCGGCCGCCCGCCCCGCTCGCGCGCCGAACGGCAACGAGAGCCGGGCAGAGGTCGAGAGCCACCGGTTCTGGCTTGGTCGGCGCCGGAGGGACGCAGCGGACGACGCAATCCGGACCTGGGGCTGATCCGGACGGCAACAAACATCATGCCGCCAGGCCGGCGCATCGCAAGTGTCCACAAGAAGGGATCGAGGCGTGAGTTAGGGTCGCGCGGCCCGATGCCGATCGGCGCCTCGCCGCAGGCCCGGCGCGGCGCCGGTGCGATTCCGCTCGTCCGACCGAACGCAAGGGCCTGCCCGCCGAGCAGTTCCGCGGCCACCGGTGACCTAGCCGGCATTCGGCTGGAAGCCCGCCGCCTGCGCCTGGGCCTCGGACTCGAAGTAGACGCGATTCTCCGGCTTGATGCGGCGCGCCTCGGGCGCGTTGTAGCGGTGGAAGACGCGGCTCTGGCCGTGGCCGACGAACCGCGCCTCGATCTCGCGTTCGCAGTAGGCGCACGACAGCACCGGCGGCACCTCCGCCTCGCGCAGCCGGAAGTCGGGCGCGAGGTAGCGCACGCCCTCGTTGTTGGTGATGCAGCGTTCGTTGCGGCAGCGCAGCCCGGCCCCCGCCTCGATGCCGCGGGTCACCGACGCGAACGCCGGACGCGCGGCGCGCAACTGGATCTTGCCCAGCAGGAACGCCATCAGGGCCATGCGCATCGGCACGCCGAGTTCCGCCTGGCGGAAGTAGACCGATCGCGGGTCGTCGTCGACGTCGTAGTCGATCTCGTCGACGCGCGGCAGCGGGTGCATGACGCGGGCGTCCCTGGCCGCCGCCGCGTCGAGGGTCGTGCGCGACAGCCGCGGGTAGTTCGCCGTCGACTCGCCGGTGTGCCGTTCGCGCTGCGCCCGCGTCATGTAGATGGCATCGATGCGGTTGACCTCGATGTTCGTCAGGTTCGTGAACAGCGCGAGCTGGTGCGGCTTGCTCGAGGTCAGGTAGGCCGCGGCGTTGCTGCTGCCCGCGATGCCCGGCAGGTCGGCGACCGACGCGGCGGCGGCCTGGACCCCGTAGTCGCGCCGCAGCCGGTGCAGCACGTAGTCGGGCAGTTCGAAGCCCGGGTAGGGCATCGTCACGATGTTCGCGCCGAACCGCGCCAGCGCGTAGCAGAACGAGTGGATCGTGCGCGAGTAGCGCAGGTCGCCGCACAGCACGACCTCGAGCCCTTCGAGCCGCCCCTTCTCCTTCCACAGCGTGTAGAGGTCGCACAGGGTCTTGTTCGGGTGCTCGTGCGCGCCGTCGCCGCCGTTGACCACCGGCACGCGCGCGTACTGCGCCGCGACGCGCGCCGCGCCGTCCTCGGGATGGCGCACGACGAGGATGTCCGCGTAGCCGCCGCCGACCACGCGCACGGTGTCCGCGAGCGACTCGCCCTTGGAACGGCTCGTGTTCTTCTCGTCGGCGGCGCTGATCACGCCGCCGCCGAGCCGCAGCATCGACGACTCGAACGACAAGCGCGTGCGCGTGCTCGGCTCGAAGAACAGCGTGGCCATGATCGCGCCGCGGCACAGGTCGGACCACGCGCGCAGGTTCGCCCGGAACTCGTCGGCGTGATGGAACAGCTCGAGGATCTCGGCGCCGCTCAGGTCCTCGATGGAAACCAGATCGCGCTTCTCTTGGTCGGCCATCGGTGGGCCGATCATGCACAGGCCCGCACCGCGCGCAACGGCCAAGCTCCGGCCCGCGCCGGCACGTCGCCCGGCGCTTCAGCCGCCGCGGTCGAGAAGTGCCGCGAGCGCCGCGAGTTGCTCCCGATCGAGGGCCGCCGGCCCGCCGACCGGGCCCGCGGCCGGCAGGCCGCGCAGCCGGCGCAGCGCGGCGCCGAAACGCGCCCGCAGCGCAGCGCCGTCCATCGTCGCGCAGGCGACCTGCAGGTCGCAGCGGAACCACGCGGGCCAAGGCGCACCGGGCAGGTCGGTCTTGTTGGCCACGACGAGGTCGGCCCGCGCCAGCAACCGGCGATCGGCGTCGCCCGGGCCGCGCGCCCGGTCGACGACGAGCACGACGAACGCGCCGTCGCGCAGTTCGCGCCCCGCCGCGATCGCCGCGGCGGCGGCGGGCAACCCGGCCGGCCCCTCCCCCGCCGTGTCGACGAGTTCGTACGGGTAGCCGGCGAGCACCGTGAGCTCCGCGACCGGATCCCGCGTCAGGCCGGGCAGCGCACCGGTCAGCGCGCGTTCGCGGTAGAGCAGCCGGTTGAACAGGCTCGACTTGCCGGCGTTCTGCGCCCCCGCCAGCACGACGCGCGCCGGCGCAGCCAGCGCCATCGCCACCGCGGACCGCCCCAGGGCCGCCGCGCCGGGCGCGGCGCGCGCGGCGGGAGCCGCGGCCGCGAGTTCCTGCAGGAAGTCCGGGAACGGCGCCGCCAGCTGCTCGAGCGCGAGATCCAGCTGCTCGGCCGACAGCGCGCGCCGCAGCAAGGCGGCGGCGGGAGCGGCGGCGGGTGCATCGTCCGGCGCCGCGGAGCACGGGAAGGCGCGCCGCAGCGCCGCCGCGACCGCGGGTGCGCCGTGCGTGTGCAGTTCGAGCCCGGCACCGCCGCGGTCGACGACCAGCACCTCGTCGACCACGTCGCCGCCGAGCACGAGCAGCGCCAGCTGCGGGCGGCCGGCCGCGGGCACGAACGGCCTGCCCGCGGGCGTGCGCAGGCAGGCGTGCGCCGCACCGCGCTCCGCGGCGGGCACCTCGAACACGCTGACGCCGGCGACACCCGGCGGCGTCGCCGGTCTCACGGCCGCTCCTCGGCCAGCAGCCGCAGCCCCTGGTGCACGAGGTCGTCGAGGTGCACCGCGCGGAGCCGGACGTTCCGCAGCAGGTGCCCGGCGTGGCCGCCCGTGACGACCACCTGCGCGGGCCCGCGCGCCCCGCGCAGCAGTTCGGCCACGAGCCGCTCGACGAGGCCGCCGTAGCCGACCAGCACGCCGGCGTCGACGGCGTCCGGCGAACTGCGCGGCGGCATCACCACGGCGGCGTCGAGCCGCGGCGCCGGCAGCGCTGGCGTCACCGCGGCGAGCCCCGCCGCGAACGCGCGCAGCCCGGGCGCGATCGGGCCGCCGCGGAACGTGCCGTCTGCCTCGACGAGGTTGACCGTGGTCGCCGAGCCGCAGTCGACGACGACGGCGCGGCCGAACCGCCGGTGCGCGGCCAGCGCACCGAGCCAGCGGTCCACGCCGAGCGTCGCCGGCGTCGTGTAGTCGAGTGGCAGCGGGCACGGCAGGTCGCGGCCGGCGATGCGCAGTCCGATGCCGCGCGAGTGCAGCAGTTCGCCCAGCACGTCGAGTCCGCCCGGCACGACGGTCGCCGCGACGCAGCGCGACGGCCGGACGGCCGCGAGGTAGTCGAGCAGCGGCCCGCGCAGGTCGCCGCCCACCGGGAAGCGCTCGCGGCGGCCGGCGCCGTGCACGAGGCAGTCGAGCGTGCTGTTGCCGCGATCGACGGTCAGCAGGGTGCCCTGATCCGACATGGCGAGGGTGCCGTGCGTGCGGCCGCCGCGGCCCGCGCGGCTACTTGTCCGGGGCCTGGTAGATGCGCTCGACGACCTGGCCGTTCGACAGCCACTTCGTCACGAACGTGCGCACGCCCTTCTTGTACTCCCCCTTGCCGAACTGCAGGGCCTGCGCCTGCGTCTGCACCACGCGCCCGTTGACCTCGAGCAGCACGTCGCCCTGGCTCACGCCGAACTGCGCCGCCACCTGCGGCTCGATGTTGCGCACCTGCAGCCCGCGCCGGTTGCTCTGCTTGCTGACGTAGGTGTCGACGTGGACCTTCTCCCAGAGTTCGTCGGGGTTCTCGCGGATCCGGGTCTCGAGCTTGCGGCCGATGTGGCGCACGTTGCCGGCCAACGTCGTCTCGTCGACCTCCAGCCAGGTCCCGGCCGGCGCGGACGGCTCTGCCCCGGCCGGCTGGCCGGCGGCGCCGGGGGCGACGCCGCCGAGCCGGTGCAGTTCGCGCTGCAGGGCCTGGTCGAGCCCCATCGCCACCTTGAGCAGTTGCTCTTCCTCGGGCTGCTCGACCGGCTGGCCCGGGGCCGGCGGCGGCGGTGTGCGCACGAAGTAGGCGCTCTGCGCACTCGGGTCGACGCGCACGAGCCGGATGTCGGAGAACGGCGGCCACAGCCGCGGGTCGCGGCGCGGGTCGCCGTCGCCCTGGATCCAGATCTTCTGCAGGATCTCGCGGCCGACCAGCGAGGTCGGCATCGGCGTGGGTGTGGCGGCGCGGGTGCCGCGGCCGCCCTGGTTGTCGCGCTCGGCACCCCGACCCGCGCCACCGCGGGGAAAGCGCAGCGGCGGCGCCACGTCGCCGGGCCTCGCCACCGGCGCGCCCGGGCCCGCCGCGGCCGTTTCGCGCAGGTACCACTCGGGCGGTTGCACGTTCGCTTCCGGCTTGTAGCGGACGATCACGTGCGAGAACTCGCCCTTGCCCAGGTCCTTGCTGTCGTAGACGAGCGAGACCAGTTCCATGATCTGCTCGAGCGGGCGCACGTCCCGCGGTGCCTCCTTCGCCTGCGTCGCGCCGCCCTCCTCGGGGCCCTTCGGCGGCGGCGGCGGCGGCTTGCCGATGAAGTTCACGGCCTTGAACTCGGCCCACCACGGCTGCGCGCGCGGACCGTAGTTCCAGTCCGCGAGCACCCCCTCCCGGCTCCGCCCGACGCTGATGCGCGCGGTGGCCTCGTTCATGCCCTGGGTCGTCGCCGCCTGGCGCGTCTGCTGGCGCAGCAGCGGGACCATCCGGTAGACGGTCCAGCCCGCGCCACCGGCCAGTCCGAGCGACACCGTGTAGAGCAGCAAGGGGATCGGCAGCTTCATCGTGGGCGCCTCAACAGAAACCGCCGCAGCGGCGCTGGATGGTCGGGCTCATCAGTTGTGGTCGCCGCGTTGCGGCGGTGGAACCTCAGTCTAGCGGGACCGGCGCCTCGCGGGACCTCGAGGCGCACGAACGCCGTGGGACGGCGACGGCTCATCGGCTATTCCCGCCCGCCCCCCGCAGGCGCCGCCAGGTGCGGCCTCCGGCGAGCCCCGGCGGCGCCTCACCAGGCGAAGTGGCTGTAGGCGCTGTTCGCCTCGGCCATCTTGTGCACGTTCTCCTTCTTGGTCACCGCGGCGCCCTGGTTGTTGAACGCGTCGAACAGTTCCTCGGCCAGCGACTTGGCCATCGGCTTGCCGCGCTTGCTGCGCGCGGCGTCGACCAGCCAGCGGATCGCGAGGCTCTGCTGGCGGCGCTTGTTGACCTCGCGCGGCACCTGGTAGGTCGCGCCGCCGACGCGCTTGCTGCGCACCTCGACGCGCGGCTTGATGTTCTCGATCGCCTTCGTGAACACGTCGACGGGATCGGAGTTCTCGATCTTCTTGCAGACGAAGTCGAGCGCCTCGTAGAAGATGCTCTGCGCCGTCGTCTTCTTGCCCTGCAGCATGATCTTGTTGACGATCTTGCTGGCGAGCTTGTTGTTGTACCGGGGATCGCCCTGGAGGAAGACTTCGGTGGACTTGTAGGAGCGGGGCATCGGAGGCTCGGAACGGACGGCGGGGGCTGGCGGTGGATCGGAGGTTGCGGACTCGGGAGACTCTGCCTGCGGGAGGCTGCTCGGCGGGCGGCTACTTCTTCGGCCGCTTCGCGCCGTACTTGCTCCGGCTGCGGCGGCGGTTCTCGACGCCCGAGGCGTCGAGGCAACCGCGCAGGACGTGGTAGCGCACGCCGGGCAGGTCGCGCACGCGGCCGCCGCGGATCAGCACGATCGAGTGCTCCTGCAGGTTGTGACCCTCGCCCGGGATGTAGACGGTGGTCTCCTTGCCGTTGCTCAGGCGCACGCGGGCGATCTTGCGCAACGCCGAGTTGGGCTTCTTCGGCGTCATCGTCTTCACCTGCAGGCACACACCGCGCTTCTGGGGGCACGCGTCGAGGATCGGCGACTTGCTCTTGTACTTGACCTTGTTGCGGCCCTTGCGGATGAGCTGGTTGATCGTGGGCATGCTGGATTCGCTGCGCTGTCCGGGAAATCAGGGGGACGGAGGATAGGGAAACGACTGCCGAATGCAACCCCGCCGCGGAGCCGGGCCGCGGGCCTACTCGGCCTGCTGTCCAGCGGGCGGGGCCTG
>VGXW01000124.1 GCA_016873195.1 Planctomycetota bacterium | reverse complement strand
GAAAACGGATAGAGGATCACCTCGAGCTCGACGTAGTCCCGGGGCGCGTCGAGCACGCGCACGTCCTGGTAGTCGTCGCACAGGAACTCGGGCGTCACCGGCCGCATGACCTGCACGACGAGACGGATCGTGTACTGGTACTCGCGCCGCTGGGGACGGCGGCGAAGGCGTCGATTCCCTTGTCGCAGTCGCGGATGCCGCCGAGACCCGAGTGCCTGAGGTCTTCGGCCAGGAATCGCTGCTCACTCTGGAGAAGCGGACGCGGAACGCGACCAGTCGCGTGCAGCACCGCCTCGGTCGACCGCATCGAGAAGCAGAACGCATGCAGCGTGAGAACGCGCACCTGCTCGGTCCCGACGATTCCCAGTGCAGCCACCGACCGAGCCAAGTCCGTGGCCGCGGTCCGCGTGAACGTGCAGACCAAGATGCGCGAGGGCTGGACCTTGTCGACTTCGAGCAGCCGGGCGAGGCGGCGCATCAACGCGAAGGGCTTCCCGGTTCCGGGACCAGCCGCGACCCAGAGCGGGGAGTTGGTGGAACTGGCGATCAGCAGCGCCTCGCCGGTCAGGTCCTTGTCCCACTTCATGCCGTCACCCTCTTGGCCTGGGCGTGCAGGCAGGTGCGCCGAATTGGAGTGGAATGGGAGCGAATTGGAGTGAAACGGAGTTCGCGGACGCCCCTCACCATGGCAGTGCCCGAAGGTGCGCGAGCCCAAACCCCCTTCGGGGCGAGGGAATAAGCCGGAATAAGCCGGAATAAGCCTGGCCGATTCTGCCGGGTTCGTCACGCTCGCCTCCACCGCGCCCCGCGCCCGTGCCCCTCGGGATGAGCCAGCCCCAGCGTGCGCAGCGTGCCCAGATCCTCCCGGACCTGGCGCGCGGTTACCTTCCCCGCCATCTGCGCGTGGATCTCGCGCAGGGCGAGCCCGGAGGGTTTCCCGTCGAGCAAGGCCAGGATCTCACGCTGCCGTTCACTCACGTCGCGCCCGACCCGGCGAGGCGGAACGTACCGGCTCGGCCGGAACCGCACGGTCACGCAGCCGCCTCCGTCCTCGATCTCGGGCCGCGGCAGCCCCGCCGACACCGTCAACTCCGCCATCTTGATCGTGCCGCGACCCCACAACTCGGTGATGCCGCGCTTGTAGAAGACGCGCGCGATCAGCGGGTTCCAGGGCAGGGACTCGTGCGGGCCGAACAGCTTCTCGGCGGTCAGCCCGAAGTGCAGCGAGCCCGAGGAGGTCACCTCGAGCCGGTCGTCGTAGATTCCGACCGCCACCGAACCGCCACCGATCGAGTAGTCGCGGTGGCAAAAGGCGTTGGCCAGGGCCTCGCGCAAGGCCGCCGGCGGGTAGAGCGGATCGTCGATCCGTTCGAACAGACCCGGCGTGACGCGACCCGCGATCGGAAGGTTCTCGCGCAGGAAGCGCTCCGCCTTCAGCAACAGCTCGAAGGCGTTGCCGTGGAACTGCCGGTTGTCGAGGAACTCCGTGCGATCCGTGCCACGGAAGCGAGCTGCCCGCAGCAGGCACTGCGTCAGTTCGGCCTCGATGCGCTCCGCGCGGCCGAACAGGACGACTGCTGCGCGCAGGAGGCGCCCGTCCTTGACGAGTCCGAAGCCGCGCAGCACCGCTTCCCCCCAGTGGCAGCGTAGTTGCCGCCTCTCACGATCAGGCTGCGGGCCCCAGCGCCGGTGGTCCGGTTGACCAACTGACGGTGGTCCAGTAGGCGGAAGTCGACCGACAGCGGTTGCGAGCCGTACGTTACGAGTGCCCTGAAGCTGGCGTGGAGGCCCACCGCCAGGACGCAGGTGAACTCGCGGATCGACGAGTGGTTCAGCCCGATCGTGCCCGTCGTCGCTGCCAGGCCCGCCGTGCCGCAGATGCGGCTGCCGAGAGCGACGTTCGGGGCCAGGTTGCCCGACACGACCTCGGCGTTGCGGGTCGAGCCGGTCCAGCCCGTGCCGTCGAGGCAGAAGTCGATCGTGAGATCGCCCAGGTTCGGATCGTGGAGGATCGGCGTCACCGGCGGGATGTCCAGACGCCACGGCTCCACCGCGCCCGCACCGAGCGTCGCGCCGCCCGTGGCGGTAACCGGGCCGTGGAGACGGTCACGCGGTCGGGCGCGAGGTCGCTGGCAAGGGTCGAGTCACGGCCAGGATGTCGACCGGGCATGTCGCCATGTCGACGCCCACGTTCGACCACGAACCGCCGGCCCGCGTGGTGACCGGGCCCGGACAGGGGCGGAACGTCATGCCCTGGATGAGCACACCGGAGCTGAGCCCTTGCAGCGGGAAGTTCGATCCGGCGTAGACCTGCTGGAAGCGCATGCTCGCGGCGCCGCGGTTCCAGGGGTACTCGTTGTCGCCGTTGCCGACGGTGTTCGCGGAGCCGTGCGGCACCGTGAGGCTGGACCGGGCCAATGCCGGCGCGGCGAGAGCTGCGAGCGACACGTCGAGCAGGATTCGGTCCACGTTGCGGTGCGAGGAGGCAGACCGCGCAGAGGTGGCGCAGGCATGGAGCGGAGAGCCGACCACGCCGTCACGCGGGCCGGTGAAGCCCTGGTCTGCAGGGCATCCCGCCACCGTCGGGGAACGTGCGCGCGCCAACCCGGTCCTGCGCCGATCTCTCCAGGCAGCTTGCACCGAGTTGCTCAGCCTGCCTGCCGGGCGGTTCCTGTCGGTCCGCCGGGGGGCGCCCGGAATGCCACCGTGTGAGCCCGTCGCCGCGCGCCTACGATGCTGCGCGTGTCGAACCGCCGCCTCTCGCGTCGTTCCTTCCTCGCCTCGTCCGCTGCCTTCGCCGCCGCGCCGGCACTGCTGCCGCGCTTCTCGGTCGCGAGTCCGCTCGCGACGCTGAACGTCGCCTGCATCGGAGTCGGCGGCATGGGCGGCGCCGACCTCGGTTCCGTGGCCGGTTGCCGCAACGTGCGCATCGTCGGTCTCTGCGACGTCGACGGCGCGCGCCTCGGCGAGGCGGCGAAGGCGCACCCACAGGCGCGCGCGTTCCCCGACTTCCGCGTGCTGCTCGACGAACTCGGCAAGGACGTCGACGCGGTCACCGTGTCGACGCCCGACCACATGCACGGGCCGATCGCGATCGCCGCACTGCAGCGCGAGAAGCACGTCTACTGCCAGAAGCCGCTCGCGCACAACCTGCGCGAGTGCCGGCGCATGAAGGAGCTCGCCGCGCGGCACCGGCTGGTCACGCAGATGGGCATCCAGATCCACGCGCACGAGGCCTACCGCACCGCGGTCGCAGCATTGCGCGCGGGCGTGATCGGCAAGGTGCAGCAGGCGCACGTGTTCGACGGCAAGTCGTGGGCGGGGCCAGCCGCCGGCCGGCCGCAGAAGAGCGACCCCGTGCCCGAGCAGCTCGCGTGGGACCTCTGGCTCGGTGTCGCCCCGGAGCGGCCGTTCGTGTTGGGCCTCTACCATCCGGCGAACTGGCGCGGCTGGCTCGACTTCGGCAGCGGCACGCTCGGCGACATGGGCTGCCACATCTTCGACCCGGTGTTCGCGGGACTCGGCCTTCGTGCCGTGCGCGAGGTCGTGTCGCACGGGCCGGCGCACCACGCCGAGACCTTCGCGGGCGACGGCGACGTGCGCTACACGTTCGCGGCGACGGCGGCGACCGCGGGCGACCTGCCGTTCCGCTGGACCGACGGCCGGGTGCGCCCGGACGCGGCGCAGGCGCAGCTGCCGGCGGGCGTGCAGCTGCCGGGTGCGGGTTCGTTCGTCGTCGGCGAGCGCGGCGTCATGGTGTTGCCGCACTGGGGCATGCCGGCGTTCTACTGCGACGGCGAAGGGATCCTGGTCGAGGTGCCGGCGATGCAGGGTCTGAACCACTACGAGGAATGGACCGACGCGTGCCGCGGCGAGGGCACGACCTCGGCCGTGTTCGCCTACGCGGGGCCGCTGACCGAGGCGGTGCTGCTCGGCACGATCGCGGGCAGGTTCCCCGGCAAGGCGCTGCGCTGGGACGCCGAAGCGCTGCGCATCGACGACGCGGCCGCCGACGCGCTGGTCGCGCGCAGCTACCGGAAGGGCTGGGAAGTGAAGTGACCGGGCGTTGGCCGCGGCGCCCTCGCTGCAGCCAGGCGACCTCGGACCGGAGCTGCCGCTGAAGCCCCGCGCGGCTACTTCGGCGTCAGTGCCGCGGCGATCTGCTCGGCGACCCAGCCGTTGCCCGCAGGTGTCATGTGCCCCGCGAAGTACTTCGCGTCGAGCGACCGGTCGGCATCGGCCAGCTCGCGGAACCGCGTCGCGAGGTCGAGCGTCGCCACGCCGAGCGTCCACGCGTGCGCGAGCAGTTCGGGTGCGCGCACCGGCACACCGCCGGCCATCTCGGGCGCGCTGCCCTGCAGCACGAGCAGCAGCGGAACGTGCTGCTGCGCGCACTTCCGCGCCAGCCGTTCGAGCAGCTTCCTGCCGAGCAGCAGCCCCGTGCCCGGCGGATGCTCGCGCACCTCGCGCTCCACGCCGACCCACCACGTCGGCGCCGCGTTCCAGAGGACCATGTCGCACAGCGCGCTGTGGCCGAGCGCCCTGCGCAGGTACTGGCGGTCGAGTTCGATGTCCGCGCTGGTGTCGGGTACCGGCACGCCACGCAGCGCGAGTTCCCCGTCGACGAGAGCGAACCACGGCATCGGCGTGAACCGGCGGCTCAGTTCGCAGCGCTTCAGGTCGTCGGGGATCAGCGAGCACACGACCTGCGCGAACTCGTGCCGCTCGAGCAGCTGCTCGGCGCGCAGCACGGTCTGCGCGAAGCCGTAGCCGAACACGCCGCCGTTCCACACCGGCCGCTGCAGCCGGCGCTCGAGCTGCGCGGGCCAGGTGTCCGCGTCCGAGACCTGATCGCCGAACGTGAACGAGTCGCCGACCGCGAGGATCGCGGGCCCGGCCGGGCGCGGGCCCGGCCCGGTGCGCCGCAGGCCGTGCTCGTCGATCGACACCGTCGTGCGCCAGAGGTTGTCGCTGCCCGCGTAGCCGGGCTTCGGCACGTAGCCGAGCAGCGGGTCGTAGGCGGAAGGGAAACCGCGGCGCAACAGGTCGATGCGCTGGTCGCGGTAGCTGTGGTCGCCGACGGGCGGGTAGCCCCGGCGCGCGCGAAAGCTGCGCGCGAACCACTCGCCGGCCGCGAGCAGCACGGTCACGGGCACCAGTGCGAACACGAGCTTGCGCCGCCGGGACCGGCGGGGCGGGGCTGGTGCGGGAAGCGGCGCGGCCGACATCGGGGGCGCGCAGGATAACAGGCTCGTACGTTGGCCGCCGATTCGCGGAGTTCGTTCGCGTCGTTTTGATCGTGCGGCGTTCGCGCCGCTACGCTCACCGCCTTCCGGCTGCGCCGGCCTTCGTCGCCCCTTCTCCAGCATGCACCTTGCCGCCCGTTCCCCGTTCCCGTTCCTCGCAGCCTCGCTGCTCTCGCTCGCGCTGGCCGTCCCGCTCGCAGCCCAGAAAGCCCTGCTGGCCGACGGCGCCGTCGCGCCCGACTTCGTGAGCGTGGACCTCGCCGGCAAGGAGGTCGCCCTGCGCGACTTCGCCGGCAAGGTCGTCGTGCTCGACTTCTGGGCGACGTGGTGCGGGCCGTGCCTGCAGTCGCTGCCGCACGTGCAGGAGGTCGCTGCTCTGCAGAAGCCGAACGGCGTCGTGGTGCTCGCGGTCTGCACCGGCGACACGCGCGCGAAGTTCACCGACTGGGTGCAGAAGAACGCGGCGAAGTACCCCGACGTGCTGTTCGCGTGCGACCCGCACGACCGCGGCGGCGACACGTTCGACGAACGCGCTTCGAAGAAGCTCTACCACGTCAGCGGGCTGCCGACGAAGTTCGTGATCGGCAAGGACGGCAAGGTCGCGATGGGCATCGTCGGCCACGAGGCGGGCGACACGCGGCTCGAGGCCGGGCTCGCGCGCGCCGGCGTGCCGATCGATGCCGCGGTGGCGGCGCAGGGCGAAGCGCTGGCGAAGAAGCTGGCGGAGGAAGCGGCCCGGGAGGCCGCCGAGGCCGCGGCGAACCCGCGGCCGTCGTTCTTCCCGCAGCTGATGGGCTACAAGTGCGGCGACCCGCTGCCCGACCTGGCACTGCTCGGCGCCGACGGCCAGGAGTTCGCGCTGTCCTCGCTGCGCGGCAATCCGCTGGTGGTGGTGGCGGCACCCGCCGAGGGCCAACCGCGGCAGCAGCTGCAGGAGATCGCGCAGCGCTACTCCGGCTACGGCGTCAAGGTGCTCGCGGTCGCGATCCTCACGCCGCGCGCGGACTTCGCGGCGTGGGCCCAGAAGGGCCAGGGCAAGCGGGCGTTCGTGGCCGGCGGCGATCCCGCCGGCGCCTACGTGCCGGCCGACGGCGCGCCGGATCCCGAGGCGCAGCTCGCACACCACCGGCGGACGGTGCTCGGCAAGCTGTTCGGCGAAGGCATGTATCCGGCGATGCCGTTCAGCTTCGTGCTCGACGCCGGCGGCAAGGTGGTCGGCAGCTTCTGGCTCGACGACCAGCTGCACGAAGGGCTCGCGAACCTGCTGCTGCACGCGGGCGTGAAGCTCGAGGCGAAGGACCTGCCCAAGCAGGTCGCGGGCCCCGAAACGTTCGTGATCGCCCCGCCGCCGCCGCCGGAAGCGCCGGTCGCGCTGCTCGCGGACGGCGCCGCGGCGCCCGACTTCGCCGCGCAGGACCTCGCGGGCAACACGGTGCGGCTCGCCGACTTCGCCGGCAAGGTCGTCGTGCTCGACTTCTGGGCGACGTGGTGCGGCCCGTGCAAGGCGGCGCTGCCGCACGTGCAGCAGGTGGCGGCGAAGTACAGGGACCAGGGCGTGGTCGTGCTCGCTTCGTGCACCGGCGACGCGCGCTCGGCGTTCGAGAAGTTCGTCGACAAGAACCAGGCCGACTACCCCGACGTGCGCTTCGTGCACGACCCGCTGGAGAAGAAGCCCGAACGCGCCTCGCGCCAGCTCTACGGCGTGTCCGGCATCCCGCACCAGTTCGTGATCGGCCGCGACGGCCGCATCGCGGCGCAGGTCGGCGGTTACAGCGAGGGCGAGGTGCTGCTCGACGCCGCGCTCGCGAAGGCCGGCGTGTCGGTCGATCCGGCGATCCTCGAGCAGGCGAAGCTGGACCAGCAGAAGCGCGACGCACGCAGCAAGCAGGGCACGGTGCCGGCGTTGCCGCTGCGCGGCGTGCCGGCGAAGAAGATGCGGCCCGGGGGTGCGGGCGGCTGACGGCGGGGGCGGGCCGGCCGCTGCCGGCTGCGGGGATCGCCGAGGACCCGATTGGATGACGCGGCGATGCGGAACCCCTACCTCGACCTGACGGCGGAGTTCAACCGCGGGGCCTTGCGGGTCCTGCTGAGTTCGGGCCCGGCCGTCGTCCTGCATCGCCTGGCGGTCGCCAGCAAGGACGGTGATTGGATCGTGCGGGAACAGGCCGACGCGGTGGCCCAGGTGCTGTCGGTGCTCGCTGCCCACGGCGCGGTCTACCGCTTCGGGGCGCCGTTCGACCTGCGTTGGTTGGCCGGCGGCTGGAGCAGCCATTTCGAGTTCCGGCAGGATGATCTGCGGGTGCGCACCGACTTCGTGTCGCGGCCGCCGCGCCTTCCGGCAGGGACCCTGGCCCGCATGTGGTCCGACGCGGCGTCGACCGGCAATGCGGTGGTGGCCGTGACGCCCCTGGCTGCCATCAAGCTGACCAACCGCGAACGGGACTATGCGGTGGTCGGCGAACTGGCCCGGCTGATGCCGGATCCGGCCGACCGGCTGCGCTTCTCGCGCAGTGCCCGGGACCTGCTCGGCATGGCGGTGCAGCGCCGTGTCGCCGGCCTGCCCTTGGGGGAGGCCCACGCCGCGATCACGACTGCCGCGGTCGGTCGGCTGCCCTTCCAGGTGGAGGCCCCGTGAACGGCCCCCGCGACGAGTTCCTCAGTGAGGAAGATCTCGACCTCCGCAACCTCACCGAGGCCGAACTGATCGCGTGGTGGACGACCTGGCTGCATCTCGCCCAGGCCTCCAACGACCTCGATGCCGGCGCCTATTCGCACGGCGTCTTCACCTGGGATCCGTCGGTGCCGCGGCCAGCCGCGTCCTGACCGTCGGCCACGTTCGCGCTGCGGCGACCGTCAGCCCGTCGGCACCACGCGCCACGCCACCGTCTCGCCCGCCCGCATCGGCACGAGCCGCCCGTCGCCGAACGGCAGGTCCGCGGGCACGGTCCAGGCCTGCTGTTCGAGCGTGATGGTGCCGCGGTTCCTCGGCAGCCCGTACCAGTCCGCACCGCGCCAGCTCGCGAACGCCTCGAGCCGCTCGAGCGCGCCCGCCTGCGCGAACGCCTCCGCGTAGAGCTCGATCGCCGCGTGCGCGGTGTAGATGCCCGCACAGCCGCAGGCGGTCTCCTTCTGGGCGCGCGCGTGCGGCGCGCTGTCGGTGCCGAGGAAGAAGCGTTCGTGCGTGGTCGCGGCGGCGAGCAGCGCCTGCCGGTGGCGTTCGCGCTTCAGCACGGGCAGGCAGTAGGCGTGCGGGCGCAGGCCGCCCTGGAAGATCGCGTTGCGGTTCCAGAGCAGGTGGTGCGCGGTGACCGTCGCGGCGACGTTGCTGCCCTGCGCGCGCACGAAGTCGGCACCCTCGGCGGTGGTGACGTGCTCGAGCACGACGCGCAGGCCCGGGAACTCGCGCAGCAGCACCGACAGGTGGCGGTCGAGGAACACCTGCTCGCGGTCGAACACGTCGACGGCGGGGCCGGTGACCTCGCCGTGCAGCAACAGCGGCAGGCCGTGCTGCTCCATCGCCGCCAGCGCGGGCCGCACGTGCCGCCAGTCGGTGACGCCGCTGTCGGAGTTCGTGGTGGCGCCCGCGGGGTAGTACTTCACCGCGTGCACGAAGCCGGACTGTTTCGCGGCGGCGATCTCGGCCGGCGGCGTGCGGTCGGTCAGGTAGAGCGTCAGCAGCGGCTCGAATGCGGCGCCGGGCGGCAGTGCGGCGAGGATGCGGTGCCGGTAGGCCTGGGCCTGTGCGACGGTGGTCACCGGCGGCTCGAGGTTCGGCATCACGATCGCGCGGCCGAACGTGCGCGCGGTGTCGGGCAGCACGGCGGCGAGGGCCTGGCCGTCGCGCAGGTGCAGGTGCCAGTCGTCGGGGCGGGTGATCGTGAGGCGCATCGGGGGGCGCAGGATACCGAGTCGGCGGCCGGGCTCCGCGCGGAATGGCGGGCGGGCGCCGCGGAACGCGTTCGCGTCGGGGGTGATGGGCGTCTGCGTCCGGTCGCGCGCCGTGCTGGCGCCAGGCGCTCGGTCCAGTCACCTCGCGGCGCTGCCGCGTCAGACGGACTCCCACTCGGCTCGAGGGATGCCCGCCTGTTTCAGGATTGCTGCGAGCAGGTCGCGCCCGATGTCGCCGCGGTGGGGATTGGGGATCGTCAGGACGAGTTGTCCCCGCACCATGAACTCGTGCTTGCCACCAGAGAAGGGGCCCACGAATCCCAGCTTGCGCAGGGCCGCGACGAGGTCCCGGCGCTTCATTGGGCTGAACGGCGGCATCAGCCGGCCCGGCGCACGCGGATGCGCGCCCGTCCGAGCGGAGGAACCGGCAGCCCTCGGGCAACCCGCACGAGCACCCATTCCTCGACGACCTCGCTGAGTTGCGCGCGGCATGCCTCCAGAGTCTGCCCATGGGCCACGACCCCTCGCAGACCGCGAACCGTCGCGAGGAAGCCGCCGTCGGCCGGTTCGTAGCGAGCGCGGCGCAGTGCTTCGCCGAGGTAGTGCGAGATCATCGCTGCATTGCACTGGCCCCTGCGGGGATGTCAAGACGCCCGCGGGCTACCTGCCCCAGGACTCCGGCAGGCGCAGTTCGATCTCGGTCGTCTCGCCCGCGCGGATCGTCACGGTACCGAGCGGCAGCACCAACGCCGCAGTCGGATCGGGTTCGCCGGCGTGGGCGCGGTAGAACTCGGTCAGGGCCTGCGGGTCCTGCAGCGCCTTCGGCAGCACCTGGGCGTGGAACGTCCCGGCCTCCGGCTCCGCGGTCGTGCGTCCCTCGGCATCGGTCGGAGGCAAGGACAAGGCGACCTGCCCCGTGGTTTCGCGCAGGTGCACGGCGACCTTCGGCACCGGCGCACCACCGGCGTCGAGCAGCCGGACCTGCAGTGTGCCCGACGCCAGCGTGAACGTCGCATGCGTGGGCTGCCCCGGCGTCAGCAGCACGGTTTCGAGGCTGCGCAGCGAGGACCAGCGCTGGCCCACGGATCGGTTCCAGGAGATCCGCTGCGCAGTGCCGCGCACCGTGGTCCGGAACCGGCCCTCGCCGTCGGTGGTGACCTGTTCGTAGCAGCCCGCGGAGTCGCCGCGGGAGTCCGGGCCGAAGAACCCCTGGAGCTGCAGCTTCGTGTTCGCCAGCGGCGCGCCGTTGTGCAGCACGAGGCCGGACAATTCTCTGGGCAGGAGCATGGCGAAGTCGATCGCCAGCTTCGTCTCCTGGCCGGCGGCGAGGTCGACGGTGCCAGCGGGGACTTCGAGGAAGCTGCCGCCGCGCTCCTGCTTGCGGAAGCACGATACGGTGACGCGCCAGCGGCCCCCCGGGATGCCGCGCAGCGTGAACGTGCCGTCCGGCTGCATCGAGCAGCGTTCGCGCAGGTCGGGGAAGCGGGCCGGCGCGCGGGCGTTGCTGCCCTCCAGGTACAGGTTCGGCCATCGATCGAACCACGAAGCGCCCTTGTCGTCGATGCCGGCGAGGCGCCGGAGCTCGGCGATCGCTTCCGGCGGCCCGACCGAGGCGAGCAGCACCGCGCCCTGGTCGACGGTGACGACGAACGGGCCCGCGGCGGGGAACGTCACGACCGGCACGAGCATCGGCTCGTGCTCGGGTCCGGGCAGCGACAGGCCGAGCGGCCGGTCGGTGGGGGCGTGCAGCGTCACTTCACCGCGGTCGTCGGTGGTCACGTCGTCGAGCACGAGGGCCTTCTTCGCGGTCGTGTTGCCCCACTCCGAGAGCTGGTAGACGCACGACTCCGCGGTCAGCGGTTCGCCGAGTGGATCGACGAGTAGCACGCGCGCGCCGGGAACCGGACGGTCGTCGGCGAAACGCACGCGGACCTGCCGCGGCGTGTTCGCCGCGAGGCTGACCACGACCTGCGGGGAGGTCCCGGCGGCCACCGTGACGGTCGCGACCGCGATCGCGTAGGTCTCGCCCTTCGGCTCGACGATCACCTGGTGTTCGCCGATGCGCACGCCTTCGACGCGCTCCCGGCCGCCTTCGTGCGGGCTCGCGCCGCGCGGGCGGTTGTCTTCGGAGCTGGAGTAGGTGCCGCTGATCGGGACCACCCGCAGCGTGTAGTCCTCGACCGGTGCGCCGTCGCTGGCGCGCACGACCAGCACGTCGATGCCGAGCCCTTTCCGCAGCACGAGGCGCACGTCGGTCCGACCCCACTCGTATTCCTGCTGGTCGGGCTCTGCTTCGTATCCGGTGCGGGTCACCCACAGGCGCACGCGCGCGGGCGCGTCCTTGGCCGGGCGCAGCACGCGGAAGTGGCCTTCGCGGTCCGTCGAGGTCAGTCGCCCAGGGCCGCTGATCATCGGATGCACGCTCGCGCCGTGGACCGGCGCGCCGTCCTGATCGACCACGATGCCGCGGATCGCCTCGTTGTCGTCGAGTTGTTTCAGCACGACCTCGACTTCCTGCTGCGGCTCGCCGGTCAACGTGACCAACTCCCCGCGCGCGATCTGCTGGTCGTCGATGCCGAGCCGGTAGTCGCCGGGCCGCAGGGCCCAGCGCGCCGCGAACGTGCCGTCGTCGCCGGTGTAGGCGCTGGACCAGTCCTCGAAGCCGCCGGCGTCGAGTCGCCCCGCGGCCTTCTCGATGCGGACCTCGACCTTGCCGACCGGGGCGCCGCCGGCGTCGACGACGCGGCCCCGCAGCAGCGTGCCGCCCCCGAGCCGCACGTCGCCGAGGTCCTCGGTGCCGGCGGCGAGTTCGTTCCAGCGCCGGCCCCAGGTCGCGACGCCGTTCGCGCGGAGGCGCAGCGCGAACTGGAACGGCGGCGGCGGCCAGAAGCGGAACTCGAACACGCCGTCGGCCCCGGTCGTCTGACGCTGGTCGATGCGGGCCGGCTCGTCGTGGTCGCGCAGCCAGGCCTGCACGCGCTGGTCGTTGGCTCCCCAGCCGGTCAGGCTCGCTCTCAGGCCGGCGATCGGTTGGCGGGAGCTGTCGACGCAACGGCCGCGCAGCGTGCACACGGGGCCAGGTGCGCCCGCGGCGGGCGGCGCTGCGGTACGTTCCGGCGCCGAAGGGGCGGCGGGAGGTGCGGCCAGCGGGCCCGCGACTTCGGCCTGCGCCGCGCCCGGTGCGTCGGCGGCCGGCGCGCTGGACGGGGCGTTGCTGGGCGGTGTGGGGCCGCCGCGCGGCCAGAGGGCGAACACGACGAGGCCGGCGACCAACACCACGATCCCGACGGGCAGCGCTTTGTGCATCGCGCCTCCTTGTTGGAAGGGCCGGAGCATACTGCGCAGCCCGCCAGCCTGCGCCCCGTGGCCCTCGCCGCCGCGCTTCGTACCCGGCTCCTCCGGACTACATCCCGCATGCGACCCTGCTCCGTCGCCGCGCTCACAGCCCTGGCCTGCTGCGCCCTGGCCACCGCGCCCGCGAGCAGCATGCCGAAGGGGAAGACCGGCGAGCAGCCGTCGACCAGCCCCGCGCCGAGGTACGACTCGCCAGCGGGCCCCGCGA
>VGXW01000123.1 GCA_016873195.1 Planctomycetota bacterium | reverse complement strand
GGACCTTCGGTCCACACCTACCCGTTCGGCCGCACCACGGGCGCGGTCTGCATGCTGTTCGACGCCGACCAGGTGACGACGCAGCAGGGCGCCGTGTTCGGCATCCGCTTCCGGCAGAGCCAGATCACGTCGGTGCAGAGCCTCGGCTACACCAAGGACTACCAGGTGAGAGCGTGGACCGTCACCACGCCATTTTCGGCGATGAACAAGGATCCGATGGTCAACTCGGGCGGGCAGCCGGGCACGGTCGTGTTCAACGGGCCTTTGACGATCCCCGCGGAAGTGCTGCTGACGACGTTCCCGGCGCCATTCGCGATCTACATCCCGTTCCAGACGCCCTACGCCTACGACGGCTCCCTGGGCAACCTGATGCTGGTCGTCGAGACCGCCGACACGACGCCGATCCCGACCGGCCAGAGTTTCCGCCTCGACGCGGTGCAACTGCGCAACAACCTGGTGACCGGCATCACCGCGCCGCTCGACACGCAGGGCTGCGCGACGACCTACGGTGGCCTGACGATGGCAACGAACGCCGCGCAGGCGATCGTCGGCGGCAGCATCACGCAGTCGTTCCAGTCGACGTCGCTGGGTGGGTTCCCGATCCTGCTGTCGGGCCTGAGCTTCACGGTGCAGCCGCTCGACCTGCAGGTCTACGGCATGCCCGGCTGCACGTCGTGGCTCGGCCCGGCGGTGTTCCTGCTGGTGCTGGAGCACGCCACGGGCGGCTACCCGAACCTCGTCTGGCCGCTGCCGTTCGACCCGACCCTCGAAGGTGTGGCACTCGCCGGCCAGGTGCTCGGCATCGCGTCGTCCGGGCTGCTGCCCGACAGCGTCGTCAGCAACGGCGTCGCGACGCGCATCGGCAGCAGTGCCTTCCCGGCGGTCAAGGTGCAGTCGTCGTTCTTCACCGGGACCAGCTGGAGTATCGGCACGACGGGCACCTACACGCCGGTGGTCGCGCTCGAAGGCGTGTTCCCGTAGTCTGCGGCGGGCCGGCGGCGGAGTATAGAAGCGCCGCCCGACGCTTACCCGGACATGCGCGCGCTCCCCTTCCTGCTGTTCGCCGCCCACGCCCTCGCCCAGGTCCAGCCGGCACCGCTGCCGGCACCGCCGCCAACGCCGCTGCCCGCGGTGCTGCCGGTCCAGCTCCAGGCACAGTTGCCGGCCGATCTCGAGGCGCTGGCGCAGCGCGTCGAGAAGGCCCACCACCCCCAGGGCAAGGTGGAGCCGGTCACCGCGTTCCAGGGCACGTTCGAGCTGCACCTGCTCGATGCGAAGGCCGCCCAGGGCGGGCAGGTCGACGTGGCCTTCCAGTACCTCGAGTGGCGCCGCGAGGACAGCAAGGTCCGGCACCTGATCCGCTACGTGGTGCGCGACGCGGCGACGCCGGTCGAGAGCGGCCGCGACCGCTACGGCTTCTGGCAGCTGTTCCAGGGCAAGGCGCGCGACCTGACCGAAGCCGACAGCCAGGACCGCGCGGCGTGCGAACGCAACACGGGCCTCGCGCTGCAGCTCGTGCGCTTCCTGCACGCCGGGCAGGTGCTGCGCTCGCTTGCCGCTCCGTCGGCCGTGCAGCAGGAGTCCTTCCAGCTCGGCCGGGAGCCCCCGATCGTGTGCGAAGCCGTCCGCGGCGGCCTGCCGGCGTTTCCGCTGCTGCAGCAGGGCGGCGAGGGCCTGCCGGTCTCGGCCAAGGTGTTCGTCGCCAAGGCGACGGGGCAGCTCGTCGCGGTCGAGGCGACGCCGCTGGTGGACGGCGCGCCCGACCCGGGCCGGACCGAACTCGTGCGGCTCGGCGATCTGCGCGAGCAGGACGGGTTCCTGGTGCCGCGCCATCTGCTGCACCTGCGGCGCGATCAGGACGGCAAGCTGCGCCCGGTCACGCGCGCCGTGATCACGTCGCTGGCGCTGCGGCCCGGACTGCGCGAAGAGGACTTGCGCCGTCCCGGCGGCTGAGGTTCCCACCGCCGCGGCGAGCGCTCCGGCGGGTGCACGTTCAGCAGCGCCGCCGGAAGTAGCGCTCGAGTTCGGCCGCCCCGAAGGTCAACACGGTCGGGCGGCCGTGCGGGCAGTGGTGCGGGTGCTCGAGCTGCGCGGCTTCGGCCAGCAGGGCGCCGATCTCGGCGTCGCCGAGGCGGTCGCCGCTCATCACCGCCGACCGGCACGCGATCGAGTGGAATCGTTCGGCGATCCGGTCGCGCACGAGCCCGCGGCCCTCGGCCTCCTGCTCCGCGAGCAGGGCGCGCAGCAGCCGCTCGGGGTCGGCGCGCGTCAACACGGCCGGGATCCCGTGCACGGCCACCGACGACGGCCCGAACGCGCCGACGACGAGACCCTCCGCGGCGAGGTCCTCGCGCACCGTTTCGAGCCACGCGAGTTCGGTCGGCACGACCTCGACGACACGCGGCACCAGCAGCCGCTGGACCCGCACGTCGCGCGCGCGGTGCTGGCGCTGCAGCCGCTCGAAGACGATCCGCTCGTGCAGCGCGTGCTGGTCGACGACCAGCAGGCCGTCGGGCCCTTCGAGCAGCAGGTAGAGGTCGAGCACCTGCAGGAACCGGCCCGACACGCGCTGGAACGGGTTCGGCGCGGCCGGGACAGGCGCTGGCGGAGCGGGCGGCGGCGCGGCCGAGGGCAACGGCGGCGCGGCCGGGCCCACGGCGCCTGCGCCGGGTTCGCGCACCTCGCTGCGCAGCGGCGGTGCGGCCGGGAACGGTGCTGGGGCCGCAGGCGCGCCGAACAGCCCCCGCGGCAGGTCCGGGAAACCCGCGCGCGCGCGCGGCAGCGCCGGGTCGATGCTGGCACCCGCGCCGGGCAGCGCCGCCGAACCGCTCGCCTGCAGCGCCGCGCGCACCGACTCGTGCAGGCAGCCTGCGACCTTGCGCGCGTCGACGAACCGGACCTCCGCCTTGCGCGGGTGCACGTTGACGTCGACCTGGTCGGCCGGCAACGCGACCTGCAGCGCGTAGACCGGGAAGCGACCGCCCATCAGGTAGTCGCGGTAGGCCTGCCGGATCGCGTGCAGCGCGCTCGACTCGCGCGCCAGCCGCCCGTTGACGAAGAACAGCTCGAGCCGGCCGTCGCGCCGCGCGAGGTCCGGCAGCGCGATCACGCCCTCGACCGCGAGCCCGCCGAAGGCGCGCTGCACGGGCAACAGGCCCCGCGCGAGATCCTCGCCGAAGCAGCGCGCGAAGCGCTGCGCCAGGTTCTCGCCGGCGGGCAGCCGCAGCACCTCGCGGCCGTCCGCGACCAGCGTGAAGTCGACCTCGAGCCGCGCCAGCGACAGCTCGGCGAGCAGTTCCTGGATGCGCGCGCGTTCGGCCCGCGGGGACTTCAGGAAGCGGCGCCGCGCGGGCACGTTGAAGAACAGGTCCCGCACCTCGACCTGCGTGCCCTGTGGGCAGCCGCACGGCTGCGGCGCGGTCTCGACGCCGCCCTCGTCGCGCACCTCAGAGCCCTCGGCGGTGCTGGCGCGGCGGCTGCGGATCGACGCGCGCGCGACCGCACCGATCGACGCGAGCGCCTCGCCGCGGAAGCCGAGGCTGCCGATGCGGTCGAGGTCCTCGACCGCCGCGAGCTTGCTCGTCGCATGGCTGGCGAACGCGAGCGGCAGGTCCTCCACCGCGAAGCCCTCGCCGTCGTCGACGACGCGGATCGCCGCCGCCCCGCCGTCCTGGATCTCGACGCGGATGCGGCGCGCGCCGGCATCGAGCGAGTTCTCGACCAGTTCCTTGACGACCGAAGCCGGCCGCTCGACGACCTCGCCGGCGGCGATCTGGTTGACGACCGAGGGCGGCAGCTCCCGGATCACGGCTCGAGGTCCTCGGCGCCGGGCAGCGGGGTCCGGCCGAACCAGCAGGCCAGGAACTGCTCGAGCGGCGCGTCGGGCTCCTCGCCGCTGGTCCGCGCGAGCCGCTGGCAGTGGTGCAGCGCGAGCAGGCCGCGGCGCAGCGCCGGCAGGTCGTTCTTGCGCACCTGCTCGGCGAACCGGTCGGCGAACCGGCCGACCGCGAGCCGCGCCGGGACGTCGCGCAGCGGCACGCCCGCCTCGAGCAGCTGGCGGCCTTCGTAGGCCTTCGCCAGGGCCTGCCAGGTCCAGCTCGCCGTGAACGGCAGCACGCCGCCGGTGTCGCGCCGGCCGTCCTTGCCGCGCACGCCGCGGTCGAACATCGCGCGCACCGAGCGCAGCGCGCGGACCTCGTCGCGCGCGAGCACCGCCTCGGCGAACTCGAACGGCGTCGACTCGAAGCTGCAGGTCAGGGCGCCGCGCAGCGCGTCGGGCCCCAGCGGCTGCCGCTCCGGTCGCGCGCCGAGCCGGTCGCGCAGCCGGTGCAGTTCGGCCTGCAGTTCGGCCAGCGACTTGCCGACCTGCACGACCACCAGCACGGCGGCCTCGGCGGAGAGCGGCACGCCGAGCGCGGCCGCGCGCCGCTTCACCCACTTCGCGAGTTCGCCGTCGAGCAGGCTCGTGCTGCCGAACGAGGTCTCGTAGAGGTCGCGGAACTCGAACCAGGCGCCGGCGTCGGCGAGTTCCTTCGCCAGCGCGGCCGCGGCCTTGCGCCGCCGGTCCAGCTTCGGCGCCTCGAGCAGCAGCCCGCAGCCGCGGGCCGTGTGCGGCAGCTGGGCCGCGAGCACGGTGGCGCACCGCTGCCACCACTTGCTGCCGCGGCGCACGCAAACGAACGCGGACTTCGCGAACAGGCCGCCGCCACGCAGGTCGCCGAGTTCGGGCACGTCCTGCAGCCCTTCGGCCGGGGCGTCGCCGGCTGCCGCCCGTTCGTCTGCGTCGTCCTCTGCCGAGCCACCGCCGCGGTCGTCGACGGCGTCGATGCGCCGCAGTTCCGCGTCCTTCGGCACGGCGGCGAGCAGCAGTTCGACCGCCTCGTGGCGGTAGAAGTCGTTCGGCCCGGTCACGACGACGGCGCGCGGCAGGCCCTGCCGGCACAGCCGCTGCAGGCGTTGCAGCTCTTCGTCGGGATGCGGCACGGCCATCAGCGGTCCGAGATGGGCAGGTAGAGGTCGAGCGCGCCGGCGGCCAGCATGGCGATCGCGATCGCGCCGTTGGCGGTGAAGAACGCCGACTGCATGCGCGACAGGTCGTCGGGGCGCAGCAGACGATGTTGCCAGACGAGCAGCGCCGCGCAAAGCAGGAGCCCGCCGAGGAAGCAGGCGCCGAGCGGCGCCAGCAGGCCGAACCCGCCGAAGCCGGCCAGCGCGAGCGCGTGCAGCGCCCGGCTCACGAACATGGCCCGGCGCGGCCCGAGCCAGGCCGGGATCGACCGCAGGCCGTGCGCGCGGTCGAAGGCCTCGTCCTGGCAGGCGTAGAGCACGTCGAAGCCCGCGACCCAGAGCGCCACCCCACAGCCGAGCACGGTGGGCGCGAGCAACCGCGCGGAGAAGGCGCCGTCCGCCGCGAGCCACGCGGCGACCGGCGACAGGCCCAGCGCCAGACCGAGCCACAGGTGGCACAGGGCCGAGAAGCGCTTGACGTGGCTGTAGAGCAGGAGCCAGCCGAGCGCCGGCCAGCCGAGCCAGAAGCACAGCGGCCCGAGCAGCCAGCAGGCGAACAGGAACAAGGCCCCCGCCGCCGCCGACAGCCACAGCGCGCTGCCCGGGCGAACGGCGCCGCGCGGGATCTCGCGCCCCGCCGTGCGCGGGTTCCGGGCGTCGATGTCGCGGTCGGCGAAGCGGTTGTAGGCCATCGCCGCCGTGCGTGCCGCGACCACGGCGAGCACGACGAGGCCGAGCAGGCCGAGCCCCGGCCTGCCGCCCGTCGCCGCGAGCAACGACAGCAGCGCGAACGGCAGCGCGAACACCGAGTGCGACAGCTTCACGAGCGACCCGAAGTCGCGCACGGCCCGCCGGCCCGACGCCGGCACGATCACGCCTCCCCCTCGTCCCACGGCGAGGCGGGGTCCGGCGTGCGCCAGCGGGCCACCAGCGCGTGGTCGATGCCGAGCCGGTCGAGGATCTTGCCGACCACGAAGTCGACCAGGTCGCCGACGGAGCCGGGCCGATGGTAGAAACCGGGCATCGCGGGCAGCACGATCGCGCCGAGCCGGGCGAGCGTCAGCATGTTCTCCAGGTGCAGCGCCGACAGCGGCGTCTCGCGCGGCACGACCACCAGCGGCCGCCCTTCCTTCAGCGCGACGTCGGCGGCCCGTTCGGCGAGGTTGCTCGAGAAGCCGTGCGCGACGCGCGCGAGCGTGCCCATGCTGCAGGGCACGACGATCGTCGCCGCGAGCCGCGCGCTGCCGGAGGCCGGCGTGGCCTCGACCGCGTCGATCGGGTGCACCAGCAGGCGCCCGGGCGGGACCTGGCCGAACCGGCCCGCGAGGTCGGGCCGGGCGCGGTCGACGGCGATGCCCGCTTCGTGCGCGAGCACGCGCAGCGCGGCGTCGGTCGCGCACAGGTGGACCTGATGGCCCAGCGCGAGCAGCACCTCGACGAACCGCTGTCCGTAGACGATGCCGCTGCCGCCGGTCCAGCACACGGCGTAACTGCGCGCGCCAGCCGGGCGGATCGGGGAGGGGTCGCTCATGGTCGCGTTCAGGCGGCGCGGGTCAGGTAGAACCAGGTGTCGTAGGCCGCGTGCGTGTACACGCAGACGCCGTAGCCGCGGCACCACATCAACAGGCCGAGCAGCAGGCCGGCCATCGTGCGGAACAGGAACCGCGCGCGGTCGAACGATTCGCCGCAGAAGTGGTGGAACCAGGCGAACACGAGCGCACTGACCGCGACCGCGAACAGCCCCGCGGTCCAGCGCGGCAGCGACCAGGTGCGCGCGACGCGCGCGCCGATCCACGCGAGCGCCGACATCAGGCCGAGCCGGAACAGCAACTCCTCGAAGATGCCGGCCCCGAGCGAGCCGACCAGGTCCACCGCGAGCGAGCGTTCCGTGGCGCCGCGGCCCGCCTCGAGCAGTTGCCCGGCGGACGACGTCAGCGCCGCGCTGCACGGCCCCAGCAGCAGGCCGTAGACCGTGCCTTCGAGCGCCACGACCAGCGCGACGCGCAGCCAGGGCACCTGGCGCCGCAGCAGCGAGATCGCCGCGCCGGCGACCAGCAGGCCGAACGCGACGCGCAGGATCAGCAGGCCGCGCCAACCCATGCGGTCGATCTCCTGCAGCAGCAGGACCTCGGCGCCGTTGCGCTCCGCCGGCGCCAGCAGGAGCCGCAGGACCTCGTAGGCGAGCCACAGCGGCAACACCGCGAACAGCCCGACCGCCGGGTCGCGCGACCACGCGAGGTAGCCACCGGGCTCCGGTTCAGGCTTCGACTTCGCCACGGTAGAGGGCGGCGATGCCGCCGGTCAGAAGGCACAGCCGCGGCCGCTGCAGGCCGGCCCGCTGCATCAGCGCGAGGAAGTCGCCGCGCTCGGGGAACGCCATCACGGAATCGTGCAGGTAGCGGTAGGCACCGTTGCGCGCCCCCGAGATCCAGCCGCCGAGGCGCGGCAACACCCGGCCGAAGTAGAAGCGATACAGCGCGCCGAGCACCGGCAACCGCGGCCGGCAGAACTCGAGCACGACGATCCGGCCGCCCGGCCGGACGACCCGCGCCATCTCGCGCAGGCCCGCGACGGGGTCGCTGAGGTTGCGGATGCCGAAGGCCACCGTCGCGAAGTCGAAGCAGTGGTCCGCGAACGGCAGCGCCAGGGCATCCGCGGCGACCAGCCGGGCCGGGCCGCCCCCGCGCTCGTTCCGGCGCCGTGCCTTCTGGCCCGCGATCGCCAGCATCGGCGCGCAGAAGTCGGTGCCCGTCACCGCAGCACCCGCGGCCTGCAGTGCGAACGCGAGGTCGCCGGTCCCGCAGCACACGTCGAGGCCTCGTTCCCCCGGCCGCAAGCCCACCATGCGCACGGCGCGGCGCCGCCACCACCGGTCGACGCCGAACGACAGCGCGCGGTTGGCGCGGTCGTAGCCCGGCGCCACCTCGGCGAACATGCGCTGGATCGTCGTCGCTTCGGGCATCGGCCGGATTCTGGGCCGCCGGCTCGCGCTGCTCAACAGATACGGCGCGGCGGCGTCAGTCGCCCCCCCCGGCCCGTTGCAACCCGCCGCGGCCTGCCGCGGTCACTGGCGCCAGTAGCTCGCCACGACGCGCACGCCGGGCACGTCGATCGTGGTCAGCCGTGTGCCGGTCTGGATCTCGAACACGTCGACCTTGCCGACGTCCGACAGCGCGACGAACAGCAGTTTCGGCGCGACGGCCTTCGCCACGCCGCCCTGGGTCGCCTTCAGCACGTGCTTGCCGGAGTGCGAGTACGGCGTGGTGGTGTAGGCAGAGTTGAACGGCGTGAGCTGGCCGAGAGCTCCGCCCAGGTTGGACATCTCGTCCGTCGCGACGTCGATGATCGAGTTGCCCGACAGCTGGTCGCGCAGCGGCGTGCCCGGCGTGAAGCCGCCGATGCGCTGCGTCACGCCCCATTCCTTCTGCCGATAGGTCGGCGGCAGG
Organism: Planctomycetota bacterium; assembly: GCA_016873195.1. GTDB lineage: Bacteria > Planctomycetota > UBA1135 > UBA1135 > UBA2386 > VGXW01. The sequence goes on along the minus strand of VGXW01000123.1, from coordinate 4,267 downwards.
ATGAAGCCGCCCGAACTGGCGTTGAGCGGCAGCTGGCCCGGCGGCGAACTGGTCAGCCACAGGCGCGAGACCTGGCCGAGGCCGCCTTCGTCGACGTGCCCGACGAAGACGCCGCCCTGACCGGCGCTCATGTCGTAGAGCAACGCCTTGGCGCGCGGGAAGCTCACGCTGGTGACCGTGCCGATCACGTCGTTGAAGCCGATGCCGTTGACGCCGTCGGGGCCGGACTCGTAGACCGCGACCGTGCCGTTGGCGTTCAGGATGTAGGCGTAGTAGACGCCCGAGAGGTTGCCGGAGACCTGGTAGCGCTCGGTCGCGACGACGTCGATCGGCGCGTTCAGGAAGCCGGCGACCTGGCGCCGCACCGTGAAGTCGAGCGCACTGATGATGGTCAGGAAGTTCGCGTCGGTCGAGACCGCGAGCACGTCCTCGCCGTCGGGCTGCCAGGCGATCGCCGTCGGGCCGCGCTCGACGCGCGTCTCGGCGACGACCTGGTGGAAGGTCGCGCTGGTCGGGTCGATGTCGATGAAGCTGACCGAGGCGCTCGCGAAGTTGCTGACCGCGAGGCGCGTCATGTTCGGCGACATCGCCATGCTGACCGGGTCGGACAGCTGGATCGTGTCGAGCACCGTGAACCGGTTGCTGTTGACCACGACGACCTGCCGGTTGTCGCGGTCGAGCACGTAGAGGAAGTGGCCGATCTGCTGCCGCGAGGTGTAGGGGCAGAACGGCGTCGGCGGCGGCGGCGAGCCGGGCGGCGGCTGCGGGCCGACGAACACGCCCATGTAGTAGGTGCCGTAGAGGCCGACCTGGCCCTGCGACGACGCGAACGGATTGCCGCGCACCAGCAGGTTCAGGCCCGCGGCGATGCAGCCGCCGGCGGGCCCCGCGGTGACGAGCGCGCCCGGCGGGCCGAAGCTCGACTTCGTGGTCGGCTCCTCGCCGAAGATCGCGCGGTTCGGGTTCGGCGGCGGGAACACGAGGCGCGGCGGGTTCGGGATCGGCGGCTGCGTGATCACGTTGCCGGGCATCACCGTCGCGAGCAGTTCGTTGACCTGGTTCGCGCGCGTCGCGTTCGCGTTGATGTTCTCGTTGTTGTAGACGAGGTCGAGCGGCGCGCCGACGTGGATGTCGGTCACGTCGCCGACGATCGGGTCGCGCAGCAGGCGCGTCTCGAGGTTCGTGTCGCGCACGAGCGTCAGCACACCGGAGCCGCCGGCGTCGAGGTTCGTCGTGCCGGGCGCGAGCGCGGGCGTCACGCCGGCCTGGCCGATGTTCGGATTCAGCGGGAAGCGCGTGTTGTTGACGTCGCCCGTGCCCTGCCCGAAGCCGTTGAGGTCGATCACGGACACCCCGGGCTCGGCGCCGCCGATGCCGATGTAGACGGCCTCGGGCGCGACCGGCGCGTTGACGATGCCCGGCCCGATGCCCGTGGTGAACCGGGTCGAGACCGCCTGGCCGATCAACACGTTGTTGAGGCTGCGGATCGTCGTCGTCTGCACCTGCACGTCGACCGTCGACGTGCCGGGCAGGTTGTAGGCGGGCGTGACGATGTAGTTCATCAGGTCGCCGTAGCTGACCGGATCCGCGTGGTAGATGATCGCGTAGGTCTGGCCAGCCGCCGTGACCTGCAGCGTCACGCCGCCGGACGGCGGCGTGAACACCAGCGGGTCGAAGAACGACCCGACCGCGCCGGGCTGCACCGGCTTGTTGAAACGGATCAGGATCGTCGTGCGCGGGTCGATGCCGGTCTGGTTGTTGCCCGGCGAGACCTGCGGCGTCGACAGGTAGCCGAGCACCTGCGGCGGCGCGGCGTCGGGACCGACCGTCGTCGCGGTGCCGATCTCCTGTTCGAGGATGTCGTTCTCCGAGTCGCGCACGGCGTTCGTGACGACGATGCGCAGCAGCCGGTTCGCCGGGAACATCTCCAGCGTGGTGAGGTCGCCGTCGGTGTCGGCGACGAAGGTGAACACCTTCTTGCCGACCAGGTCCGCGGCGCCCGCGTAGGACGGGAACCCCGCCGCGCGCGGGTCGAGGATCCGCACGCGCGAACCGTCCTCCTCGACTGCCTTGACCTTCTGCAGCACGCCGCCCTGGTTGTAGTAGGTGTAGCCGTTCACGAAGCCGCGGCCCTGCACCGTCGTCGACGTCTCCGTCGCCGCGTCGTAGGCGAGGATGTTCAGGGCGCCCGTGAGGCCCGAGTTGCCCTGATTCGCCAGCAACTTGCTCAGGATCGAGTCGACGTCGAGCTTGTGGCTGAACGTGAAGTGCAGGAAGTGGTTGCCGGCGTTGCCGTCGGGCAGCTGCGCCACCGTGCCGAACGTCGCCACCGGCAACACGCCGTTGCTGCCGTTGACGTTGTTGTGCAGCGTCTCCGTGCTCTCGATGTTGACGACGTTGGTCGTCGGGTTGCCGAACGAGTCGACGGTGCGGATCCGGTAGGGATACACCGCGCCCGTGCCCGTGGAGATGCTGACGACCTTGAAGTCGCCGCGGTTCTCGGGGTCGCCCTTCGTGCCGCCCGTACAGCCCAGCAGGGCGAGCAGCGGCAGCAGGAGGGGCCATCCGAGGAGGGAGGAAGCGGACGACCTGCAGATTGGGTTGGCGTTCATGGGATGCGAGTCCGAGCACCCGCGAGGCGCTCGGCGAGGGTCTACTCCGGACAACGTCCAGCCAGGAAGCCGTAGCACCTTACTGGTCGGACAGTTCCATGCAAGCGCACGGTGGGCGGCATCCGCCGCCCACCGCAGGCCGCCTGGACAAGGTCCTACCGCGGTGCCATCCTGCTGTGGCGTCGAGACGCTTGCCAGCGAGCAAACGGGGTGCCTCGCCGCGGCGGCGCGCCTGCAAGACCCTGGCGCGGGCGCGTGCCTGCACCGCGGCGCCACGCCGCCGTCCGAAATCGTGATCTCGTCCGGACCTGCGTGCCCCCTGCGGCGGCAGGCCAGGCCCGGTGCGGGATCGCACGACGTGCGAATGCGCTCGCCGGGCGGCTCGATCCGACGTCACTGCGCGGCGCCGTCGCCACGCTGCTCGCGCCCCTCGGGGCGGACCGGCTGCTCTCGGGCCTCGAACCGCTGCCGGATCATCGCCCGGACCCGCTCGCGGATCTGCGGGCGCGCCGCGCCGGGCCCACGCTGGTCCGGGCCGCCGAACCGCTGCCGGATCATCGCCCGGACCCGCTCGGGGATCTGCGGGCGCGCCGCGCCGGGCCCACGCTGGTCCGGGCCGCCGAACCGCTGCCGGATCATCGCCCGGACCCGCTCGGGGATCTGCGGGCGCGCCGCGCCGGGCCCACGCTGGTCCGGGCCGCCGAGCCGCTGCCGGATCATCGCCCGGACCCGCTCGGGGACCTGCGGTCGAGCCGCATCCCCGCGCGGTCGCGCCGGGCCGTCCCCGCGCGCGCGGTGCCGCAGCACCTCGAGGCGCATCCACGGCGGCACGCCGGCACCGCGCTGGACCGGTCCCGCGCCGGGCCGGAAGCCGCGCTGCCCGCCGGGCCGCTGGCCGGGCGACCGGCGATCCTGCTGCAGCTTCGCGCGCAGGCCGCGCTGCCCCGGGCCGTCCGGCCGGTTCTCCCGGAGCAGCTCGCGCAGCTTCGCGGCGTCTGCGCGCAGCGCCTCGGCGTGCTTCCGCATGCGCTGCCGCAGTTCCTCGATCGCCGCGCCGGGCCGAGCCGCCTCGCGCTGCCTGGGTTCCTGCTGCTCCTGGCGCACCGGTTGGCGCGCCTCGCGGCCCTGCGGGCCGCGCCGCGACTGGGCCGGCAACGCTGCCGCGAGAGCCAGGAAGAGAATGCCTGCCTGCTTCAACATCTTCGTTCTCCTTGGGTCGTTGGTGTCGCGCCGGACGCGCCGGTGCGGTGGCGGAGGTTACGGCCGCGCCGCGTGCGGCCCCACAGACCCGCGCGCGCGCGGCGTCGCAAGGTTGCACGCGGCATCGCTGGCTCCCGTGGCATGGAGCGGCCGCGGTGCCGCGACCCCGAGGCGCGGGCTGTCCCCCCGGCCGTGGGGCGTCCGGTTCTTCGCGCACGGCCGGGGCGGCGGTAGCCTCGCCGGCATGGTCCTGACCGCATCGCAGATGCTGCCGCTCGGCACGCCCGCTCCCGACTTCGACCTGCCCGACGCCCGCGGCACGCGCCACAGCTTCGGCCCGTCGAGCACCGCGCGCGGGAGCCTCGTCGTGTTCCTGTGCAACCACTGCCCCTACGTGCAGCACGTGCGCGGCGAACTGGCGGCCCTCGGCCGCGACTACCCGCCGCGCGGGGTCC
>VGXW01000122.1 GCA_016873195.1 Planctomycetota bacterium | reverse complement strand
AAACAGCGGCGCACCCTCGCGCGTGCGTACCTCGATCACGGTGAAAGGGCCGGGCGGCAGCAGCAGCGTGCCGTCGGGTTCCGGCACGAGGTCGACTTCGGCGCCGGGGTACGGCGTCAGGGCGACGAACTGCAGCGGCCCGGAAGACTGCCAGGCCTCGGCGCCGCGGCACTGCAGCGCGCGCGGGGCAACGGGTGTGTGGCAGCGCAGTTCGACGACGGCCCCGGCGCCGAACCAGCCCGCGACGGGCGACATCCAGCACTGCTGGCCGGCGGCGGCCGGCCCGACGGCCCAGGCGACGTAGCACAGCCCGGGCAGCAGCTTCGCCGAAGCGCGGCCGCGCGCGTCGGCCGCCACCTGCTGCGTGTCCGCCGGCGCGAGTTCGCCGCCGAGGTGCGGCAGGCCGCCCGCGAGCGTGACCACGGCCCCCGCCACGGGCCCACCGTCGCGGTCGACGACGCGCACGAAGGTCGCTCGGCGCACGGCGGGGCCGTCCTGCGGCAGGGCGGCGACGGCCAGCAGCAGGCAACCGAGTCCGGACGATGCTGCGCGCACCAGCATGCACGGGATCATCCGGATCCGCCCGCGAACCCTCCAGTCCCGGTCCGGGACATGCCGATGTTCGCGACATGACCTCGCTGCGCGCCCTGGCCCTGTCCTGCCTGTGCGCCCTGTGCGCCCTGCCCGCGTGCGGTGGCGACCCCGACCTGGCCGCGGCTGCCGCCACGCTCGAGCGGTTCCAGCAGGCGCTGCAGCGCGGCGACCGCGCGGCCTGCCGCGAGCTGGTCACCGAGGCTTCGGCCGAGGCGCTGCCGGAACTGCCCTGGCACGAACTGCGCACGCGGCCGCAGCTGCGCGTGCTCGGCGCCGAGCGCACGCCGTGCGATCTGCGCGTGCAGGTCGAGGATCCGGGCGACGGTGGCAAGCGGTCCTGGTTCGTGGTCGTGCGCGAGCGCGGCCGCCTCGTGGTCGATCTGGTCGCCACGGCCGGGCTGCACGTCGAAGCTGCACCGGGCGCGCCGGCGCAGGAGGCCTTCGTGCCGCGCCCGCTGACCGGCGCGGACTTCGAGCGCATCCGCCGCTACGGGCTGTCGCAGCCGGTCCGTTGACCCCGCTGCGCGGCGCGGACGGGCCGGAATACCCCTGCAGGCGCGGGCGTGGCGGCGCTACCCTGCCCGCACGACCATGACCGAAACCCTGCAGACGCTGATCCTCGGCTCCGGCCCCGCCGGCTACACGGCGGCGATCTACGCCGCGCGCGCCAACCTCGCCCCCGTGCTGCTGGCCGGCAAACAGCCGGGCGGGCAGCTCACGATCACCAACGAGGTCGAGAACTTCCCCGGCTTCCCGCACGGGATCATGGGTCCCGAGATGATGGAGCACTTCAAGGCCCAGGCCGCGCGCTTCGGCACGGTGATCCACGACGAGGTCGCCACCGCGGTCGACCTGCGGCAGCGGCCGTTCACGGTCACGGCGGAGGGCGGGGCGAGCTTCCGCACGCAGACGCTGATCCTGGCGACCGGCGCCTCGGCGCTCTACCTCGGCCTGCCGAACGAGAAGGCGCTGCAGGGCCGCGGCGTGTCGGCCTGCGCCACGTGCGACGGTTTCTTCTTCAAGAACAAGCTCGTCTACGTCGTCGGCGGCGGCGACTCGGCGTGCGAGGAAGCGAACTTCCTGACCAAGTACGCGAGCAAGGTCTGCCTCGTGGTGCGCCGCGACGCGCTGCGTGCCTCGAAGATCATGCAGCAGCGCGTGCTGGCGAACCCGAAGGTCGAGGTGCTCTGGGAACGCAACGTCGCCGACGTGCTCGACGTGACGAAGGGCAAGGTCACCGGACTCGAGCTGGTCCACACGCGGACCGGCGTCAAGCAGCAGGTGCCCGCGGACGGCCTGTTCCTCGCGATCGGCCACCAACCGAACACGCAGCTGTTCCGCGGCGCGATCGACATGGACGACAAGGGCTACCTGAAGACCGTGCCCGGCCGCACGGCGACCAACGTGCCCGGCGTGTTCGCCGCCGGCGACTGCCAGGACAGCTTCTACCGGCAGGCCGTCACCGCGGCCGGTTCGGGCTGCATGGCGGCGATCGAGGTCGAGCGCTGGCTCGAGGCGCAGCACGACCGCTGACCGCGCGCCGGCGGCTCAGCCGCCGGTGATCGGCACCGCGGGCGTCGACCGCGACAGGAACAGCAGCGCGAAGCAGGTCGACTCGATCAGCAGGCTGCTCGGCTGCTCGGCGCGGAACGAGCCGTTCGGCTGCTGCTGCGCCAGCAACTGCAGCGCGCCCTCGTAGTACCAGTCGCGGTCCTGCAGCCACGCGATGCCGCGCAGCTCGCACGAACGTTCGAGCCCGTGGAGCCAGTAGTACCAGTGATGGTCGGCGCGCTCGGCGAAGCCCGGGTTGGCGCGCACCGTGAACTCGCGCGCGAGCCAGCCGAAGCCGTCCAGCACGGCGTCGTCGATGCGCTGTTCGAGCGCCCGGTCGCTGCAGCCGGTCGCGAGCATGCCGGCGCGCGCCAGCAGGAGCCCGCTGGTGCCGGCGCTGGTCATCGACCCGAACGGCGGCTCGTCGGCCGCCTCGTAGGCGAACCCGCGCGCCGCGGCGCGCCGCTCGGGCACCCGCGGCTCGACCCCGGTGCCGGCGACCTCGCGCTGCTGGCTGTAGCTCAGCAGCCGCAGGCCGATGCGGCCCTCGGCGGCCCCCTGCACTTCGAGCAGCTGCCGCGCCGCCGCCGCGAACGCGGCCCCCGGCACCTCGGCGCCGCACAGGTGGCCCGACCACAGGCCGAGCAGGCCGTACTGCTGCAGCGAGGTGTCGGTGCGCGGGCCGGCCGTGTAGTTGAAACGCAGCAGCTTGCCGGGATCGGTGCGCGGGTCCACGTTGCGCAGCAACTGCGCGACCCACTTCGCGGCGGCCGTGCGGTCCGCGGCCTCGAGCGTGCGCACGGCGACCGCCGCGAGTTCACCGTTGCGGATGCGGTCGGCCTCGCCGGCCGGGGCAGCGCGCGCCGCGAGCGCCATCAGCGCCGCGGCCAGCGAGTAGGTGTCGACGAGCTTGCGGCGCCGCAGTTCGCCGAAGCCGCGCGCCACCACCGGGTCGTCCGCGCGCACGCCGCCGTGCAGCAGCGTCAGCAGCGCCAGCGCCAGCCGGCCGCCGCCGTAGCTGCGGTTCTCCTTGCCGTCGTCGACGAGGAAGGACTTGCGCTCGTCGATCGCCTCGCGCACGAACCCGGTGCCGAGCCGGATCGCCTGCGCCACGCGCTTGCGGAAGTCGGCGTCCTGGTTGTCGCGCAGCGCGACGAACTGCCAGTCGTCGTCGAGCCGGAACCGCCGGAACCGGCGATCGCCGTCCTCGACGACGAGGTCGAGCCGGGCCGCGAACGACCGGACCAACCCCGCCGCGGGATCGAGCGTGCGGCGCAGTTCGAGCGTGCCGCCGGCGTCCAGCAGGCAGAACCGGCGCAGGCGATCCGCGGTGCCCTGACGTTCGCCGGCCACCACCGTGGGGCGGGCCGCCGCCACCGTCGCGCGCAGGACCTGCGCGCCGTCGGGCCCGGGCGTGGTCCAGCTGCCGGTCACCGTGAGGTCGCCGAACGGCAGCACGCGCGGGAACTTCGTGCGGGCGCTGCGGCCGGCGAGGTCGAACGCCAGCGCGCGCAGCACGTCCCGCGGGTCGCGGATCGGGTCGGCGATCGCGCGCTGGGCCGGGTCGAGTTCGCCCTGGCACAGGAAGGGCGCCGGCGAGAGCCGCGGCAGGTAGCTCTCGGGCACTTTGCCGTTCGGCTCGACGGCGCGCGCGTCGGCGGCAGTCCTGACCGTGGGCCCGGCCGCGGTCTGGCAGTCCCGCCGGTACTCGGCGGCGCCGCGCAGCGGCAGCCGCCAGGCGAAGTCCTGGGCGGACAGCAGGGGACCCGGACACAGGAACAGGCCGAGGAGGATCGTGGCGTGGTTCATGTCCCCCTAGTGCACCGAGGGGGGGATGCCCGCCGGACTCGCTCGACGCGCTGCGGGGTCCGACCTAGAGTCCCCCACCGTTCCCCGCGGCGAGCCGCCACCGCCCATGCCCTACAGCGACTTCGAACGGCGCCTGCTGGCGACCTGTTTCTCCGTGGTCGACGGCCCCGACCACGCCGACGTCTACCTGGTGCGCAACCTGCCGCCCGAGGTCGCCGCGACGCTGAACGGCCCCTACTCGCGCAGCAGCAAGTCGATGCGCGACCAGTTCCTCGAGCGGCTGCGGCAGGGACTGCTGGCGCAGGGCCGCCAGCTCGAGGATCTGCCGCTCGGAACCGGCCAGGACGTGCTGTCCCCGGTGATGGCCGACAAGACGGGCCAGTTCCTGAAGACCTACGCGATCGACCACGGCCACAACTCGCTGCGCGAAGGGGCCGTCGTGCACCTCGCCGTCGAGCGCGTGTCGCAGCTGGTCACGCGGTTCGTGCAGCGCGAACGCCGCTGCACCTTCGAGGAGTCGTCGACGCGCTACATCTCGTTCAGCGCCGAGACGCACTGGCGGGACCCCGACGTGATGGCGGCCGGCGGCGAGTTCGCGGCGGGTTACGAGGAAGTGCTGCGCACCACGTTCGGACTCTACCAGCAGGCCACCGGACGGCTGCTCGCGCACCTGCAGGCCGTGCGGCCGCTGCGGCCCGGCGAGCCCGAGGCCCCGTGGTCACGCGCGCTGCGCGCGGAGGCCTTCGACGCGGCGCGCTACCTGCTGACGCCGGCGATCTTCACCAAGTGGGGCATGGTCGCGGACGCGCGCACGCTGGGCGACGTCGTCAGCGAACTGCAGAGCCACCCGCTGGCCGAGTTCCGGCTGGTCGGCGAACGCATGCAGCGAGAAGCCGCGCAGGCGCTGCCGACGCTGCTGCAGCACGCGCGCCCGAACGCCTTCCTGCAGGCGCTGCACGCGGCGCTGCCGGCGCTGGCCCGCGAACTCGGCACGGCGGCGGGTCCGGTGCTGCGCGGCACGGCCCGGGGCCACACCGATCTGCTCGGCCACGACCGCGAGATCGACGACAAGCTGCTCGCGTCGTTGCTCTACGAACACAGCCAGCAGCCGTTCGCCGCGCTGCTCGCGCGCACCAAGGCCTTGACCGACGGCCAGCGGCAGGACCTGTTGCAGCGGCTGATGGCGCAGCGTGGTCCGCACGACGCGTGGCCGGCGGCGCTCGAGGGCGCCGCGCCCTTCGAGTTCGAGGTGCTGCTCGACTTCGGCGCCTACCGCGACATCGGCCGCCACCGCAAGGGCCTGCAGCAGCAGCAGGCGCTGACGACCGTGCACGGTTTCGCCGTGCCGCCGCTGGTGCAGCAGGCCGGGTTCGACGGCGAGTACGGCGCCGTGCTCGAGCGCGCGGCGCAGCTGCAGCAGCAGGTGGCGGCGCGGTTCCCGCACGCGGCCGGCTACGTGACCCCGTTCGCCTTCCTGCAGCGCGTGCGGCTGGTCTTCGACCCGCGCCAGGTCGCCTACTTCGTCGAGCTGCGCAGCCGGCCCGAGGGACACTTCTCGTACCGGGAGGTGGCTCTCGACATGCTCGCGCACGTGCGGCGCGTGTCGCCGCTGTTCGCGCAGTGGATCCACGCCAGGGAGGGCGGCGCGTTCCTCGGCCGGCTCGACAGCGAGCTGACGGCGGAAGAACGCCGCCAGCGGCGCATGCGGGCCGCCGGCGACGCGTGAGGCGCAGGCCTACTGCAGGAACACGTCGCAGGCGTTCGTCGCGGCGCCCGAGAGGCTGGTCATGCCGTCGAACACGAACGCGGCGAAGGAGAGCCGCAGGCCGGTCAGTCCGGGCGGCAGCGGCGCGAAGGCCCGGAAGTCCATCGCGCAGCTCGCGTGGCCGGCGGCGTCGAGCGAACCGAGGAAGCCCGTGAACTCGGGCTGGTTCCACGCCGCGGACACGATGCCGACCAGCCAGTCGTTCTCGATCGGCATGACGTCGTTGAGGAACGGCGTGCCGGGCACGTGCCCGCTCACCCCGACGGTGACGAAGTACGGATTGCCCGCCCGCGCGACGCCGCCGCGCACCGCCAGCGCGACCAACGGCGCCGAGGCGAGCGGGTACCAGGTGGTCGTCGAGACGAGCTTCGGACGCACCGGCTGCAACGGCAGGTCCAGCCACGAGCCGCTGGGCGCATCGCCGTGCACCACGTCGAGGTGGAAGTCGTGGAACCGCGGCGCCACCTCGAGCGCCTGCGCCATCGGCGCTTCGCGCAGCCAGAGATTGCGCAGGCGCAGCCGCACGGTGGACCCCGCCGGCAGGAGCGCGGCGACCGGCGGCAGCAGGAAGTCGCGATCCTCGGCCACGCCGGGGGCGCTGTTCGTCGAGCAGATCGCGGTGCTCGTGAGCATCACCTCCTCGCTGCCCGCGCCCGGCGGCTGCACGGTCAGCAGGGCCGCGAGCATCCAGTCGGCATGGGTGGGCACGAGGCGCAGGTGCACGGCCGCGCTCGCGTCGAGTTGCCGCTCCTCGGGCAGGGTGGCCTCGTAGACCGCCTCGTCGAGCGGGCAGACGAGCAGCACGTTCGCCAGGGCCCGCACGGCCGCGCTGGCGAGGTAGTCCGCGGGCGTGAACGTCGTGGCCAGCGGGTCGATCACCTGATCGATCGTCTGGACCGCCTGTGGTCCGACCGGCGGCACTTCGCGCAGCGCGAGGTCGCCGTGCAGGAACCAGCGCGTCCGCGAGGTCGCGACCAGCGGATCGCGGCCGTGGTGGCGGCTCCAGGCGTGGTTGACGTCCTCGCGCAGCGTGCGCGGCAGCGGCAGCTCCGACAGCACGAACGGCGCCTCGAGTTCGACCTCGTTCGGCTCGCCCCACAGGTGACGGTGCAGCCAGCGTTGGATCAGGCAGTCACGGAACGCGCGTTCGTGCAGGTTCCGCGGCGTGTTGTGGCCGATCGTGCTGAGCATCGTGCGGTGTGGCGCCACCATGCCCTGCAGCAGCTGCAGCGTCGCGAGCGGGCTGTCGATCAGGTCGTGGTAGGCGTGCGAGTAGAGCACCGGCACCGTGCTCGTGAGCAGGTTCGACTCGATGCCGCGGCCCTCCGCGGCGAACGCGGCGAGCAGGCCGGCGGGATCCTGGTTCAGGAAGGCCGTGCGCGCGCTCTGCAGGAAGGCGGCGTCGATGGGCGTGCCCGCGTAGCTGCCCGCCAGTGCCTCGAGGAACCACGAACTCCACAGCACGCCGTTGCGCAGCCAGTCGTGGATGGGTTCGGCCACGTAGTCGTTGGCGACGGCGCAGGCGATGGCCGGGAACGACACCGCCGGCCGGCCGGGCACCGCGAGCGGCCTGCCCGACCAGGCGGCGGCGTTCCACGCGTGCACGCCGCCCTGGCTGCTGCCGACGACCGCGACGCGCGTCGCGTCGACGATCCCGGCCCACGCCGCATTGCCCCCGACGAACAGGATCTGCTCGGCGAGATCGAGGCGTTCGACCGGTCCCCAGAGGGTCGAGCCGGCGCCAGGATGGTTCGGGTTGGCCACCAGGGCCTGGCCGTGCGCGCGCACGTCGTAGCTCCACACCGCGTAGCCCTGGCCCGCGATCGTGCTCTGCAGGCCGAACTCGTCGCTCCGCGTCTGCCCGAGCGGGTGCACGAAGACGACCAGGGGCCAGCCGCACGAGGGTGCCGGGTGCACGGGGCGCAGCAGCGAACCGAAGGTCTGGTAGCCATCGGTGTAGGTGAGCGGCACGACCGCGTCCAACTGCGTGGCCCAGCCGGTGGGCGGTGGCACCGGACGGGAGCAGTTCTGGGCCAGGGCACTCGCACCGAATGCGGCGACGAGCAGGGCGAGGGCGGTTTGCATGGAGGGCGACAGGGCGCGCGCAGCATAACGTCCCCGCGCGGGGAGCCGAGGGGGGCGAACCGGCCCCCGCCGCGGCGTGCCCCGCCGTGTGGCGCCCCGATGTTCACTCGTCCCTTGTCATGGGCGCTTGCCGCCCTGTTCCTGTCGAGTGGAGCCGCGCTGCCCTCGCGCTCGTGCGCTGCGAACTCGACCGCGCGGGCAAGGTCGCGTGCTTCCGCACCGACTGCCCGATCGCCGTCTTCGACTTCGGCGGCCTCGACTTCAGGAAGGCCGCCGAGCGGCGGCGAGGGCGGCGCCGAGCGCAGCGGGCAGGTCCTCCGGTGGCGCGACCTGCAGCACGCGCCTCGGCACGCCGGCCAGTTCGAGCGAGGTCGCCTCGCCGACGGCCGACACGAACACCGCGCGGCATGCCTGCAGTCCGGCGACCAGCTGTTCGCGGCGGTTCTGCAGCTCGGCCAGCGCCGGCCGCCGCCAGGGGCCGCTGCCGACGCAGCGGCGGCAGCGCGCGGGCTCGTCGGTGGTCGTACAGGCAGCACCCGCGGCGTCGACCAGATCGCCGCGCGCGCACAGCACCTCCGCGGCGCGGACCACGGCGAACGCCGGACTGCCCATGCGCTCGGCGAGCCACGGCAGGTTCGGCGAACCGCGGGCGCCCGTGCCGCAGACCACGACCGCGGTGTCGGGATGGTCGCGCAGGTCCCTGGCGAGCAGGGCCTCGGTCGGCAGATCGCCGCAGCCGGCGCCGACGCGGTGCAGCGGCTGCCGCCGGCACAGCCGCGCCGCGAAGGTCGCGAGCCCCGGCGGCGGTGCCGGCACCTCGTCGCGCGCGCCGGCGACCGGGAACCAGTGCAGTTCGTGGCCCGCGGCGAGCAGGGGCCGCGCGAGCCCGCGGGCGCAGGCGTGGCTCCAGTGGGGCCCCGGGCCGCCGCCCGGCGAGCTGAACAACACGGTGCGCACGGCGGGAAGGTAACCGCCGCTGCCCGAGCGCTCCCGCCTCAGCTGCGCAACCGCTGCCAGAGCGCCCAACGGCCGGCCGGCGCGAGGCTCCCGTCGAGTTGCCCGTGGCGCAGCAGGAAGTCGATGGCGACGAGCGCGCAGTTCGGCTTCCACAGGTCGCCGCCCGCGACCGAGGCCAGCACGCGCGACGCGGGCCAGAGGTGGAAGGCCTCGACCTCGCCGTCGACCGCGCGCGGCGTGAAGTCGGCGGGCAGCTCGAGGTCGAACAGGTCCAGGCGGTCCACCTTCAGCGAGAGCCGCTCCTGCATCGCGTAGCGGATCGAGCCGACCGCGACCGCACGAGCCGCGAGTTCCGGCGGGATGCCGGCTTCCTCGTGGCATTCCCTGACCAGCGTCTGCCGCGGCAACTGGCCGATCGCCGAGCCGCCCGCGACGAGGTTGTCGAGGTGGCCCGGGTAGGTGTGCTTGCCGCGCGCACGCACGGCGATCCAGAGGTGGAGTCCGCCGGCGCGGCCGACGAAGCCGTTCAGGTGCACGCCGGCGGCGCGCACGCCGAACCAGGGGATCGCCGTGCGGTCGATCTGCAGCAGCGGGTCGACGTCGGACTCGCCGCGCACGGCGTAGGGTTCGTGCAGCAGCGGGCGCAGTTCGCCGGCGGCGACGAGCCGATCCCCGCCGACCAGTTCGATGCGCCCGCGGTGGCGGCGGAAGGCCCCGCCGAGGGCCAGCAGCGCCGGCACGCGGTCACGGTGGACGCGGCCGGCAACGCTCCCGCCCACCCACCACGGCTCGAACGCGGCGAGGTCGGCGGTCGTGCAGGCGCGGATGCGGGCTTCGAGGTCGATGCCCCCGTGTAGCAGGTGCGCGCCGCCCGCGGAAGTGCGGGCTCGCGCGGCCGCCGCCTTCGGCTATGGTCGCGCGCCATGCGCTGCCGCCGCGCCACCGCGCCATCCTCACGGAGCCGCCGATGAGGCGCGCGCGCGCGCTGGTGCACGCCTGGCTCGTGCTCGACTTCTTCGGCGACGCCCGCCGCAGCGGCGGGGCCGGCAGCACGCTGACGACGACGATCTTCACGCAGTCGTTCCTCGCGTTCGTGTTCGCGGCCCTGTTCTACCCGGAGACGCCGCCCGTGCCGTTCGCCGCGGCCAACCTGTGCCTGTCGACGCTGCTGGTCGCCGTCGGCGCGCTCGGCGAACACGATCCGTCGAACCGCCGCCGCGCCGACCAGGTCCTGCTCGCGACCGCCCCCGTCGCGCGGCGCGTGGTCGTGCTGGCGCGCGCCGGCCACGCCACCTTCCACATCGCCCTGGTCACGATCGGCATGGCCCTGCCGCCGGCGATCCTGCTCGGCTTGCTGCGGCACGACGCGGCCATCGTGCCCGCCTACGTCGCGGCCGCCTGTGCCTGCAGCGGCCTTGCCGCAGCCACCCTCGCGGTCGCGGTCCGCGGCGTCGCGCGCGCCGCTGGCCATGCGCGCGGGCAGCTGTTCGCCGGCACGGCGAAGGCGGTGCTGCTCGGGGCCGGCGTGGCGCTGTTCGCCCTCGGCATGCAGCGCCTGCGCGCGGGCGCCGACAGCCTGCCGATCGGGCGGATCGGCGCCGAGTCGTTGCTGCCCTACCACGCCGCTCGCCTGCTCGCGCATCCCGGAGAGCTGTGGCGACTGCTGCCGTTCCTCGGCGCCGCGGTACTGCTCGCGCTGCTGGCGATCGCGATCGGCGAAGGCGAGCCGGCGGGGGCGCGGCATCGGGCACGGCCGGGCCTGCTGCTGCCGCTGCTGCGGGCGCAGACCGGCGCCGGGCCGGGTCGCGGCATCGCCGAGTTCGTCGCGACCTCGGTGTGGCGCAGCGCCGGGTTCCGCGCACGCGTGCTGCCGCTGCTCGGACTGCCCGCGGGCATGGTGTTCCTGGGCCTGCAGCACGAGGAGCCGCGGCACGGCTACGTGTTCCTGTGCCTCCTGCTGCAGTTGCCGGCGATCTACCTGCCGTTCCTGATCGCGTTCCTGCCGCGCGCCGACCAGCCCGGCGCGGGATGGCTGTTCGAGCAGTCGCCGCTGCTGACGCGGGAACTCGTGCGCGACGCGACCTGGCGGGCGCTGGTCACGCACGTGCTTCTGCCGGTGCACGGGTTCGCGCTGGTGCTCGGCCTGCTCGGCGGTTCGCGTCCGGTCGAGGCCGCGGCGGCGAGCACGTTCGCGTTCGGCGTCGCCGTGACGGCTGCCCGACCGATGCTGCGCGCGCTGCCGTGCGTGCCGTTCACGCAGGACCGCGACGAGGCGTCCGCGCTCGACCTGGGCGGGTTGTTCGCCTACGCGCTCGTGCTCGGCGGTCTCGCGGCCTTGTTCGGCGGCCTCTTGCCCGGGGCCCTGCGCTGGCCGGTCGCCGGACTCGCCCTGCTGGCGGCCTGGTTGCGCCTGCGCAGGCATCCGGCCGGAGCGGAGCCTCTCGCCCAGCCGACCGCCGGGCCGCAGCCCCAACCAACGCTCGAAGCGGCCGGCGCGCAGGGACATCGGGTCCCGGCCGCAGGACACTCCCAGGCATCCTTGGCAAGGGAACTGCGAGCGATCGGCGTGCTCTACGCCGCGTGTTCCGTCCTGCCTGCCCTTGCCGGCGTCTGGTTGGCCGGGTGACCCGGGTTGCCTGCGGCGCTGAACGGGGGTAGGCTGCCGTCCTTCGCCACCCGAGAAGTGCCCATGGACTCGAGGTACGAATCGCAGTCTCGCGCACCGGCACAACCGTCGTGGTCCACGGCCCAAGGCGGGCAGCAGGGCGCCCATGCCAGCGGCGAGGCGACGGCCGTCGCCGACCGGGAATCGAAGGTCGAGAGCCTCGAACGCACGAGCCCCGATCCGCTGCGCAGCACCGACCGCTACCGCCTCGTGGTCCCCTACTCGCTGCGCGTCTGAGGTTCCCACTGCCGCGGTGCTTCAGCACCGAGGTGGGGACTGCCGATCTTCGTCGCATGCATCCAGACGACGAAATGCGTCGCCATCCCCGTGTGCGAGTGGCGGCGCTCGCCGCCATCGAGACCGTGGGGACGCTGAATGCGAACAACCAGGCCTTGGGCGCGGTCCGCGATGTCTCGCGCTGCGGCATCGGCCTGCAGACCGGACAGCCGCCCATGGCCGGCCAGACGGTGCAACTGCGGATGGAACTGGGGGACGAGATCCACGTGCTGCGCGGGCGCGCCACGCGCGTGCAGCGGTGCGGGAAGGGCAACTTCTTCGACATCGGCATCGACTGGACCGACTGCACGCCCGAGCAACTCGCCTTCCTCGACCGGGTGCTCGCCGTCCTCGAAACGCAACCGCAGGACTGACAACACCGCAGGACTGACAACACGGCTGCCGCCTCGACCACCGGCAGCTTCCCCCGCGACCGCCCTCATTGGAAACCGCCGCAGCGGCGCCCGAGTGCGTGGTTTCGCCGGTTGCAGGTCGCCGCGTGGCGGCGGTGGGAACCTCAGTCCGGAACGAGCCGCGCCATGTCCGCCGGCAGCGGTGCCTCGAGCCGCAGTTCGCGGCCGAGCATGGGGTGGTGGAACGTGAGCGTGTGCGAGTGCAGCGCGTGCCGGTCGAGCACCAGCCGCGAACGGTGGCGGTCGCCGAGCGTGCCGGCCAGCTGGTGCAGGAAGATGGCCTCGTCGCCGCCGTAGAGCTTGTCGCCGACCAGCGGGCAGCCGATCGAGGCCAGGTGCACGCGGATCTGGTGGGTCCGTCCGGTCTGCGGCGAGACCTCGACCAGCGAGTAGTCGGCGTTGCTGCGCAGCACGCTGTAGGCCGTGACGGCGGGCAGCCCGGAGCCCGGATCCCCGGTGGTGAGTTTCAGCCGCACCGCCGAGGACTTGTCCGGCACGATCGGCCGGTCGATCGTGCCCTGCGGAGCGGCAGGGCGGCCGTGCACGACCGCGAGGTAGGTCTTCCGCACGAGCCGTTCCTCGAACTGGCGGGCCACGAGATGGTGGAACTGCTCGTCGAGGCCGACGGCCACCACGCCCGAGGTCTCGACGTCGATGCGGTGCAGCAGGCGCGG
>VGXW01000121.1 GCA_016873195.1 Planctomycetota bacterium | reverse complement strand
AGGAGGTGTTCAGCACCACCTCGCGCGCGGTCGGCTCGTATTCCAGCGAGGTGGGGCTGCCTTCGAACGAGAAGCTCGCCTTGATGTAACCGGGGCCGACCTCGGCCTGGGGTTCGGGGAACGAGGCGCCGAAGTCGATGCCGTCGGAGTCGAGGAAGTCCTCGGCCACGGCGTTGAACTGCTGATCGAAGGAGCGCTCCGTCCGGAACGAACCGAAGACGCGGTCGTAGGCGAGTTCCCCGACGTTCGACTCGCCGGAGATGTCCTCCAGCGTGCTCTCGACGATGACGCGGATCGAAGCGTTGTTCGGCAGCACGCCGACGGGGCGCAGCGCCACCACGGCGCCGGAGAGGTTGTTCTGCTCGAGTTCGACGTCGGTCGGGATCCAGGTCGGGAGGCTCGGGTTGAGGTCCGGGTCGTCGTATTCGAGGAAGATGCGGCCGCGCTGGCTGATGTTCCGGACCAGCGGGTTGCTGTCGAACGACACCGGGACGTTCGTATCGGCCGGGTTCAACGCCTGGTCGAAGGCGAGCCGCACTTCGACCGGCGGGGCGCCGAACAGGTTCAGCGGCACGGCCTGGAGGTCCGTGGCCGAACTGACCGTCAGGTGGTTCGGGGGATTGCGTCGTTTGGGGCCGCCCGCTGCCGGGTTGCGATACAACTGCGTCGGCAGCGTGCCTTCGGCGGTCGAGAAGGCGAACGTGACCGGCACCCTCAGGACCTTCCCCTCCACGTCGCGCAGCGCCGTGCCGTTGTAGGAAGTCCCGCCGACGAGCCGCACGAGGTAGGTGCGCCCGGCGCGGAAGCCGCCGTTGTCGTAGAGGTTGTTGGTGGCGAACCGCGGCACGAACATGAGGCGCCGGCCGGGCTCCGAGTCGCCCGGGCTCGTGGCGAGCTCGAAGGTTCCGGAGACCAGTTCGGACACGGGGTTGCCGAGCTGGTCGAGCGCCTGGAAGCTCACGGTGTCCAGGCTCGCGGACTCGAGGTCGACCTTGTTGCTGAAGTCGATGCTCACCGGGTCGTTGAGGAAGATGCGCCCGTTGTTCCCCGGCTCGGTCTCGAGCACGAGGAAGTTGCCGCCGGTCCGGTTCTCGCCGGTGGCGACGGTGCCGCCGGAGCACGCGGCGAGGGCGGCGAGGGCGGCGACGGGCAGGAAGCGCGCGAATACGGCTCGGTTCATGGCATTACCTGGTCTCGACCCGCTCCCAGAGTGGATCCGCGGGAGAGGTGGGAGCAGTAGCCCCGCCGGGAGCCAGCGTAACGGCTGCGCGGGGTGGAACGGGCGATCACGGGAACGGCCCGAGATTGTGGCGCCAAGGCAGGATCCGTCAAGGAACTCTGTCGCCGGCCGGGCGGGAAAACCGGCCCGGACCTGGAGGACCGGTGGCCTGGACGGCGGTGGCCTGCAAGGGCGCCGGAGCGGGTCAGGCCCTGGGAGACACCGAGGATCCGGCGGCACGGTGCGGTGCGCCACGCGCGGCGTGCGCCCGGCAGTCCCAGGAGCCCGGCGCCCGGTGTCTGCCAGGCCCCGGTGTCGGCCAGGCCCTACGGAGCGTTCCTCGGCCGCTCCGGCTCGGGGCCCTGGAACCCCGGGGTGCGCTGCGGCAGCGGGATCGCCCGCTGCGGCTTGCCGAACAGCTTGGGCGGGGAGGCCTTCGCGTCGAGCACGCGGGTCATCGCGATCTCGTCGCAGGCGAGGAACTTCGGGCAGTGCATGCAGTCGTTGAACACCTTGTGCGGCAGGTCCTCGTGCTGGCAGACCGTGAAGCCCATCTTGGCGAAGAAGCCCGGCACGTAGGTGAACGCGATCAACCGCGGGATGCCGAGCCGCCGCGCATCGGCCACCAGGGCCTCGACGAGCGCGCGGCCGACGCCGTGCTTCTGGTGCAGGGGGTGCACGGCGAGCGAGCGCACTTCGGCGATGTCGGTCCAGGTGACCGCGAGCGCGCCGCAGCCCGCGAACTGCCCGTCGACGTCGGCGACGAAGAAGTCGCGCACGTTCTCGATCACGGACGCCGGCGAGCGCGGCAGCATGACCTGCTGCATGGCCAGTTCGTTGACGAGCGCCATGATCGGCTTGACGTCGGCGACCAGGGCCGGGCGGACTTCGAGGCTGGCCACGTCAGCGCGCCTCCCCGGCGCCGTCGGATCCGGGATCCTCGCCGCCCACGGCCCAGGCCGTCAGCTGCCGCTGCCAACGCTCGACCTCGGCCCGCACCCGCGCCGGGGCCGTGCCGCCGGTCGCCGCGCGGCGCGCGAGCACGGCGCTCACCGAGAGTTCGCGCGTCAGGTCGCCGCGCAGTTGGGGCAGCAGCCGCTGCCGTTCGCCCGGCGGCAGGTCCTGCAGTTCGACGCCGAGTTCCACGGCGCGGTTCACGGCCGCGCCGGCTAGGGCGTGCGCGTCGCGGAACGGCACGCCCTGGGCCACCAGCAGGTCGGCGAGGTCGGTGGCGTTCTGGTAGCCCTTCCCGGCCTCCGCGGCGCAGCGCGCGACGTCGAACGACGCGTGCTGCACCGCGAGCGCGGCCACGTGCAGGCAGGCTTCGGTCTCGGCCAGTGCGGGCAGCAGCGTCTCCTTGTCGGTCTGCAGGTCGCGGTTGTAGGCCAGCGGCAGGCCCTTGATGGTGCCGAGCATCGCCAGCAGCGCCCCCTGCACGCGCGCGGCCTTGCCGCGCACGAGCTCCATCGCGTCGGGGTTGCGCTTCTGCGGCATCAGGCTCGAACCCGTCGACACCGCGTCGCCGAAGTGCAGGAAACGCGCCTCCTGCGTCGCGAAGAACACGTAGTCCTCGGCGAGGCGCGACAGGTGCGTCGTCGCCATCGCGCAGGCGAACAGCAGTTCGCACAGGTGGTCGCGCGCGGCCGTCGCGTCGAGGCTGTTGCGGCACGGGCCGCCGCCGAAGCCGAGTTGCGCCGCGAGCGCCGCGCGGTCGACCGGCACCGTGGTGCCGGCGAGCGCGCCGCTGCCGAGCGGGCACTGGTCCATGCGGGACAGGGCGTCCAGCAGGCGCTGCCGGTCGCGCGCCAGCGCCTCGACGTGGGCCAGCGCGTGGTGGCCGATCGTGATCGGCTGCGCGCGCTGCAGGTGCGTGTAACCCGGCATCGGATCGCCGGCGTGCGCCCCGGCCTTGCCGACCAGCGCGGCGCAGAGGTCCTGGATGCCCTCGAGCAGCCCCGCGATCCGTTCGCGCAGGTAGAGCCGCAGGTCGGTGGCGACCTGGTCGTTGCGCGAGCGGCCGGTGTGGATCCGCTTGCCGAGGTCGCCGCAGCGCGCGACGAGTTCGCGTTCGACGAGGCTGTGCACGTCCTCGGCCGCGTCGTCGGCCGGCACGCCGTGTTCGGCCCAATGCGCCGCGAGATCCTCGATCGCCGCGCGCACGCGCGCGAGTTCGTCCGCCGTGAACAGTCCCGCCGCGGCCAGCGCCTCGCTCCACGCCAGGTTCACCTCGAGGTCGGCGAAGCCGAGCACGTGGTCCTGCGGCAGGCTCCGCTGGAACTCGGCGAAGGCCGGATCCAGGCCGCCCTGGAAGCGGCCGCCCCACAGCTGGCCGGGCTGGCTCACGCGCCGGCTCCCTGCACCCTCGCGGCGACCGCGCCCGGCAGGCCGTAGAGCTTCACGAAGCCGTAGCTGTCGGCGTGGTCGAACCGGGCGCTGTGGCCGAACGTCGCGAGGTCCTCGCGGAACAGACTGTGCGGCGAGGTCGCGGCCAGCGAGATCGCACTGCCCTTGTAGAGGCGCACGCGCACCGAGCCGGTGACCTGCTGCGTCGCCGCCGCGAACAGCGCGTCGAGCGCGCGCCGCGCCGGGTGGAACCAGCGGCCCGTGTAGACGAGGTCGGCGTAGTCGGGCATCAGCTTCTCGCACAGCCGCAGCGTGTCGCGCTCCATCGTCAGCGCGCGCAGCGTGCGCGCGGCCTCCAGCACGATGGTGCCGCCCGGGGTCTCGTAGACGCCGCGCGACTTCATGCCGACGAGGCGGTTCTCGCACAGGTCGACGCGGCCGACGCCGTGTCTGCCGCCGAGTTCGTTCAGCTGCGCCAGCAGCACCTCGGCGGGCAGCGGTTCGCCGTTCAGCGCGACCGGCACGCCGGCCGCGAACCCCAGCGTCAGTTCGTGCGGCCGGTCCGGCGCCCTCTGCGGGTCGACCGTCATCGTCCAGACGTCGTCGGGCGGGGCGTTGCCCGGCGACTCCAAGGCGCCGCCCTCGTGGCTCACGTGCCAGAGGTTCTTGTCGCGCGAGTAGATCTTCGTGCGCGACGCGGCGACCTCGATGCCGCGCTGGTCGGCGTAGTCGAGCGCGTCCTCGCGGCTCCGGATGTGCCAGTGCCGCCACGGCGCGATCACCTCGAGCTCGGGGCCCAGCGCCTGGTAGGCGAGTTCGAACCGCACCTGGTCGTTGCCCTTGCCGGTGCAGCCGTGCGCCACGGCGTCGGCGCCGATCTCGTGCGCGTAGTCGACCTGGCCCTTGGCCAGGATCGGCCGCGCCATGCTGGTGCCGAGCAGGTAGCGGCCCTCGTAGACGGCCATCGCGCGCAGGCACGGCCAGACGTAGTCGAGAAGCCACGGCCGCCGCAGGTCGTCGATGCGGCACGACACGGCGCCGGAGCGCCGGGCCTTCTGCTCGAGACCGCGCAGTTCCTCGTCGCCCTGGCCGATGTCGCCGCAGTAGGCGTGGACCTCGCAGTCGTGGTTCTCCTTCAACCACGGCACGATGACCGAGGTGTCGAGGCCGCCGGAGTAGGCGAGGACGATCTTCTTCTTCTTGCTCATGGGGATCTCGGGTGGTGGGGCATCGGGGCGGTCAACGCATCAACAGGGCCATCACGGCCTTCTGCACGTGCAGCCGGTTCTCCGCGATGTCGAAGACGACGCTGTGCGGTCCGTCCATGACCTCCTGCGTGACCTCGGCGCCGCGGTGGGCGGGCAGGCAGTGCATGAACAGGGCGCCGGGCTTGCAGCGCGCCATCAGTTCCGCGTCGACCTGGTAGGCGGCGAAGATGCCGTTGCGCTCCTCGATCTCGTCCTCCTGGCCCATGCTGGCCCACACGTCGGTGTAGACCGCGTCGGCGCCGTCGGCGGCCTGGTCCGGGTCGTTGAGGATCGTCACCTCGCCGCCGGTCTCGAGCGCCGTGCGCATCGCCTCGTTGACGACGCGCGAGTTCGGCTCGTAGCCCTCGGGCGAACAGACGCGGATGTCGACGCCGAGCCTGGCCGCGGTGTGGATCAGCGAGTGGCAGGTGTTGTTGCCGTCGCCGACGTAGCAGAGCGTGCGGCCGCGCAGCGAGCCCCACTTCTCGGTCAGCGTGAAGAAGTCGGACAGCGCCTGGCAGGGGTGCACGAAGTCCGACAGCCCGTTGATCACCGGGATGGCCGCGTGCTGCGCGAGCTCCTCGAGGGCCTTGTGCTTGTAGGTGCGCGCGACGATGCCGTGCACCCAGCGCTCGAGGTTCTTCGCCATGTCCTTGACCGACTCGCGCGAGCCGAGCCGCGCGTCGCGGTGGTCCATGAACACCGCGCTGCCGCCGAGGTCCTGCACGCCGACGTCGAAGGTGAAGCGCGTGCGCAGCGAGTCCTTCTCGAAGATCATCGCGAGGCGCTTGTGCCGCAGCACGTCGGTGTGCTGCGAGCGGGCCGCCTTCAGGGTGCGCGCGGTCGCGAAGATGCGCTCGATGTCGGCCGGCGACAGGGCCGACGTGCAGAGCAGGTCCTGGACCGACAGGGGCGACAGGTCGAGGGCGGGGGTGGAACGGGTCACTGCTTCGTCTCCGGGGTGGTGGGGGCTGCGGCGGGAAACCGGGCCAGGACCTCGCGCAGGGTGCGGAGACCCTGCTGGACCTGGGCTGCCGTGATCACGTACGGCGGCGCGATGCGCAGCACGTCGCCCGCCGTGGTGTTGACGATCAGGCCCTGCCGGTAGAGCTCCTTCTGCACGGCCTCGGCCGAGTGGTGCAGGCGCAGGCCGAGCAGGAGGCCCCGGCCCCGCACTTCGCGCACGATCGGGAACTCGCGCTGCAGTTGGGGCAGACCGGCGCGCAGTTCGGCGCCGCGCGCCGCGACGGCGGCGGCGAGGCCGGCCTCGTACTCGTCGAGGAACACCAGCGCGGCGCGGCAGGCCAGCGGGCCGCCGGCGAACGTCGAGCCGTGTTCGCCCTTCTGGAACGTGTCGGCGAAGGCGGCGCCGGCGAGGCAGGCGCCCATCGGCAGGCCCGCCGCGATCGGCTTGGCGAGCGTCACGACGTCGGGCACCACGCCAGCGTGCTGCGCGGCGAGGAAGGTGCCCGTGCGGCCGCAGCCGCACTGGATCTCGTCGTGCACCAGCAGCGTGCCGGTCGCCGTGCACAGCTCGCGCGCCGCCTGCAGGTAGCCCGCCGACAGCTCGCGGATGCCGCCTTCGCCCTGGATCGGCTCGAGCACCAGCGCGGCGGGCTGCTGCCCGCGCAGCGTGCGCGCCAGCGCGTCCTGGTCCTCGGGCGGCAGCCACGTGCACGGCTGCAGCGGCCCGAAGGGCTTGCGGTACTTCTCGCCGTGCGTCAGCGACAGCGCGCCGAGCGAGCGGCCGTGGAAGCCGCCTTCGAGCGCGGCGAACGAGCAGCGCTGCGGCGTGCCGCGCGCGTGCATGACCTTGCGCGCGAGTTTCAGCGCGCACTCGACCGCCTCGGTGCCGGAGTTGGTGAAGAACGCCGCCGCCATGCCGGTGAGTCGGCACAGGCGCGCGGCGACCTGCTCGGTGTACGGGTGGCGGAACAGGTTGGACAGGTGCACGACCTTGCCGACCTGGTCGCGCAGCGCGGCGACGAGGCCCGGGTGGCCGTGGCCCAGCGCGCTGACCGCGATGCCGGCCAGGAAGTCGAGGAACTCGCGGCCCTCGGCGTCGCGCAGCACCGCGCCGTGCCCGGCGACGAAGACCTCGTCGGCGCGGGCGTAGGTCCTCATCACGCCTTCATCCATGGTCGGCCTCCGTCGGCTCCGGGCCGGCGACGAACGCGGTGCCGACGTCCGGGCGCAGCGCGTCCAGCACGGCATCGGGGGCGCCGGCGGGAGCGATCTTGACCAGCGCCCGCGGGTTCTCGCGCAGCGCGAGCAGCGCGGCCTCGAGCTTCGGCAGCATGCCGCCGGTCGCGACGGAACCGCGCACGAGCCGGTCGCAGTCGGCAGGCGTCAGCGTGCGCAACGGCTGCCGGTCGGCGCCGAGCACGCCCGGCACGTCGGTCAGGAACAGCACGGCGTCGCAGCCGAACGCGCGGCACAGCGGGCCCGCGGCGTGGTCGGCGTTCAGGTTGAAGAACGGTTCGCCGTCGGCGGCGTGCGTGCCCGGCGCGACGGTGGCCACGACCGGCACGTAGCCGTCCGCGAGCAGCGACGTCACGAGCTGCGGCTGCACACGGTCGACCGCGCCGACGAAGCCGAGGTCGACGCCGGGGCGCTCGAGCTTCCGCGCGGTGAAGGTGCCGCCGTCGGCGCCCGAGAGCCCGACGGCCGGCACGCCGGCGCACTGCAGTGCGGCGACCAGCGTGCGGTTGACCTGGCCGCCGAGCACCATCAGCACGACCTCCGCGGTGCGCGCGTCGGTGATGCGCAGACCCTCGTGGTAACGGTCCGCGAGGCCGAGCGCCGCGCCGAGCGTGCGGATCTGGTTGCCGCCGCCGTGTACGACGACCAGTTCGTGGCCCGCCGCGCGCGCGCGGGCGAGCGAGAGGCACAGGCCGGCCCGCGGGCCACGCTGCTCGAGCCAGGCGCCGCCGATCTTGACCAGGATCCTCACGCGACGGTGCCCTCCAGCAGGCCGTCGGTCTCCGGCAGGCCGAGCATCAGGTTCATGTTCTGCAGGGCCTGGCCCGAGGCGCCCTTGCCCAGGTTGTCGATCGCCGCGGTCAGCACGACGAGCGGGCCGCTCGCGGCGACGGCGACGTGGCAGTGGTTGCTGCGCAGCACGCAGGCGAGTTCCGGCTGGCCCTTCCGGTAGACGGTGACGAACGGCTCGCCGGCGTACCGTTCGGCGAGGCAGCCGCGCAGCGCGTCGGCGGACACGCCGGCCGCGGGCTGCACGTAGATCGTCGACAGCATGCCGCGGAACGTCGGCAAGAGGTGCGGCGTGAAGACGATGCGGTCGGTGCCGGCCGCCTGGTGGAGCTCCGGCACGTGGCGGTGGTTGCCGACCCCGTACGCACAGAAGTTCTCGTGCACGTTGCCGAAGTGCGTGCGGTCGGTCGCGGCCTTGCCGGCGCCCGACGTGCCGCTCTTGCTGTCGGCGACGATCGGTGCCCTGGGATCGAGCAGCCCGGCCTGCAGCAGCGGCAGCAGCGGCAGCAGGATCGAGGTCGGGTAGCAGCCGGGGTTGGCGACCAGCCGCGCCCCGGCCACCGCCTCGCGCGCGTGCTCGGTGAGGCCGTAGACGGCCGACTGCAGCAGTTCGGGTGCCGGGTGCGGGGAACCGTAGGTGCGCGCCCAGACCTCGCGGTCGCGCAGCCGGAAGTCCGCCGACAGGTCGACGACCTTGGCGCCGTGCGCGAGGGCGGCCCTGGCGATCTCGCTCGCCGCACCGTGCGGGGTGCACAGGAACACGCCGTCGACGTCGCGCAGGCGCCGCAGGTCCAGCGGTTCGATCTGCGGCTCGTGCGGGAACGCCGGCGGCTCGGGCGCGGCCCCGGGGCGCGCGGTCATCGCGGCCGCGGCGCGCAGGCGGGGATGGCCGGCCAGCAGCCGCAGCAGTTCGCGCCCCGTGTAGCCGGAGGCGCCGACGACGGCGACGGTCTTCGTGGTCATCGGGCGGGGACCCCGTGGGCGAGTCGCTTCGCGAGCGCGCGGGCGGCGCGGGCGTCCTTGCAGACGGCGAGCACGGTGTCGTCGCCGGCGATCGTGCCGACGACGCCGGCCGGCCCGGCGCGGTCGATCGCGATGCCGAGCGGCTGCGCGCCGCCGGCCGGCGTGCGCAGCACGACCAGGTTCTGCGCGGCGGTGGCGCCGACCAGCCAGGTGTGCACGGCGTGCCAAAGGCTCTGCGCCGCGGTCTGCGGCGACATCGCCGGCACGGCGGGCAGCTCGTAGCCGTCCTTGCCCTTGACGACGCCGAGGTCGCGCAGGTCGCGCGACAGCGTGCCCTGGTTGACCTCGTGGCCGGACCGGGCGAGCTGCCGCTGCAGTTCGGCCTGGCTCTTCACGTGGCCCTTCTCGAGCAGCGCGAGGATGCGCTCGCGGCGGGCACCGCGGGTGTCGGGATCTCCCTGGGAATGCATAAGTATGTCTACAAGCGCCATAAATATGCACATGCGCGCGCGCCGCGCAAGGGGTGCCGGCGAATTCCCGCGGCGCCTGTGGACTGGCGGCAGGACGGCCCGGGCGGGGGGCGGCCGCCGGTCAGCCGCCGGTCAGCCGCGGAACCAGTAGGCGATCCGCCCGGCGTACTCGTGCAGCGCGAGGCAGCTGTCCCTGAGCCCGGCCCAGTGCGGCAGCCAGACGGTCCAGCCCTCCGCCGCGGGCGCGCGGAACGCCGTCGGCGCCGGCACGACCTCGAGCCCGTGCGCGCGGCAGCTCGCGGCCGCGCGCGGCATGTGCCAGGCGCTCGTCACCAGCAGCACGCGCTGCACGCCGGCGGCCCGCAGCAGCCGCGCCGACTCCGCGGCGTTCTGCCAGGTGTCGCCGGAGCGGTCCTCGACCCAGCGCACCGGCACGCCGAACTCGTCGCGCGCCGCCGCGGCCATCATCGCCGCGAGCGGCGGGCTCTGCGCGTCGGGCACGCCGCCGCTGACCAGCAGCGGCAGCCCCGTGCGCCGCTGCAGCGCCGCGGCGTAGCGCAGCCGCTGCAGCGTCATCGGCCCGACCACCGCGCGGCCGTACTCGCGGCCGTGGCGGTCGCCGTCGGCGCTGAGCACGACGATCGCGTCGGCGGCCGGCAGCGGACCGTCGGCGGGCAGCGGCGGGTCCCGCTGCAGGGATTCGAGCAGGGCGCCGCCGACGACCGGCAGCGACAGCAGCAGCAGCAGCAGGGCGCCGGCCACCTGCAGCAGGCGGCCGCAGCGCGGCCACCGCCGGCGCAGCATGGTGCCGAGCAGCAGCAGCAGCAGCACCGAAGCGGGCGGCAGGACCAGCGTCTCGACGAGGCGGCGCAGCATCGCCGCAGTCTAGGCGCGCAGGCGGCCGGCGCTCGCAGCAGTTCGTCGATGCTGGCGCGGATGGCCCGCAGGCGTTCGGGGGCGCGGCCGTGGGGCCTGGCGAGCAGCCGCGGTAGCAACCTGCGTCCAGCGTGGAGGACACCGTGAAGGAACGGCGATCAGCGGATCGAGAAACCGCGGCCGCCGTCGGCTGCGCCACCCGGCGCGCGGTCACTTCTTCGCGGCGGCGACCGCGAGCGGGGCGGTCAGCTGGTGCTTGCCCCAGGCGATCGTGAACGTGCCCTTCTGCAGGTCCTCGCCGTTCGCGGCCAGCGTGATCGTCAGCTTCTCGATCGGCTCCTTGTTCGCGCCCTTCTGCAGCTGCAGCGGCGCCAGCAGGTCGGGCTTCCAGTTCATCGTGCCCTCCTCGTCGATCGGCCACGGCGTGGCGCCCTGCTTCATCGCCTTGGTCGCCTCGAGCAGCGCGAGGTTCCACTTGCCGTCCTTGTCGCACTGCAGCCCGGCGACGTAGGCGCCGGCCGGGATCTTCGTGCCGCCGATCGCGACGTCGACGCTGGTCGTGAACAGGGTCCACCAGTCCTTGCCCAGCCGCAGCAGCCTGCCCTTGGCCTGGTCGGTCAGCGCGTCGTAGCTGTCCTGCCAGACCGGCTGGCCGTAGCTGATCGACATGCCGGCCATGATGCCGTCGCCGAACAGCACCTGCGTGCTCGCCGCGCGGGTGCCGCTGCCGCCGAAGACCTCGACCTTCTGGGCGGAGGCGGGCAGGGCGAAGCAGAGAGCCGCGAGTGCGGCGGGGAGGAACGGGATGCGCATGAGGGTCCTTCTGGGGAATGGGTTCGGCGGCCGGTCGGCCGCGGTCGGGGGCAGGGAGGTTAGCTCGCGCCGGGTGCGCGGCAAGGGTGCGCTGGCCGGGCCCGCGGGCGCCGGGCGGCTACCGCAGCAGCGCGCGCAGTTCGCCCAGCACGAAGTCCACCTCGCCGTCGGTGTTGTAGTGCAAGAGGCCGAGCCGCAGCACGCCGTCGGGCTCGAGGCCCAGCGCCTCCGTCAGCGGCAGCGCGTAGCTGTTGCCGGCCCAGCAGTGCACGTGCCGCGCCGCGAGGTCCCGCGCGAGCCGCGCCGGCCGCCGGGCCGGGTGCGTGAACGACACCGTCGGGCAGCGCTCGTGCGCGCGCGCGGGGTCGGCGATGCCGACGATGCGCAGGCCCGGGATCGCCGCGAGCCCCTGCAGCAGCCGCGCGCACAGCGCACGCTCGTGCGCCTCGATCGTGCGGAAGGCGACGTCGAGTGCCGAGCGCCGGTCCGGCGGCGGCTCGAGCGCGTGGTCGCGGCCCAGCCCGGCGAGGTAGTCGATCGCGGCGAGACAGCCGGCGATGGCCTCGAAGTTCGCCGTGCCGGTCTGCCACTTGCCGGCGCCGTGCCCGGGCGCGGGCCGCACGCGGTAGGCCTCGAGTTCCGCGAGCAGCGCGGACTGGCCCCACAAGAGGCCGAGGTGGGGGCCGAAGACCTTGTAGGCCGAGCAGACGACGAAGTCGGCGCCGGAGCGCCGCACGTCCATGCGCAGGTGCGGCGCGAGGTGCACCGCGTCGACGTAGGTCAGCGCGCCGTGCCGCCGCGCGAGTTCCGCCAGCCGCGCGATCGGCTGGACCGTGCCGCTGAGGTTGCTCGCGGCGCCGGCGGCGACGAGGCGCGTGCGCGGCCCGATCTTGTGTTCGGCGTCCTGCAGGTCGAGCGCGCCGTCCGGCAACACGGCGATGCGCTGCACGGTGCAGCCCGCGTCGCGCGCGGCGAGCACCCACGGCGTCACGTTGGCGTCGTGGTCGCTGTCGGTGACGGCGATCTGCTCGCCTTTGCGCCAGGTGCGCGCGAGCGCGCGCGAGAGGTGGAACGTCAGCGTCGTCATGTTGGCGCCGAACACGACCTCCTCGGGGTCGTCGTTGCCGAACAGGTCCGTGGCCGCGGCGCGGGCCGCGGCGACGCGCGCGTCGGTGGCCGCCGACGGCGCGAAGGCGCCGCCCTGGTTGGCGTTCTCGAGCAAGAGGTAGTCGCGCACCGCGCCGGCGACGCTGTCGGGCACCTGGCTGCCCGCGGGGCCGTCGAAGAACACGGCCGGACGATCGGCCCCGGCACGCCGGAGTCCGGGGAACCGGCGGCGGATCGCCTGGACGTCGAGCGGGCGATGCAGCATGCGGCGGAGGGTAGCCGGCACGCGCACCGGAACGAAGCCGCGCGGCCGTATGGCCGGCGCCGGCCGACCTGGATACCGTGTTCGCCCTTCGTTCCCGGATCCCGCACAGGAACGACCTCCGCGCGGACGATGAGCCGCGCCTCGCCGAGCACATGCCATGGGACTGTTCGACTTCCTGAAGAAGAAGCCCGGGGAACCGGTTGCTCCTGCCCAAGTGCCGCAACCGTCCGCGGCACAGCCCGCGCCGGCCGCGCCGCCCCCCGGGCCGCCCGCGGCCACGCCCGCCGGCAAGGCGGCCGAGGCGCAGCCAGCGCCCGCCGCCTCGCCCGCGGCCGCGTCGCCGAGTCCCGCCGCTCCGGCCTCCGCCCCAGCGCAGCCCGCCGCCGCGCCCGGCAAACCCGCGCCGCCGGAGTTCGTCGAGGCGGCCGATGCGCTGGGCCGCCGCGTCAAGCTGCCGCGCGAGGAATACCGCAAGACCGTGCTGCCGGAGCTGCTGAAGGCGCACGGCAACGATCCCGACCGG
>VGXW01000120.1 GCA_016873195.1 Planctomycetota bacterium | reverse complement strand
CCCCTGCTGCTTGTCTGCCCGGCCGCCCGCCGATCCAATCCGCGCCCCGATGTCCGAACTGCCGCCGATGTCGCCGCCGGGCGAGCCCCCACCGCCCGGTGCGCCATCCCCGGCGCCGCCGCACCCACCGCTGCGGGTGGTGCACATCGACGAGGACTTCGTCGCCGTCAGCAAGCCGAGCGGCCTGCTCGTGCACCGCGACGAGCACTACCCCGATGCCCCAGCGGCGCTGCAGACCGTGCGCGACCAGCTCGGCCGGTTCCTCTACCCGTTCCACCGGCTCGACCGCGCGACCTCGGGGCTCCTGCTGTTCGGCTTCTCGCGCGACGGCGCCGCGGCGTTGCAGGCGGCGCTGGCCGCCGCGGACGCGCACAAGGATTACCAGGCGCTGCTGCGCTGGCCCGGCAGCAACCGCGGTCTGGCCGACGCGTGGACGTGCGACCGGCCCCTGCACGACGAGAAGGACGTGCCGCGCGAGGCGCGCACCGAGTTCGCGCTGGTCGAGCGCTTCCGGCACTGCGCGCTGGTGCGCTGCCGCATCTTCACGGGCCGCTACCACCAGATCCGCCGGCACGCCAACCACTGCGGCCGCCACGTGCTCGGCGACACGACCCACGGCAAGGGTCGCATCAACGCAGCCTTCCGTGAGCGCTACGGTCTGCCGAGACTGTTCCTGCACCTGCAGCACATCTCGATGAGCCACCCGAGGACGGGGGTGCGTATAGAACTGTCCGACCCCCTGCCGATGGACCTCGCTCAGGTCCTGGAACGGCTGCGCGCCGAACCGACGCCAAGTTGCCCACCTTCGCCTTGCTGACCCTGGTCAACGACCGGGCCCAGTTCGCCGCCTGCCAGGCGTCGCTGCGGGCCGCGGCGGAGCCGTGGCCCGAGTGGCTCTCCGTCGAACCGAACCCGCGGGGTTGGAACGCGGCGCAGGGCCTGAACCACGGCATCGAGCAGTTGGCGGCGGACTGGATCGTCTGCGTGCACCAGGACGTGTTGTTCCCCGCCGGCTTCTGGCCGAGGTTCACCGCGGCGGTGGCCGCGCTGGGGCGAGACGTCGCCGTCGCCGGGCTCGTCGGCTGCGAGCAGAACGGCCGCTACCGCGGCCACATCGTCGACCCGAACGGGCACTGCTTCTGGGCACCGCTTCCGTGCGACGTGCTGGCGCTCGACGAAGTGCTGCTGGCCGTGCGCAGGGACGCCGGCCTGCGGTTCGACCCCGGCGTGCCGGGCTTCCATTGTTACGGCGCGGACCTGTGCTTCGAGGCGGCGCGGTTGGGCCTGCGGGTCACCGCGATCGACGCGCCGATCGTGCACCTGTCGACCGGCAGGATCGACGCGAGCTACGAACGAGCGGCGCAGTGGCTGCTCGCGAAGTGGGGCCCGCGGTTCGGGCACGTGCTGCCGATGCCGGCGCTCGTCGTCCAGGACGAGGCGAAGTCGGGCTGGTTCCGGCGCACGGCGATCCGCTGGCGGCGGCGCCAGGACCGGCGCGCGCGCAACACCAACGACTGCGGCGACCCGGCCTGCGCGGCGCGCGCGCTCGGGGCGACTCGCGCGGGGGCGCGGCCGTGATCCGCGCGCTCGTCGTCGCCTACTACTTCCCGCCCATGGGCGGTGCCGGCACGCAGCGGTTCGCGAAGTTCTGCAAGTACCTGCCCGAGCACGGCGTCGAGCCCTTGGTGCTCAGCGCGGGCAAGGGCCTGCGCAACGAGAACGCGCCGCACGACGATCCGACCCTGCTCGCCGGCGCCGGAGTGCACGTGGAGCGCGTCGACGCTCCGGCGCGCGCGCCGTTGCGCCGGTGGGTGCAGCGCCGCCTGCGCTTCTCGCTCGACGAGGACGAATGGGCCGACGCGGCGACCGAGCGCGCCTTGAGCCTCGTGCGCGTGGCCGCGCCGGACGTCGTCGTGACCACGCTGTCGCCCTACTCGGTCTACCGGCTCGGCGAACGGTTGCGGCGCGAATGCGGGTTGCCGTGGGTGCTCGATCTGCGCGACCCGTGGTCGCTCGACGGCTGGCGCAGCTACTGCAGCGCGCTGCACGCGGGTTGGGATCTGCGGCACATGCGGCGCGCGCTCTGCTCTGCCGACTTCGTGATCGCCAACGTGCCCGCGGCGGCCGCGGCGTTCGTCGGACTCGGGGTCGACCCCGCGCGCACCTTGGTCTTGCCGAACGGCTACGACGAGGACGACTTCGTGGGCCCGCGGGCCGAAGCCCCGCCGCCGGACGGCAGGTTCCGGCTCGTGCACCTGGGCACCTTCCACCCCGCCGACGTGGCGCCGGGGTTCACGCGCAACACGTTGCTGCGGCACCGCCACCGCCAGATCGAACAGCTCGGCCGCACGGGCCACTACCTGCTGCACGCGATCGCGCTGCTGCGGCAGCGTTCGCCCGGCGTCTACCGGCGGCTCGGCCTGCACCTGTTCGGCAACGTCGACGCGACCCATCGCGAGCTGGCCGACCGCCTGGGGGTCGGCGACTGCCTGACCGTGCACGGCTACGTGCCGCACCGCGAGGCGATCGCGGCGCTGTGCAGCGCCGACGCCGTGTTCGTTCCGCTGCACGGCGTGCCGGACGGCGAACGCGCGCTCGTCGTGCCGGGCAAACTCTACGAGGCGCTCGCGAGCGAACGCACGGTGCTCGCGGCGCTGCCGCCCGGCGACGGGGCCGATCTGGTGCGGCGACTCGCGGCCGGGGTGGTCGTGCCGCCGACCGATGCCGGCGCTCTGTGCGAGACGCTCGGCGCGCTCGTCGAGGCGCACGCGCGCGGCGAACCGAGGCGCGGCTGCCGCCGCACGGCCCTGCAGGCCTTCTCGCGGCGCGCGCTCACGAACCTGCTCGCGCAGGTGCTCGACGCGGCGGCGAAACGGCGGCCGCTCGACGGCTGGACCGACCCGTTCCGCGCGATCTCGGCGGCAATCGGCTGAGCTCGCCCCGCTCCCGCGCGCCGCACTCCTGGCCGCGGCCGAGGAAACCGCTTGACTGTCGAGGGCAACGGATCAAGATGGATCCCGAGGCCCAACTGGAATCCGGCAACGCCGGATTCGCGCGAGGCCGATCCCGACCAGCTGCTCTGTCGCAAGCCCTGACAATAAAGAAAGTTAGCTGATCCGTGAGCCGCGAGACGTGCTTCCTGTTTGGCGCAAACGAGAGCCTGTCTCCAGCGGCGCGCCAGCACCTTGGCCGAGGGACTTCGGAATGAACCAGAAGAAAAAGTTCGCGCTCGCCGGCGGCGGCTACTGCCTCTATGCGCCGCGCTTCCCGCGGTTCCTCGACGCGCCGGGTTTCCCTGACGAGGCGCATATCGGCAACGCCTGCGTACCGTCGGTCTTCTTCCTGTCATTCCTCGAACACGGCCGGCCGCTCGTTCTGGCGTGCCGGCAGATCGTCCCCGAGCAGGGGCGCGCCTTGCTGACCTTCGAGGACGGCGCGGGGCTCAAGGTGGTCGAGCGCCGGTTCGTCACGCAGGACGACCGGTTCGTCTCCGAACTCGAACTGTCGAACGGCGGCAAGGTCGACCGCGAGGTCACGGTCGTCTCGTGGACCACGACCGACCCCGAGGGCGAACCCGTGTCGCTGGAGGGCGACAGCTTCCGCATCCGCCGCATGCTGCGGAACGGCACCGCGCCGGAGGTCCCGGCCGACATCCACTACGGCAGCCCCGACAGCAAGGGCGCTCGCTGCCTGCAGGGCTACTTCGCCGAGGGCGGCAGCGACCGGCCGGACTTCGAGGAGACGCCGTGGTTCGAGATGACGGCGCTGCCGACGCCGCGCGCCAAGCGGCCGATGGAGAAGCCGAGCCCGATCGTCGCCGGCTCGCGCGTCTACGTGGGCCTGTTCCGCCCC
The DNA here is from genome assembly GCA_016873195.1 of Planctomycetota bacterium. GTDB lineage: Bacteria > Planctomycetota > UBA1135 > UBA1135 > UBA2386 > VGXW01. The sequence continues at coordinate 9,025 of VGXW01000120.1, read as the reverse complement.
GTGCCGCTGAAGGCCGGGCAGAAGGCCGCTCACCGCTTCGAGGCGAACGTCGTCTTCAAGGGCAAGGGCGTGAACTTCCGCGCGCGGCGCCCCGACAACAGGGACGAGAGCGGCTGGCAGTCCTTCTGGGAGAAGGTGCCGAAGTTCTCCTGCGACCAGAAGGAACTCGAGCGCGTCGTGCGCCACCGTTTCGAACTGCTCGGGCTGCTGCGCCAGCCGCACGGCGCCGGCAACTACTCGTCGGCGGCGGTCTGCGAGGGCAATGGCCCGTTCCACCAGCCGAGCGCGTTCAGCACGCCCGCGATCATGCGCGAGGCGCGCTGGCTGCAGGACCCGGCGCTGGCGCGCGGCTGCCTCAAGCTGTTCTTCGAGAACGTCCACCACAACGGCCAGGTGCCCGGCCGCGTCTACCTGAGCGGGCTCGACGCCGCGGACTTCTTCCACGCCGACTGGGGCGGCGGCTTCGAGGCGCTCGACGCCGTGCACCCCGACAAGGCGACGAAGAAGGCCGTGTTGATGGCGATGCAGCGCTACGTGAAGTGGCTCGCCAACAACCGCGACCCGGAGGGCAGTGGCCTGACCGACATCGTCAACCACTTCGAAGCCGGCCAGGAGTTCTCGCGCCGCTACACGGTGATCGACGACAAGGCCGACCGCGCGATCGAGTTCACCGAGCAGTTCCGGTTGAAGGGCATCGACGCGTCGGTGTTCCGCTACCGGATGGTGAAGTGGCTCTACAAGGTCGCCGAGGAGATCCAGGAGAAGGCCATGGCCAACCGGTTCCAGGCCGAGGCCGAGGTCATCCTCGACACGATCCGCCGGAAGATGTGGGACGAGAAGACGGGGCTGTTCATGGACCTCGACCCCGACAACCGCCGCAAGACGAACGTGCGCGCGGCGGTCGGCTTCTACCCGCTCGCGACCGACATCCCGAATCCCAAGCAGGTCGAGGCGATGCTCGACGCGCTGTCCGACCGCGAGCAGTTCTGGACGAAGTACCCGGTGCCGAGCATCGCGGTCAGCGACCCGACGTTCGACGCGTCGGGGCGCTGGAAGGGCACGCGCAAGGGCTGCCCGTGGAACGGCCGCGTCTGGCCGGTGATCAACTGCCACGTGCTCGAGGGCCTCACGCACTGGGCCGAGCGCGGCAACAAGCGCGCGCAGAAGCTCGCGGCCGAGTTGCTGAAGAAGACCGTGGCGATGCTCAGCGGCGCGTGCGAGGGGACCGAGACGCCGAACTCGTTCGAGCACTACAGCCCGGAGACTGGCATCGGCTCGCGCTACCGCGGCGTCGACCTCTACACGAACGCCTTCGTGCTCGACAACGTGTTCCGCATCGCCTGCGGCTTCGCGATCCGCTACGGCGAGGTGCAGGACGACCCGATCGGCGACGCGATCGACTTCAAGCTGACGGGCATGCCGCTCGGCAACAAGCTCTACGACGTCGAGCGCAAGAACGGGCGGCTGCGCGTGCAGCAGCAGTGACTCCCGCGGGATGGGCGGCTCGACCGGCCGGCCTCCCGCTCACAAGGCCAGCACGAGGCCAGCCATGAGCACCCAAAGCAAGTACGCCAGTCCCCCGGTCGTGGAGGCTCTGTGCGAGGTGTACTTCGCCGACTCTCACTGGGACGACACGATCCCTGGTCGGTTCTTCGATCGGGTCCAGCCACTGGGCTTCGTCGGCAAGGAACCCGTGCAGCGCAACGAGGTCATGATCCACCTCGCCGGCGACAGCCCCGCTACCTCGGTGCGGCAGGATACGCGCATGCGTTTCCTGACCGCTGAACGCTCGAGGGTCGTGCAGGTGGAGCCCGATCTCGTCGTGGTGAACCAACTGAGGCCGTATCCCGCCTTCTCGGCATGGGCACCGACCGTCACCCAGGTCGCCAACATCTACTCCGAGCTGACCGGCGCACGAAGACTGCACCGCATCGCTCTGCGCTACATCAACCAGATCACCTTGCCGGGTACCAGGGTCGATCTCGACGAGTGGTTCCAGGTATCGCCCCGGTTGCCTCCAGCCTGGAACGATGCGGCCGGTGCGTTCATGGTCAGGGTCCAGCGGAAGATGACGGAGGCCCTCGGGCTCACCCTCACTCTCGGTTCCGCACCTGCAGCCGAAGCAACGGAGTCCAGTTTCCTGCTGGACCTCTACGCAGTGATGGACTTGCCGGAAGGAACGGACTCGGTGTCGATCGCCGCCCTGCTGGAGGAGGCACACGCCGGCATCGAGAGCGCCTTCGAAGGCAGCATCACCAGCCGACTGCGTTCCCGGTTTCGACCAGCCGACGGATCGTGATGACGACAAGCCGACTCCTGGAAGGGCCATCGTACCGCCACGTCATGGGCCAGCGTGTCGTCGGCTGGGTGGCGTCGCTGCTGGCGGCCGTTCCGTCGCACGAGGCACAGCCAGCAGTGGCGCAGGGTTCCTCCGGAATCCTGGCGCTGCGAGGTCTCGGCAGGGAGATCTGGCGTGACGTCGATGCCCAGGACTACGTGGGCAGGATCCGTGATGAGTGGGACGATCGTTGATCGCCTGCGCGGCAAGCGGCTCGTGTTCTTCGACACGGCCCCGATCGTCTACCTGCTCCAGGATCGGCAACCCTGGGTCCCCATCGTCGCGTCAGCGTTCGGACAGTTCGTCGCGGGCGGGCCTCGCGCCGTCTCGTCGGTGCTGACCCTCATGGAGGTACTGGTGAAGCCGTTCCAGGAAGGGCGACTCGACCTGGTTCGCTGCTATCGCGAGCGCCTCGGCGGTGCCGATCTGCCGTTGATCCCGTGCGGGCGCGAGGAGGCGGAGGTCGGCGCGAGGATCCGCGCCGAACACGGCTTCAAGGCCCCTGACGCCATCCAACTCGCAACGGCCGTGCGTGCCGGCGCAGACGGCTTCGTGACGAACGACCGTCAGCTCCGGCGATTTCGCGGGATCGACGTCGTCGTCCTGGCCGACTTCATCGATTCGGAGCCGACATCGAGGTGATCACCTTCGCCGACATCCGGGCCGCCGCGGCGCGCATCGGGCCCGCCGTGCACCGCACTCCGGTGCTGACCTCGGCCACGCTCGACCGCGAGTTCGGCGCTTCGCTGTTCGCCAAGTGCGAGAACCTGCAGAAGTGCGGGGCCTTCAAGGCGCGCGGCGCCTGCAACGCGGTGTTCGCGCTCGACGAGCCGGGCGCGCGAGCGGGCGTGATCACGCACAGCAGCGGCAACCACGGCGCCGCACTCGCCTACGCGGCGCAGACGCGCGGCATCCCGTGCACGGTGGTGATGCCCGACACGGCGCCGGCGGTGAAGGTCGCCGCGGTGCAGGGCTACGGCGCCAGGATCCACTTCTGCAAAGCCGCCGAGCGGGACGCGGTGTGCGCCCGCCTCGCTGCGGAGACCGGCGCAACGCTCGTGCACCCGTTCGAGAACCCGTTCGTGATCGCCGGGCAGGGCACCGCCGCGCTCGAACTGATCGAGCAGGCAGGCGAACTCGACGTGGTGATCACGCCGGTCGGCGGCGGCGGGCTGTGCGCCGGCTCCGCGGTCGCGGTGCGCGCGCTGCTGCCGCGCGCGGTGATGCTCGGCGCCGAACCGCTCGCGGTCGACGACGCGGCGCGGTCGATGGCGACGGGCGTCCGGCAGGGCCGCGTCGACGGGGCGAAGAGCTGGGCCGACGGCCTGATGACCGGGCTCGGCGCGCCGAACTTCGAACTGCTGCGCCGGCACGAGGTGCGCATCGTGACCGTCGCCGAGGACGCGATCGTCGCCGCGTGCCGGTTCTTCGCCGAACGCATGAAGATCGTCGTCGAACCGAGTGGGGCCACCGTGCTCGCGGCGCTGCGCGCGATCGCGGGCGAGCTGCGCGGCAAGCGCGTCGGCCTCGTGCTCAGCGGCGGCAACACCGACTTCGCCTGGCTGCGGTGACACCGGATCCACGGCGGCGGCGCCGCCGGAGCCACGCTTCGGCCAGGGGCGCGCGCCTGCCGATCAGGTAACGCCGAGCCCTCTGGAGTCTTCATCCCGCGCCCGTAGTGTGCGGGGCCGATCGATGCCGGAACGTCCACGCCTGCCAGCCATCGTGACCGCCATGAACCTGAACGGTCTCGGCGTCGCCCGCGTCCTCGGCCGCCACGGCGTGCCGGTGATCGGCATCCACGGCGAGCGGCCGGGGTTCGAAGCGCGGTCGCGCTTCCTCGCCGAACGCTGGGCCTGCGGCCCGACCGGCGCGGACCTGCTGGCGTTGCTGCGCGCGAAGGGGCCGGGGCTGCCGGAGCGGCCGGTGTTGATCCCGATCACCGACGAGTCGGTCGCGGTGATCGCCGACCATCTCGACGAGCTGCGGCGACACTACCGGATCGCGATGCCGGCGCCGGCTCTGGTGCACGACCTGCTCGACAAGGAACGCATGCGCGCGGTGGCCGAACGGCACGGCGTGCGGTTGCCCAGGACCTGGTGGGTCGCCGACCTCGCCGGGCTCGAGCGCGCCGCGGACGAGATGGTCTTCCCGTGCATCCTGAAGCCGGCCAGCAAGACGGGAACGTGGCAGGCGGCGGGGCTGCGCAAGGCCTACGTGCTGCCGGACCGGCCGGCGCTGCTCGACACGTTCCGCCTCGTGGCGCCCGCGGCGACGCCGCTCGTGCTGCAGCAGTACGTGCCCGGCGGGGACGACGAGATCCACTTCACGCTGCTCTACTGCCGGGCCGGCGGCGAGGCGGCGGGGGTGTTCAGCGCGCGCAAGCTGCGGCAATGGCAGCCGCACTGCGGCGGCACCTCGGCGAGCGAACCGGTCGACGTGCCCGAACTCGACGCGATCGCGCGCGACTTCTTCGCGCGCGTCGGCATGCACGGGCTCTGCTCGCTGGAGTACAAACGCGACCCTCGCGACGGCGCCTACTACATGATCGAACCCACCGTCTGCCGGCCCGACTGGCAGAACGGCGTCGCCGACGCCAACGGCGTGCCGCTGGCCTGGCTCGCCTACTGCGACCTCGCGGGCCTCGAGCCGCCGCCGGTGCGGCGCCGCCGGCGTTGGCGCCGTTGGGTCTACCTGACCTGGGACCGGCAGTCCGCGGCCTACTACCGCGCGCGCGGCGAACTCGGCCGGCTCGCGTGGTTGTGGTCGATCCGGCCCCCGGTCCGCGGCGCCGTGTTCGCGCTCGACGACCTGGGGCCGTGGCTCGCGACCGTCGGCGACTGGCTGCGCCGCGCACGCGGCCGCCTGCTGCGGCTGTTCGGCGGGCGCGAGCCCGCGGAGCGTGCCGCATGAACCCGCGCGTGATGCCCGAGGTCGACGCCGTGCGCGCCTGGTTCGCGCGGTTCGCCGAGATCGCGACGCGCGGGCTGCCGCGCATGCTGATCGACGGCGGGCGCTGGTTCTGCCACCGCGCGCTGCGGGCCGGCGGCGGCCGGCTCCAGCTCGAGGGGCGCTCCGAGCGCTACACGGCGATGGCGCTGATCGGCACCGTTCGGTGGCTCGGGTGCGGCGGCACCACCGCGCTCGACCTGGCCCAGCTCTACGACGCGCTGGCCGCGTGGGAACGGCCGTCGCCGGGCGACCTCGGGCTCGTGCTGTGGGCGCAGACCGAACGCGGCGATGCGCGTGCCGAGGCGACCGCGCGGGCGCTGCTGCAGCGCCGGGCCGAGGTGTTCGATCCGCGCACGGACTTCCCGAGCATGGAGATGGGCTTCCTGCTGCGCGGGCTCGCCGCCGGCGTCGCCGCGGGCCTGCCGGGCATGGCCGGGTTCGCCGGCGAGACCGCCGAGGTGCTGCTGCGGAACCAGCACCCGGGCACGGGACTGTTCTCGTTCGCGCGGCGCGTGCGCCGCAAGAACTTCCTGCGCACGCGGCGCGACACGCGGCTCGGCAGCTTCGCGTCGCAGGTGTATCCGACGATGGGACTGGCGGCGCTGACGGCGGCGGGCGGCGAGACCCGCTGGCTCGCCGCGGCCGAACGCTGCGCCGACCGCGTAGCCTCGCTGCAGGGACCGCAGGGGCAGTGGTGGTGGATCTACCTGCCGGCGAAGGCGGTGCCCGCGCTGCGTCATCCCGTCTACTCGGTGCACCAGGACGCGATGGGGCCGATGCTGCTGCTCGCGACCGCGCTCGCGAGCGGGCAGGGCCGCCGCTACGACCGCGCGGTGCGCGCGAGCCTCGACTGGTTCGAAACACGCAGCGAGTGCCGCGGGGAGGAGCTGATCGACGACGCCGGCGGCATCGTCTGGCGCGCCGTGCAGCACGACGATCCCCGGACCACCGGGCTGCTGGGCCTCGGGCCCCGCGAACTCGCCCGGCTCGGCCGCGCCGCGTGGTTCGGCACGGCCGACCGCCGCGAACTCGCGCCCGGCCACCTGTGTCCGGAATGTCGTCCCTACCATCTCGGCTGGATCCTGCTCGCCGCGGCGATGTGGCAGCAGTCGCTGGCCGGCGGCGAAGGGTGAACCGGCCATGACGCAGGCGACCACGACCGTGCGGTGGGGTGCCGGATGGGCGCGCTGAAGATCATCTCGCGCAACATCGCGAGCAATACGATCGGCTACCTCGTCGGCGTCTTCGTCGCGCTGCTGCTGACCCCGTTCGTGCTCGATCGCCTGGGCGAGAGCGGATTCGGCATCTGGTCGCTGGTCGTCGCCATGACCGGCTACTACGGCATCCTCGACCTCGGCATCCGTTCGGCGGTCGGCCAGTACGCGACGCGCTACTGGGAGCTCGGCGACGTGCCCGGCGTCAGCCGCACGATATCGACGGCGGTGGCGCTGACCCTGCCGATCGCCGCCGTGTTGTTGCTGGCCAGCGTCGGCCTCGCCTTCTGGGCCCCGGCCCTGTTCGAGGTTGCTCCGGACGAGGCCGGCGCGACGACGACGGCGGTGCTCGTGATGGGCAGCGCGGTCGCGCTGTCTTTCCCGATCGCCGTGTTCGGCACGGCCGCCTACGCGCGGCAGCGCTTCGACATCGCCAACGCGCTGGCGATCGGCGAACGGCTCGTCAATGCCGGCCTGTCGGTCTGGGTGCTGCTGGAGGACCAGGGACTGGCCGGCGTCGCGTGGGTGGCAGCGGGCACGCAGCTCGCGGCGGGTCTCGTGCGCGTGGTCATCGCGTTCCGGTTGCTGCCCGGGTTGCGGATCGGCCGGCGCTGGTGCAGTCGCGCCTCGGTGCGCGAACTGTGCAGCTTCGGCTTCCACAACTTCCTGATCAACGTCGCCGACCGCGTGGTGCTCTACACCGACGCGCTGGTGATCGGCGTGATGATCGATACCAAGGCGGTGTCCTACTACACCGTCGGCGGCAACTTCATCGGCTACTACATCATGCTGATCAACTCGGTCGCCTGGCCGCTGACGCCCTATGCGACGTCGCGCGACGCGGCCGGGGACCACGAGGCGCTGCGGCGGCTCTACCTGTTCGGCAGCAAGAACATCTTCCTGTTCGCGGCGGTGATCGGCGGCGGCCTGATCTTCCTCGGCCACGATTTCCTCGCGGTGTGGCTGCACGAGCACCCCGAGCTGCTGTCGGGCGCCGTCTACACGTCCGCGGCGACCGTGATGGCGGTGCTCGCGGCGGCGACGCTGGTGCGCGGGCTGATGACGTGCGGCAAGCAGATCCTGTTCGGCATACGCGAGGTGCGGTTCCTGTCGGGCCTGTCGGTCCTCGAGGCGGTCGCGAACCTCGGCCTCAGCATCGCGCTCGCCTACCCGCTCGGGCTGCTCGGCGTGGCGCTCGGCACGTTGATCCCGACCATCTGCACGCAGCTCGTGCTGCAGCCGCGATACCTCGCCAGGCGGCTGGGCCTGTCGCTCGGGGATTTCCTGGTCCGCGCGACGCGCGGCGGCCTCGTCGTCGTCGCGGTGATGGGCGCGGTCGCGTACGCGGTCCGCGATTGGCTGCCGGTCACCGGCTGGCCGACCTTCTTCCTGAAGGGTCTGGTCGTCGCGGCGCCCGCCGTGCTCGTCGGCGGCCTGTTCGGCACGACGGCGGACGAGAAGCAGCTGCTGCTGCGCAAGCTCGGCCTGCGCGGTTGACGGACCCGGACCGCTTCCCGACGCATCGTGGTGCGGGCGAACGGGACTGCTGCGTCCGCCGTCCCGCGTGCAGTAGGCTTGCCGCGCCGCGAACCGCGCCGCGAACCGCGCCCATGCCCGACCCACTCCCGCCGCCAGGAACCCAGCGCATGCGCGTCGGCATCGTCAGCTACTACGCACCGCCGCAGGGCGCGGTCGCGTCGCACCGCGTGCTGCGCCTGAGCCGCGCGCTGCTGGCGCAGGGCCACGAGGTGCACTGGGTCACGATCGACGACCGGCGGCTGCCCGAAGCCGACGCGACGCTCGCGGCGCTCGTGCCGCCCGGCGTCGTGCGCCACGGGCTCGGTGGGCCGACCCGGTGGTCGCTCGGTGCCTCACGTTCGTTCTTCGGCAAGGTCCTGCGCAACGTCTACTACAAGCTGTCCGACCGCCTGCCGATCCCCGACCGCCACGTCGAGTGGGTCTGGCGGCTGCGGCGCCGCCTGCCGGCGCTCGCGGTGCAGGCGCACTTGCACGCCGTGCTCCTGACCTGCGGCCCGCACGGCCAGCTGTTGGCGCTGCCGCGGCTGCGCCGCGCGCTGCCGGGCGCCCGCGTGCTGGTCGACTACCGCGACCTGCTGAGCGGCAACGCGTGGACCAACGCTGGCGACGCTGCGGTGCGCGAGAACGTGCTGCGGCACGAACGCGAACTGCTGCGGCTCGCGGACGGCCTGTTCGTGAACTCGGCGCAGGCCCACGAGGTCTTCGCGGCGACCGTCGGCGAGCTGCCGTGCCCGGTCGAGGTCATGCGCAACGCGGCGGACTTCGGGCTCGCTCGCGAGATCGCATCGCGCTGGCCGGCGGTCGAACTCGGCACCGGTATCCACCTCGGCTTCTTCGGCACGATCTTCCCGCGGCGGCGCATGCTGCCGGTGCTCGAGGCCCTGGCACGGCTGCCCGACGCGGTGCTGCAGCGCACGACGCTGCACGCCTTCGGCGGCGGCGACGATTCGCAGAAGCTGCTCGAGGAGGACCTCGCGAAAAA
>VGXW01000119.1 GCA_016873195.1 Planctomycetota bacterium | reverse complement strand
GACGGGGCCGTCTGGGCCGGGCAGCCCGTCGCGGGCCCCGGACCCCGCCTCTCCGCCACCTTCGGCTTCGACCCCGTCGGCCAACGCTGCGTGCTCTACGGCGGCAACGGCGGGAGCGGTCCCCTCGCCGACTGCTGGAGCTGGGACGGCTCGACGTGGCTGCTGCTGGCGACGAACGCACCGCCAGGCCCGCGCGAGCACGCCGCGATGGCGTTCTCGCCGGCAGCGGGCGCGTTGGTGCTCTACGGCGGATCCTCGGCGACGACGACGTGGCGTCTCGCAGGCAACGGCTGGACCCAGGTCGTCACTGCGCACGATCCCGGCCCTCGCTCCGGCCGACTCGTGCGCGACGCGTTCGGCCTGCTGCTCGTCACCGGCGATCCCGAGACGGAGTGGCGCTTCTCGGGCTCGGACTGGTCGGCAGTCGCCTCGCCGTGGTCGGTGACGCCGCGCCCGCGCTTCGACGGCGCCGCTGCCTGCGACCGCGTGCGCGGTCGGTCGCTGCACTTCGGCGGGCTCGGCGTCGCCGACGCCGGACAAACGTTCGACACGCGCTGGCGCAACATCGCGTCGGCGAACCCGCCGGCACCCAGGACCTCGGCGCAGGCGTGCTGGTCGGGGATCGAGCAGAGCGTGCTGCTGTTCGGCGGACGCAACGCGCAGAACCAACTGCTCGGTGACACCTGGAACTGGACCGGCATCGACTGGGTACAGCGCCTGCCCTTGCAGTCGCCGTCGCCGCGCGCCGGTGCGGCTCTGGCCGAGGATCCGAACGGCGGCGTGCTGCTGTTCGGCGGGTCCGCAGCAGTCGGGGTGTCGAACGAACATTGGCACTGGAACGGCTCGACCTGGTCGCCGGTCACGGCCGCGGTCAAGCCACCGCCGAGCGCGTACGGCCGCGCGGCCCTGGACCCCCTTCGGCAGCGTACGGTGCTGCTGTGCCGGCTGATCCCCGCGTCGGTCGAGACCTGGGAATGGGACGGTGCGGCGTGGGCCTTCGCCTTGGCGGGCGGCCCACAGTCCAGCCTGCAACTCCCGGCGCCGATCGCCTTCGATCCGCGGCGCGGCCGGATCGTCGCTCTCTACGGCACGACGGCGGAGTGGGACGGCGTGGCATGGCTCGGGCTTGCCGCGCCTTGGACTTCGGGCTCGCAGTTCACTCTGGTCACCGACACCGCGCAGGCGCGCCTGCTCGCGACGTTCCCGGTCGCGACGCCCATCACGGTCGCCCATCTCACCGATCGGCCCGCGGGCGTGGTCGACGTGGCCACCGGCTGTGCCATCGGCCCGACGCCGCGGTTGCACTCGATCGGCCAACCGACCGTAGGCAACCCCGGCTTCGCACTCGAGGCGGCGACGACGGTTGCGTCGGCGCCGGTGCTGTTCGCCCTGGGACTCGGCGGCAGCAGCGCGACGTTCGGCGGCGGCTGCGCCTCATCGGTCGGGTTGCTGACTGCGACGTTCTTCGCGGTGACGCGGCAGGGCGGCAACGTGCGGCTTCCGATGGGGATCCCGAACGACGCGAACCTGCGCGGATGGACGTTCCACGCGCAGGCCCTCGTGCTCGATCCGCAGCAGAGCCCGATCGGCTCGATCACGGCGACCCAGACGATGCGCATCACGATCGGGGATTGACGGCGGATCCGAACGGAACGGGCGCATGGCCGGCACCCCGGCTGACCCGGGTGTTCCTGACCCGGCGCTCGGGGATCGTTTCACCAGGATCTGGACGAGATGCGAACGTTCTGCGAGATCAGCAAACGTTCTGCAGCCAAGTTGACCGAAAGCGAATCCCCAGACATGATCTGATCTGATCTGATCTGATCTGCGAACGTTCTGCCAGTTCCGCAAACGTTCTGCGAGCCAATGGCCGTCCGCACCACCCAGAAGCCTCAACCTGTCGGCTACCAGGCTCTCGTCGAGCAGTTCGGGCTCCGCGTGATGCCCCTGCCGATCGCCTCCTTCGTCCGGAGCCGCGGCGGCCGGCACACAGCGACGGAAGGAGGGCGGACGACCCAGTACTTCCCCAGCCGCTACGCGCCAGGCCCCACCGTCCCCGAGCAACTGGAGTTCGCGCTGCGCTACGAAGGCGTCAACCTCGAGGTGCTGCGCAACGTCTTCGACCAGGTGGATGCCGCCGAACTCGCGAGGTGGATCCGCAGCGCGCCGACCGGCAAGTACGCGCGCCGCGCCTGGTTCCTCGACGAGTGGCTGTGCGGCCGCACGCTCGACGTCCCCGATGCGGGCCGCGTGGCCTTCGTGGATGCGCTGGGCGACGACCGCTACCACGCGGCCAGGCCGGTCCCGAGCCCGCGGCACCGCGTGCGCGACGACCTCCCCGGTTGCCCATCGTTCTGCCCGCTCGTGCGCCGCACCGACCGGCTGCATGCCTTCGCCGGCAAGGACCTGCGCGGCCGCGTCGGAGCCCTCGTCGACCGCTACGACCCGCGCCTGTTGCAGCGCGCGGCCCAGTTCCTCTACCTGAAGGAGACGAAGTCGAGCTTCGAGATCGAACGCGAGCAGCCGGATCGCCGCCGCACGCTGCGGTTCGTCGAGTTGCTGCGGCGAGCCCACGAACTGCGCGAGCTGTCCACGCGCGTGCTCGTCGACCTGCAGAAGGCGATCCTCGATCCGCGCTACGCGAAGGACGGCTTCCGCACCGACCAGAACTACGTCGGGCAGAGCACCGGCTACCAGGAGATCGTGCACTACGTCTCGCCGAAGCCCGAGGACCTCGGCGAACTCATGGCCGGCTGGCTCGCGTGCCACGCGCGGCTCCAGGCCTCCGCGATCGATCCGGTCGTGCAGGCCGCGGTGCTCGGGTTCGGGTTCGTGTTCCTGCACCCGTTCGACGACGGCAACGGCCGCCTGCATCGCTACCTGATCCACCACGTGCTCGCGCGCAGAGGGTTCACGCCGCCGGGCCTCGTGCTGCCGGTCTCGGCCGTCATGCTCGCGGAGCCTCGCGCCTACGACGCATGCCTCGAGGGCTTCTCGCGGCCGCTGCTCGAACGCCTCGACTACGACCTCGACGGCCGCGGCGCGCTGCGCGTGCGCGGCGAGAGCCGGAGCCTCTACCGCTACTTCGACGCCACGCCGATGGCGGAGTACCTCTACGCGGTGGTGGAACGGACCATCGAGCGCGACCTCGTCGACGAACTGGACTTCCTCGCGCGGTTCGACGCCGCGTGGAAGGCACTGCGCGAGATCGTCGACATGCCCGACCGCCGGCTCGAGCTGTTCCTGCAGCTGTGCCTCGGGAACCAGGGCCGGCTGTCGGACCGGAAGCGAGGCCTGTTCGCGGAACTGACCGACGACGAGGTCGCGCGCATGGAGCAGGTGGTGAAGGACCATGGCCTGGGCCATGAGGGACCAGCCCGCTGAGACGATCCCGCGTGGGCCGCCGCCGGCCCCTCCCGTAACCTGCCGCCATGCTCGCCCTGCTGCTCGCGTGCGCGTGCGGTGCGTTCCCGGCAACCGTCTCCGCGCCATCCTCCCGAGCGCCGCAGGACCCGCCGGACCTGCAGCTGCGCACCTGGTCGGTCGACGGCACCGACCGGCAGGCCCTCGTGCGCGTGCCGCCGGACGCCACCACCGAGCCCTGCCCGCTCGTGTTCGTGTTCCACGGCCACGGTGGGCGCATGGCGAACGTCGCCCGGAGCTTCCACCTGCACGATCTCTGGCCCGAGGCCGTCGTCGTCTACCCGCAGGGCCTGCCGACCGCGACGAGCCGCGATCCCGAGGGCGCGCGCCCGGGCTGGCAGAACCGCGCCGGCATGGAGGGCGACCGCGACCTGCACTTCGTCGACGCGATGCTCGCCTCGCTGCAGCGCGAACTGCGCATCGACGGCAACCGCGTGCACGCGACGGGCCACAGCAACGGCGGCGGCTTCACCTACCTGCTGCTCGCCACGCGCGGTGCACAGTTCGCGTCGTTCGCGCCGTCGGCCGCCGGGGCCGCGGGCGCGCTGGCGGCGGCGCGCGGCGGCCCGGTGGCCCCGCGGCCCGTGCTGCACGTCGCCGGCCGGGACGACCGGGTCGTGCCGTTCGCGCAGCAGGAACGCACGATCGACGCACTGATCGCCGCGCGCGCTGCCGGCCCGGGCGAGGACTGGGCCTCGGTGCCGGGTCTCGTGCTGCACCGCGCCGCGAGCGGCGCCCACGTCGCGACGATGATCCACGACGGCACGCACCAGTTCCCCGCCGCAGCGCCCGCGTGCATCGCCGGCTTCTTCCAGCAGACCCCGCGCCCGAACCCGTGGGTCACCGAGCCCGCGCGCGGCCCGGGCCTCGTGCAGCACGTCTATGCGAGTCCCGCGGCGGGCACGGAAGTCAGCTACCACGTCTACCTGCCGCCCGGCTACGGCGACGACCCGGCGCAGCGTTACCCGGTGGTCTACTGGCTGCACGGCAGCGGCGGCGGTTTCGCCGGCATCGCGCCCGTCGCGGCGCAGTTCGACGCAGCGATCGCGCGCTCGGCGATCCCGCCCGTGCTCGTGGTGTTCCCCAACGGCCTGCAAAACGGCATGTGGTGCGACGCGGTCGCCGGCCCGCCGGTCGAGACGGTGCTGGTGCGCGAGATCGTGCCGCGCGTCGACCGCCTGTTCGCCACCATCGCCTCGCGCGAGGGCCGGATCGTCGAGGGCTTCAGCATGGGCGGCTACGGCGCCCTGCGGCTCGGGTTCGTGCACCGCGGACTGTTCGGCGCTTCGTCGAGCCTGGCCGGCGGGCCGCTGCAGCGCGAGTTCGTCGCGACGCCGCGCGCGAACGAAGAACGGCGCGAGCAGGTGCTGCGCCAGGTCTACGGCGGCGACCTCGCGGTGTTCCGCCGGCAGAGCCCGTGGCAGCTCGCGATCGACCATGCGACCGCGCTGCGAGCAGGGACCAGGATCCGCGTGGTGATCGGCGGTCGCGACGAGACGCTGCCGGCGAACCGCGAACTGCACGGGCACCTCGTCGAACTCGGCATCCCGCACGACTACGTCGAGCTCGACGGCGTGCGGCACGATCCGCTGCAGCTGCTGGCGGCACTCGGGGAACGGTTCTGGCAGTTCCACCGGGAAGCGTTCGCGGCGCGGTAGCGGGGTCGGCCGGAGGGCGAGCCGAGGGACTCGCGCGCAGTTCGCTGGAGTCGCGGTTCGAGCCGCCGCGGCACCGGCGAATCGTCGCGCAGAAACCGTGCGTGCACTCGCCGGCAGGAGGCGCGGATGTCTCAGCCGCGCAGCAGCCGTCCGTCCCACAGTTCGTCCATGAAGGCACGCCACGGCAGGATCTCGATGCCGCCGACGGTGCGGCGGCGGGTCTCCTGGCAGACGACGACGTGGCGCCGCAAGAGCGCCTCTTGCCGCAGGGCGACGATGCCGGCGAGGTGCCGGTCGGTGATGTTGCTCGCGGCCTTGACCTCGACGGCCACCGCGTCGCCGACGACGAAGTCCACTTCGTGGCCGCTCTCCGCGCGCCAGTAGCAGAGTTCGGCGCCATGGCCCTGGTAGTCGCACCAGGTCTTCAACTCGTGCCCGATCCACGCCTCGAACGCGTGGCCGAACTCCGGCGACGGCGACTTCACGCGGCCGGTGCCGCGCAGGTGGCGGACGACGCCCCAGTCGAAGAACTGGAACTTCGCGGCCCCGACCGCCTTGCGCTTCCTGCTCTTCTGCCAGACCGGGAGGTCCCAGCCGAGCAGGGTGTCGCGCAGGATCTGGAAGTAGCCCTGCACCGTGGTGCGCGCGACCTGCGCATCCGCTGCCACCTTGCTGCAGTTGATCTGCTCGGCGTTGCACAGCGCCGCGACCTCGAGGAAACGCGCGAACGATGGCAGGTTGCGGGTCAGCGCCTCGTTCGCGATCTCCTCGCGCAGGTAGGTGCCGACGTAGGCAGCGAGGTCCTGGTCGGGTTCGTCGCCGAGGTAGATCGCCGGCAGCAGGCCGTGGTGCAGTGCGCGCGACAGCTCGAAGTGCTCGCCGAGTTCGTGGATCGACAGCGGATGGAAGTGCAGCGAGCGGGCGCGGCCGCCGAGCAGGTTGACGCCCCCCGAACGCAGCTTGCGCGCACTCGAGCCGGTCAGCAGGAAGCGCAGCTTCTTCTGTTCGATCAGCAGGTGCACCTCGTCGAGCAACTGCGGCAGCTTCTGGATCTCGTCGATGACGACGAGTTCGCCGGCCCTGGTGCACCACTCGCGCAGCCGCTGCGGTGCGCGCTGCAAGGCCAGGTAGGTGTCGCTCTCGAGCAGGTTGATCTGCCGGGTCTCGGGGAGATGCTGCCGGATCAACGTGCTCTTGCCGGTCTGGCGCGGGCCGAACAGGAACAGGGAGCGCTTCGCCGTGGCGGCGGCGACGTCGGTGCTGCGGGGGATGTCCACTGCGGCATGGTGCCGGGAGAGTCGGCAATTTCCGACAGAAATTGCCGGGAGCTCCGGCAGGTCTGGGGATCCGTGAAACAAGCGGCGTGCGCGGAACCCGCGACGCCGTGCCGGGCGCGAGAACCCGGGCGAGGCCAGGAATTGATATTGCTTGATACTTCCACCGAAGGACTCGATCATGAATATCTTCCATGGCCGTCCTCATTCCGATCCGGCAGGTGGAGGCCTTCCACCTGGCCTTCCTGCGCGTCCTCGAGTCGCGGCTGGATCGGGCCCGGTTCGTCGTGAAGGGCGGAGTCAACCTGCGGGCCTGGTTCGGCAGCCTCCGCTACTCCGAGGACCTCGACATCGACCTGCTGCGTGGTGAGGTCTTCGAACTCCGCGACAAGGTCGATGCGGTGCTCGGCGCACCGGCGTTGACGAGCCTTCTGCGCACACTGGGTCTCGCGCTCGTCCACACCACGAGGCCGAAGCAGACCGAGACGACACCGCGGTGGAAGCTCGAACTGCACGCTGCGCGCGGCCTGCCGCTGCACACCAAGATCGAGTTCAGCCGCCGTGGCAGCGAGGACGAGTTCGCGCTCGAGCCAGTGCTGGCGGAGGTCGTCCTGCCCTATGGAATCCCGGCGCCGACCGTGAACCACTACACAGCGGCCTCGGCGCTACGCCAGAAGCTCGGCGCGCTGGCCGGACGACGCGAGACCCAGGCAAGGGACGTTTGGGACCTCGAGCATCTGTTCCGCACGACGAAGGCCGATCCGCGACCGCTGCCAGCGAAGACGACGGCGGCCCTCCCGACCGCCATCGACCGGGTCCTGCAGATGCCCTACCAGGTGTTCAAGGCGCAGGTGATCCCATACCTCGCGTCGGATCACCAGGAGCTCTACGGCAGCCAGGAGTCCTGGCAGCGGATCCAGGAGCTCGTCTTCGATCGCCTGATGGAGTTGCAGGGATGAGGGCGATCGACGCCTACGCCGATCTGCGTCGGTTCGGCAAACCCGTGTTGACCACGGCCGACGCCGCGCTGCGAATGCGCGTGACTTCCTCTGCAGCCACGAGGACCCTCGCACGCCTTGCGGCCCGCGGCCTGGTCGTGCAACTGCGGCATGGGCTCTGGACCGTCGATCCGGACATCGACCCTCTGCTGCTGCCGGACCATCTCACGGCTCCGCTGCCGTCCTACGTCTCCATGCAAACCGCGCTGCACCGGCACGGCATGATCGAGCAGATCCCGCAGGTCGTCTACGTGGCTTCGCTGGCGAGCACGCGGAGGATCAAGACCGCCATCGGCACCTACTCCGTCCACCGCCTCGCTCCCGAGTTCTTCGGCGGCTGTGTCACGGACCCGAGGACCCAGGTAAAGATCGCGACGCCCGAGAAGGCGCTGCTGGACGTCCTTTACCTGACCGCCACCCGCAGCCGCTTGTTCGCGAGCCTGCCCGAACTCGAGTTCCCGCAACGCTTCGACCTCCGGGAATGTGGGCGTTGGGTCGCCAGGATTCCCGCTGCCTACCGGCGAACCATGGTCGCAAGCCGCCTCGACGCGCTGGTCGCGAAACGCAGGAGCTGAGTGGCGCGTCCAGACCCCGCGGGGACCGCCTCCGCTGCGCGTTTGGTAGGCGGCGAGGAACTGCTGGCCGACGGCGCCGGCGGCGTTCGCTGCGGAGGGCGGGGTCGTCGGGCCGTCGGACATCGTCGAGCCGACGATGGCGAATCTGGCATCGCAATGAACGGGCGAGGCGCGCCTGGCTCCTCTGCCGGATTGCGGCAGCGCGGGGCATGCCGGGTGGCGCTGCCCTTGCTCGCGCCGGGGCCAGCGGCAGCGCCCCGTTCGACTCCTCGGTCAGCGCGCCGCCACCGCGAACACATAGCGCCCCGAGCCGACGCGGAACGCGCAGCGATCGCCGCGCAGACCGAGCACCACGACCCCAAGGGCCTGCGCCGCCGGCCCGGTCCCTTCGCGCACGGCCGCCGGGTCGTTGCCCGGCAGTTCGACCACGGCCTCGGTGTTCGGCGGCACCACGACGTCGACGCGCAGAACCCCGCCGTCGAGCAACCAGCCGGTCTCGATGCGGCCGCGGATCGAGTCGTAGCGCGCCTTCGCCCACGTGAGGTCGCCGACCACCGTCGGCCGCACGGTGAATGCCACGAACGCCGGGTGCTCCGGGTCCGGACGCAGGCCCGCGATATCGCGGTAGAACCACTCGAGAACGTGGCCGAGCATGAAGTGATTGTGCGAGATCGGGCCGCAGTTCCAGGTCTCGGTCAGCGCCGTGGCGCCGTGCCGCAGGTGCCAGCCGTAGCCCGGCCGGTCGCTCTGGCTGTGGATGGCGAACACGAGGTCCGAACGGCCGCCGTCGGCGAGCGCGCGCAAGAGCGACGGGTGGCCGATCTCGCCGCAGTCGATCGCGTGGCCACTCGCGGCGACCGCGTCGACGAGGCGCGCGAACACCGACTCGCGCGCCGCTTGGGGCACGAGGTCGAGGTCGAGCGCGATCGCCTGGCTCGCCTGGGAACCGCCCGCGACCTTCCCGGTCTTCGGGTCGAGCCACGTCGCGCAGAACTTCGCCCTCACCTGCTCGCCGAGCGCGCGCAGCGCTTCCGCGTCGCCGGTGCGGCCGAGGTCGCGCGCGAACCGTTCGCAGGTCGCAACGCCGAGGTGGTAGTAGGCCGTGCCGGTCAGCGGGATCGGTGTCAGCTTGTTGAAGCCGCCGTCCCAGTCGCCGAGCCCGCCGTCGAGCAACCCGTCGGGCGCCTTCGTCCGCAGGAAGGCGAGGTAGCGCTGCATCACCGGCCAGTACTCGCCGAGGAACACGGTGTCGCCGTACCAGTCGCGGATCAGCCGCGGCAGCAGGAAGCAGGCGCCGCCCCATTCGATCGAGTGGCGGAAGCCGCCCTCGTAGACGAAGTACTCGGGCGCGGTCGTCGGCACCATGCCGTCGCCCAGCTGCGCGTCGCGCACGTCCGACATCGTCTTGGCGAACAGCGGCATCATGTCGAACGTGAACGCCATGCCGGGCGCCATCAGGTGGATCTGCTCGAGCCAGCCGCTCTTCTCGCGGTGCGGGCAGTCGCTGATCAGGCTGACCATGTTGCTGCGCAGCGCCCACTCGATCAGTTCGCGGGTGCGCACGAACAGCTCGTTGCTGCAGGTGAACGTGCCGACCGGCGTCGACGTCGTGTGCACGAGCAGGCCGCGGAAGGAGCGCAGGAGGTCCTGCGCCCGCAGCGGCGAACCGTCGGCCGCCGCCGCCTCGACCTGCCAGTAGCGGCTGCCGCAGTACCAGAACGCCGGATGCCACGTGATCGGCCCGCCGCGCAGCGTCACCGTCGCGTGTTTGCCCGGGCGCATCGTCACCTGGTCGATCGTGCCGTCCGCGCGCAGGATCTCGGCGGGCCACAGTGACACGCGGGCACCGGCGGGGCCGTCGAGGTCGACCTCGGGCACCCACGAGGCGTTCTGGCCGAGGTCGAGCACCAGCACGCCCGGGCGCGGCTCGCTGCGCGCCTTCGGCTCGCGGCGCTCGTGCACGCGCACCGGTGGCGCGGCGCGCGACAGGCCGCACAGGCGGCCGCCGGGGCCGGGCACTTCGAGCGCGGGCAGCCAGCCGGTGGCGGGAAAGCCGGGGCGCCGCCAGCCGTCGGGCTCGCGCCGCGCGTCGTAGTCCTCGCCGCCGAACACGCCGCAGTAGGTCTCGGCGGCACGGTGCCGCTGCCAGGTCGCGTCGGTGCCGACCACTTCGCGACGGCCGTCCGCGTAGTCGAGGTGCAGTTCGAGGATCGCCTTCAACGGGCCGAGCGTGTTCGTCTGCTGGCTGCCGCGCGTGTCGCCGTGCATGTCGTACATGCCGCCGCCGAGGTGCAGCGCGAGGCAGTGCGGTGCGGGCGCGCCGGCGAGCGCGTTCGTCACGTCGAAGGTGTCGTAGAGCGCGGTCTTGCCGTACTGCGTCCAGCCCGGCGTGAGCCAATCGTCGCCGACCTTCTTGCCGTCGATCGTCAGCACGTACTGGCCGAGGCCACAGACGTGCACCACCGCGCGCGCCACGGCGGCGGCGGGCGTGAACTCCCTGCGCAGCCACAGCGAACAGTCTTCGTGCAGCGAACGCACGCCGTCGACGAGTGCTTGGGTCGACCAGCCCGAGTGTGCGACGGAGTCCCTGCACAGCACCTCTGCGCCGCGCGCGACGTTCGCGCCGCCGGACCAGACTTCGAGCTCGGCGAGGGCGAAGCAGGCCGTGTCGTTGCGCGCGTGCATCAGCGTGGTCGCGCGCACGCGCAGGCAGCGCGCCGGGGCGGTGCCGCCCGGCACGGCCAGTTCGCGCGGCGCGGCGAGGGTGCGCAGGTCGAACGCGGTGCTGGCGTCGAGCAGCACGCGCGGGGCTCGGAACGTCGGTTCGTCGGCGGCTTCGACGAGGAACCGCACCGGGAAGCCGAACACGGCATGGCCGAAGTGCTCGAAGACGGGCACCAGCACCAGGCGATCGATCGGGCGCGCGCTGCCGAGGTCGACGCCGACCCACTTCTCTTCGCGCACGTCCTTCGTCACGGCGGCGTGGTAACCGAGCCCGGTCGGCGGCAGCCGCTCGGCCGAGGCGCCGATCCAGCGCGCGGTCCACTCCGCCGGGTCGATCACGCCCGCGGTGAGCGTCGCGGGCGCGCTCCACGGACCCTCGCGGCCCGCTTCGTCGCGCACACGGACCTGCCAGAACAGGGTCTGGCGCGAGCGCAGCGGCGCGCCGCCGTAGGGGACCTGCAGAGTGCGGTCGCCGTCCACCCAGCCGCTGTCCCAGCAGTCGGGCGCGGTGGGGAGCGCCTCGCGGCGGCTCGCGGCGCGCACGTGCCAGGCGGACTGCCGGCGTCCGCGGGTGGCCGGATCGGCAGCGACGACGGTCCAGGAGAGGCGCGGGTGCGGGACGTCGATGCCGACGGGGTCGCGGGAGTACTCGCAGCGCAGGTCGGCGGCTTCGAGGGGAGCGACGGGCGCCTGGGCGAGGACCGCGGGGGCGAGCAGCAGGAGGACGAGCGGGAGAGCGAGGGGGAGACCGCGCATGCCCGGAAGCTACGCGGGGCCGGGGCCCGGGGGCAGCGTGCGGGGTGCGCGGCGCGCGGCGTGCGAGCCGGGCGGTCCGTTCGCTGTCGCCGGCCCGCTCTCGCCCTGGCACCGTCCCCGCCGACCTGTCCGGCCATGGCCAGCCATCGAAACAACGCGTTGTTTTGTAGTTCAGCCCATGAAAACAACGCGTTGTTCCGATACTCTGCCTGCATGTTCCGCAACCTTGGCGAGAACCTGGCCGCCTGGCTGGCCGATCCGGCCCGGCGCCCGCTCGTGCTCCGGGGAGCGCGGCAGGTCGGGAAGACCTGGCTCGTGCGCGACCTCGCGGCACGCAGCGACCGCGACCTCCTCGAAGCCAACCTCGAACGCGACCCACGGCTCGCGCGCGTCTTCACCGGCGGCGATCCGCGGCGGATGCTCGCCGATCTCGGGCTCGCACTCGGCCGTTCCATCGCCAGGGAACGCAGCCTGCTGTTCCTCGACGAGGTCCAGGCCGTTCCCGCAGCCCTCGGGTCCCTGCGGTGGTTCGGCGAGGAGATGCCGGACCTGCCGGTCATCGCCGCGGGCCCCCTGCTCGAGTTCGCGCTCACCGACGAGGCACTGCGCATGCCGGTGGGTCGCATCACCTATCGCCACGTCGAGCCGATGAGCTTCCCGGAGTTCCTGCAAGCCCATGGGCAGGGTTCGCTGCGCGAACGGCTGCTCTCGTGGCGGCCAGGCGAGGAGCTCGGCGCAACCGCGCACGAGACCGCCGGCACCTGGTACGAGCGCTACGCGATGGTCGGCGGCATGCCGGCGATCGTGGCCAGCGACGTGGAGCACGGCGATCCCCGCCGCTGCCGCGATCTGCAGGCCGACCTGCTCGCGAGCTTCCGCGACGACTTCGCCCGCTACGTCGGCCGGATGGACCCGTCGCTCCTCGACCGCGTGCTGTTGGCCGTCGCCGCGCAGCTCGGCGACAAGTTCGTGCACGCGCGCGTCGGCGAAGGCGTGAAGCAGCACCAGGCAGCGCGCGCCCTCGAACTGCTGGCACAGGCGCGCGTGCTGACCGCAGTGCCGCACAGCACGGCTCGCGGACTGCCGCTCGGCGGCAGCGTGAACGCGCGCAACAAGAAGGTCCTGCTGCTCGATGCCGGACTCGCGCATGCCCTGCTGGGCACGCCGGCGAACTCGAGCTTCCCGCGCTGGCAGCAGCTCGCCGACGTGGTGCGTGGCAGGCTCTGCGCCCAGCTCGCCGGCCAGCAACTGCGCGTGCGGCCGCCGGGCAGCGGCAGGGAACCGGAACTGCACTACTGGCAGCGCAGCGACGGGCGCGCGGGCGAGATCGACTTCCTGCTGCAGGTCGGTCAGCGCGTCGTACCCGTCGAGCTGAAGTCGGGTGCTGCCGGGGCGATGAAGTCGCTGCACCAGTTCGTGCACGAACGTGGGCTGCGGCTCGCGCTGCGCAGCGATGCGAATCCGCCCTCGGTGCAGGAGAA
>VGXW01000118.1 GCA_016873195.1 Planctomycetota bacterium | reverse complement strand
TGCCTTCCGGCAACCGCAGCACGAACGACCTCACGCCCTTGCCCTCCGCGACGAACCGCCCCTGCCCCCTGTGCACGACCGAGAGCCGCGCCGTGCGTTCGCCGAGCCGGTCGAGCAGCACCGCGCGCCGCCCCGCCTCGTCGAGCCTGTCCCAGGTCGCCGGGTTCACCTGCGGCGCCACGTCGACCGCGACCTTGCCGTCGAAACCCGTGATCGCCACCCAGAAGGCACTCGCCTCCGCCGGGTCCGCCGCGACCCGCACGACGCGCTCCCGCGCAGGATCGCGCCGGCGCTGGAAGAACTCCGCCCAGTCCACCGCCGCCAGATCGAAGTCGTGGCCCAGGTCCGGAAACTCGTGCAACACCGCGTCCTTCGCGCCGAGCTTCTGCAGCCGCGCGAACGCGAGCCGCAGGTTCACGAGCAGCAGCGGATCGTCGTGCGCGCCCTGCAGGTCGCGGATCGGCAGGTGCACCACGTTCTCGAGGTAGCGCAGGTTGTTCTGCTCGCCGAGCTGCATGCGCGGCCCGCCGATGCAGGGCAGCGCCCCCGCGAACAGGTCCGGGAACCGCAGCGCCAGGTCCCACGCCAGGTGCCCGCCGCGCGAGCAGCCGCCGACGAAGACCGCGTTCTCGTCGACGTTGACCAGCCGGCGCGCCCAGCGCAGCGCCGCGAGCTGCGCCTGCCGTTCGCGGCGCGTGAACCCGTAGCCCGGCTGCGTGCCGTATTCGCTCGGCGCCAGCACCAGGAGCCCGATGCGGTCGGCCACCTCCTCCCAGCGCCGGTACTCGGGCGCGCCCGTGCCGCCCGCACCGTGGCCCCAGAGCAGCAGCGGGTGCGGCCGCGCCGGGTCGTAGTTCTTCGGCACGAACAGGAACAGCTCGGTCGGCTCGACGGCGTCGAGCACGGCAAGCCCCACCTTGTGCCGCGCGGGCCCCGGCTCCATCGGCGCGAACGTGCCGAACGTGCGGCAGGCCGCGGTCCAGGACGCGACGGACGCGAGGCCCCGCTGCGCCAGCTCCTCGGCCGCGCGCTCGCGCGCCGCGGCGGCCGGCAGGTCGACGAGGCGCGCGAGTTCGGCGTGCAGCGCCGCCGGGTCGTTCTGCGGCAGCAACGCGAGCGCGGCAGTCAGGGCGAACATGCCGCTACGGTAGCCGGGCGGCGGCCGGCCGGGGCGCCCGCCGCGCGCATCACTTCGTGTACTCGTAGACGAACACGCGCGCGACCTTCAGCGGGTCGCTGCCCGCGCGCGGCCGCAGCTCGACCGTCATCGCCGACTTGCCGTTCGTCAGCGCGCGCGGCAGCTCGACCTCGCACTCGCCGCCTTCCATCCACACGAACACGTCATTGTGCCGGTAGACGTGCAAGAGGCCCGCGGGCTGGCCGTCGACCAGCACGTCGGCCTGGCAGACGGTGAGCGAC
The DNA here is from genome assembly GCA_016873195.1 of Planctomycetota bacterium. Classification (GTDB taxonomy): domain Bacteria; phylum Planctomycetota; class UBA1135; order UBA1135; family UBA2386; genus VGXW01. Next base: position 11,487 of record VGXW01000118.1, on the reverse strand, counting down.
GGGCCGCCGAGCCGATCCAGGCGCAGGCCGATCGAGACCGGGCGCAGGACCGCGTCGTCGGCCGAGCGCCGCACCTGGAAGCGCAGGAAGTCGCGCACGTGGCGCACGCTGTCGCCGACCGGCGGCGTGTTGAAGAACTGGTCGCGCAGGAAGTTCCCCTGCCGGAAGTAGGTGTTCCAGGCGGTGAACTGCACCTGGTGCGCGGGCTCGCCCTGCGGGTCCGCCGGCGACGTGTTGCCGATGTCGATCTCGGCCACCTTGGTGCGCGCGCGGCCCGGCTCGACGTAGAAGAACGCGACGAACGAATAGTCCGCGTTCGACATGTTCTGCAGGCCGTGCTCGAGCACCATGTCGATGCCGTCGACGAAGTGCACCGGGTCGAACACGAACGTCGAGCCCATCACGCGGCGCCCCTCGACGTGGCCCGAAGGCAGCCCGCGCAGCATGATCGCGGAGTTGAACGACGAGTCGGACACGAACGGCCGGTCGGCCGGCGTCAGGTACCAGCCCCAGCGGCCGATGCTGGTCTCGGAGGCGTCGAAGCTGTGGTCGCAGCCGCGATTGCCGTTGATGCGCACGCACAGGTCGCCCTCGAGGTGCGACATGTGCATGCCGGGGATGCGGCCGCTGGTGTCGGCGTTCTCCTCGAGCATCACGAAGCGCAGGAGGCCGCGGCAGTCGGTGAGGCGCGGCCCCTGGAACGGTTCGCCGGTGCCGGTCGTCTCGGCGCGGTGCACCGCGGTGAAGTAGCCCCAGGGTGCCGGGTGCGCGCCGGCCTTGGTCGCCGTGGTCAGCGCGACGGTGACCGGCCAGGCGTTGCCGTTCACGATCTCGAGGCGCGCCCGCTGTGCGAAGTGCATCGGGAACCAGCAGGTCGCGCGGCGGTCGCCGTCGTTGTTCAACAGCAGGCTCGCGATCGGGAAGCGGTAGGGCGGCCCCACCATCGCACCGAGCAGGCGCAGCGGCATCTCGACCTGCGGGCGCGAAGCGCCGTCCCACGTGAACCGGGCGGCGAGGCCTGCCCAGTCGGCGTGGTTCTGGACCTCGGCGGTGACCTCGAGCAGGGTCTGCGGGCCCGTCAGCTGGACGGCGCCCGTGCCGCCGGAAGCCGCGAGCTGCAGGGTCGCCGTCTGCGCGGTGCGGACCGCGTGGTGCGGCCACAGGCCCGGGCGCTGCGCGATCCACTCCCAGCCGGCGAGATCGGGCACCGGCAGTTCGCCCTCGGGCGAGGCGAGGGTCGCCGCGACGCGGTGGAACCGCGCCGCGTTGGCGAACGGATCGTCGTCGAGGCCGAGCTTGAAACTCTGGTTCCAGCGCAGCTGCGCGTGCGTCAGGTGTCCGCCCGAGCGGTGGCCCGTGAACGGGCCCGCGAACGGCGCAATCTGGCCGCGCGGGTCGTCGGTGTTGCGGAAGAAGTTCGCGAGCGGTTGGTCGTAGCGGACCTGCCCGTCGAGCCAGATGCGCGTGCGGTTGTTCTCCCCCTGCATCATCGGGATGCCGCCCGAGTCGCTCCAGAAGTTGCGGAAGAACAGGCCGAGCACGCCGGCGCGTCCCTCGAAGTGCGCGAGCACGCCGACCGGCGTGCCGCGGTCGTCGGTGCGGTAGGCCTCGCAGTGGTTCTGCCCCGTGAAGCCGTCGTCGTTGCCCTGGCTCGGCGCCGAGATCCGGTCGTCCGGGTCGTAGCTCGCCTTGACCGCGGTGTGCACGCGGCTCGGGAACAGGCGGCTCAACAGGTCGCTGTCCTGGCCCGGGTTGCGCACGGGGGCGGGCCGCGGCGCAGCGACCTGGGCCAGCAACGGCGAGGCGAGCCCAGCGGGCAACAGGCAGGCGGCCGCGAGGACCGGAATCCGGATCGATCGAACCATGCTGGGAGCTGGACCTGGGTGCTGGAGGCGAGGGCCCGGGAAGCGGCGCGCACTCTACCGAACCACACCGGAAGGCTCGGCGAGCCTGCGGTGGAGGATCCGCGGACCGGGGCGATTCGAGCGAGGCGAGGTCGAGCAGGCTAGGCGGGGGGAACGGCCGGCGCAACTCCTCCCGCCGCTGGTTTCCACCGCGCGGTTACGGTCCGACGTTCCGCGAGCGGGGCCGTGCACCCGTGCGGCGGTGGCACCGGCGGCCAGACCGCACGCCCCCGCGGGCGCCCCGCGGCCCGGCTCAGCGCGGCGCCGCGTCCGCGCCGCGCGTGCGGGCCCGGCGCGCGGGCGCCCCGTCCCGGGTCCGCGGCGGTTCCGGCAGGTCGGGCGAACGGTCGCCCGGCACGCGGTAGCGCGACAGGATGCGCGCGTGCGCGGCGCGGGCCTGCCGCGCGTCGAACAGGACCTTGGCGCCGCTCGACAGCTTGATCACGACCTCGCCCGAGATCGCGTCGACGGCGCGCACGAAATCGTCCAGGTCGACCGGCGCGCGGCCGCCGACCTCGAAGACGACGTCGTTGGTGAACGGCTCGTAGCCGACGTTGACCGCGTCGGCGAGCACCTGCGCGAGCACCACCACCTCCTGCCGCTCGGGGCGCCGTTCCCCCGAGTAGAACAGGTGCAGCAGTTCCTTCGGCGCCTTGTCCCACCAGTGCTCGCCCCAGATGCGCAGGTACTCGGCGGTCAGCCGCTGGAACACGAGGCCGCCGAACAGGAACCACGACGGCATGCGGTCGAACTCGATGCGCGGCACGAGCCAGACCATGCGCGCCATCCGCATGGCGACCTGCTGGCGCCGGCCCTGCCGCAGCAGGTGCGCCTGCACCGTGTCGCCGACGTGGTGGTCGCCGACCACCGCGTCGAACTGGCAGCGGCAGCGGCCGCGGTAGAGCACGGTGCCGTTGTCGGCGATGCGCAGGCCGTCGAGCCGCATCAGCACGTCGCCGGGCTGCAGCACGCCCCACGCCGACGAGCCGTACTGCACCGTCGTCACGAGCACGCCGGTGTCGCGGCCCGCCATGCCGAGGTGCCGCCGCAGGGCGGGGTTCTCGAGCGGCTGCGTGGTGATGCCGATGCCGGGCACGTGCGGGTCGTCGTCGCGCCGCACGCCGTCGAGGAAGCGCCGGATGATCGGTGCCGGCACCATCTCGCCGATGTTCTCGGCGTCCTGCAGCGCCTGGAACGCGATGCCGACCACCTTGCCGCGCGCGAACACCGGGCCGCCGCTGTTGCCCTCGTTGATCGCCGCGTCGACGGTGACCGCGAGCAGGTGGCGCTGGCTGTGTTCGTAGCGCTGCACCTCGATGCGCGACACGACGCCCTCGGTGATCGACACCTCCTCGCCGCCGATCGGGTAGCCGACCACCTGCACCGCGTCGCGCAGCGCGGGCAGGTCGCCGATCACCGCCGGCCGGATGCCGCGCGCGAACCCGGCCGGTTCGACGCGCAGCAGTGCCAGGTCGCTGTCGTGGCTGATCGCGACCACGCGCGCGGTGGCCTTGCCCGGGTCGTCCTGCTTCTGCACCTGCACGAACGTCGCGTTGGCGACCACGTGCGCGCCGGTCAACACCTCGTTGCGGCCGACGATCACGCCCGAGCCGGTGCTGCCGCGCGGCGCCACGCTCTGCCACGGCGACTCGTAGTCGGGATCCTGGTAGGTGCTGTAGACGCGGACGACCTGGGGGTGGGACGTTGGCACCTTGCCCCCCATACCCCGCGGCGCGGCTCGCCGCCTGGAAAAACCCGGCGCCGCGGCGCGCCCGTTCCGTCACGGGATCCGGTCGTTCACGGGAACCGGTCGTTCACGGGAACCGGTCGTTCACAGGAACCAGTCGTTGCGCTCGGGGGCCGGCGGCGCGTCGGGCAGTTCGGCCGGCGCCGCGATCAGTTCCTCGAGCCACCAGTTCGTGCCGTGGTAGAGGCAGGTCACCTCGCGGCACTCGACGCTCGCGTCGAACGTCGCGAGCATGCGCGCCGTCGCGTGCTGCGCCGCGGGCGGCACCGCCCAAACGTCCTTGTCGCCCACGCGCGCCCGGTCGACGCCGCGGTGCGCCGGGCAGTTGTAGGTGCCGAGCGGGCTCACGACCTGGCGCAGCATCTGCATGTGGCAGGTGCGCGGCTGGCGCGTGGTGTCGCGCCAGGTGCCGGCCGTCAGCACGCGCAGGTTCGTGCTCTCGAGCACCTGGAAGCCGGGCCGCGCGCGCGCGTGTTCGCGGGCCTGCGCGAGCGCCTGCCGGATGCGGGCGACGACCGCCTGCAGCTGCTGCGCCTTGGCGGGGTCCATGACCTCCGAGCCGTCGGGCTGCCGTTCGAGGAACGGTTTGAACGAGATGTAGTCGAAACCGGCGTCCTGCGCGCGCGCCGCCGCCAGCGCCATCTCGTGCACGTTCTCGACGACCCGGACGTCGCCGCGGCTGGCGCCGCGCCACGTGATCACGAACGAGTAGCCGACGCGCACGGCCGGGTTGATGGCCTTGATCTTCGGGATCCAGCCGCAGATCTCCTCGAGGGTCAGCGACTGGTTCGACGGATGGTGCATGCGCCGCCACACGTCGTTGCCGCCCGCGTCGAGCGACAGCCGCACCCAGTCGCCCGCCGTGAAGTGCGGCGCCGCCTGCAGCACGCGCTGGTTCCGGCTGCCGTTGCTGACCACGGCGACCTGCAGGCCGAGGCGCTTCAGGAAGCCGACGAAGTCGGCGAAGCCGGGATACAGCGTCGGTTCGCCGCCGCCGATCAGGATCACGCTGCGCAGACCGCGCTCGGCCATGCGCTCGAGCTGGCGCCGCAGGTCGGCGTCGTCGTGGCGCGCCTTGTCGTTCAGGATCTCCCAGTCGATGCAGTGGTCGCAGGCGAAGTTGCACGCCGTCGTCAGGTCGAGGTTGATCGACAGCGGCGCGAGGTCCGGCAGGTCGGGCGGCGGAGCGCCCGCGGCCGCCGCCGCGGCCCGCGCGCGCTGCCAGCGCACGTAGTCGACGACGCGCGGCCACAGCGACGGCTGCTGCAGCTTCTGCGCGAAGTCGTGCACCGCCTCGACGCGCTGCGGATCAGCGGTCGAGGGCGGCGAACACCGAGGCCTGGGATCGGATCCGGGTGGCGATGGAGTCGGCGTGGGCGTGGACAAGTGCCGGGGCGGGGTCGCTGAGCAGGGCGGCGAAACGATACACGAGTTCGCGCAGCGGGTCAGGGGTCGGCACCGCGATCCCGCCGGCGGTGAACGACAGCGCGTAGCCGGGGCCGATGGCCCGGTCGATGCGCGCGCCGTCGACCGCGAGCCAGGCCGGCCGCGGCTGCGCGGGACAGTGCCGCAGGTGCAGTTCGACGGCGACCGGCGCGGGGTGCGCCGCGATCGTGAACCCGAGCACGTTGGCGACGGCGCGCGGCGACGCGTCGGTCTGCCGCACGTCGCGCACGCGGCCTTCGGGATCGACGCCGGCGAGCGCCTGCACGACGCTGAGCACGTGCGGCAGGCAGTCCTCGAGCATCGCCCGCCCGGTGCCCGAGGGCCCGAGCCCCATCGCGACGTGGCGCACCGCGGCGAAGCACCGCGACGGGTGCAGCGCGTAGAGCGCCGGCAGCACGAACGGCCACTGGCAGTTCTCGGCGAGCAGCAGGCCGCGGGCGCGGAAGGCGGCGACCAGCGCGAGCCCCAGCCCGGCGTCGGCCACGTCGACGAGCGGCTTCTCGCACAGGCACGGGATGCCCGCCGCGAGCGCAGCCTCGAGCCCTTCGCGGTGGGCCGGCACGGGCGAAGCGACGACGAGCGCGTCGCACCCGCGGGCGAGTTCGTGCACCGAGGCGAACGCGCGCACGGGCCCGGCGAGCCCGGCGAGCCCCGCCGCCGCCCGTTCGGCCGAGCCGAGGTCGCGGCCGGCGACCCCGGCGAGACGGTGGCCCGCGGCGACGAACGCCGCGGCGAGGAACGGGCCGAGGCCGTTGCGGCTGCGCCCGGCGCCGGCGATGCCGATGGCGAACTGCCGCCGAACCGCGCGCGGGTCCGGCCCGTTGTCCGCTCCCGTCCTGTCGGCGTCGCCGTGCACGGTTGCCGGCGAGGCTAGCGGGACTGCCGTCGCTTTTCCCGTCGTCGCCACCCGCTCGCCGCCGCTGCAGCCGGGTCCTGGACCCGGCCGCCCCGGCCATCCCGGCCGCGAACTGCGGCTGCCTGCACCAGTCCCACCTCGTGAAGGTGCGGCCCGACGGGGTGTCGATCGCGGCGCTGACGGCGGCCCGGCCGGCGCTTCAGAAGAGCCCGCGCAGCGGCGTGCGCCGCAGCAGCATCGTCAGCAGGCAGGCAGCCACGAACGTGAGCGCGGCCAGCGTCGCGACGCCGGCGCCGGGCATGCGCGGCACCACCCAGTGCATCAGCACGAGGATCAGGGCCGGGTGCACGAGGTAGACGCCCATCGACGTGCGCGTGAGTTCGAGCTGCACCGGCCCGGCGCGCCACGGCAGCACCCAGCCCAGCAGCGCGAGCGGCAGGCCGACCGCGTAGGGCACGACGAGGTTCTGCCAGCCGAGCTGCCAGGCGATCCAGCAGCCGAGCCCGTCGAGCAGCGCGACCGCGCCGACGACCGGCAGCGAGGCCCGGCGGCCGGGTTCGGTGCCGGCGATCGCAACGCCCGCGGCGACGGCCGGCAGCGCGAGCAGGTACTGCGGCAGCGGTTCGGGAAGCCCGAGCAGGATGCCGCCGCTCGCGAGCGGCAGCAGCACGAGGAAACCGAGCGCCGGCAGCCACCAGCGATGCGTGCCCGGCGGGCGCCGCACGGCCCAGATGCCGAGCAGCACGGCGACCACGGCCGCCAGCGGCAGGTACCACAGGTGCGGCCAGGTGCCGGCGACCAGCATCGCGGGGCGCGCCCACGAGAACGCGGGCTGGTTGTTCGCCGTGTGGAGCCAGGTCCTCAGCACGCCGTAGAACAGCGACCAGACGACGAACGGCTCGAGCATGCGGCGCAGGCGGCCGAGGCGGAACGAGCGCGGGTCGGCGCCGCGCGCCGAGCGCACCGACAGCGCGACCGTGTAGACCATGAACAGCGGCACGCAGCCGACGCCGTAGGGCTTCCACGGCGTTTCGCAGTGCACGAGGATCATGCCGCCGCTGCCGACGAGCTTCATCCACTCGATGCCGGCGAGGTGCCCGCGTGGGGCGGACAGGGCGGGCGGGCTCTGCGGACCTGCGGCGACGGCGTTCATCGGGGAGGGTCGGTGGGCGCGGGTCGGGCGCGGTCGCGACGGGGCACAGTGGACTCGCGCGGCGCGGCGCCCGCAAGCGCGCAGCGGAACGTCCGCGCCGACGACCCCGCCGCGGCACTGCACCGTGGAGTCGCGCGGCAGGAGCCGCTAAGCCATGCGCCACGCCGAGCCGCCGCCCCCCGCCGCCCGAGCCCCCCGCGCCGCCACGGCGCCGCGGCGAGGTGCTGACGGCGCGCACCGCCGACCGCCATCTGCTCTACCAGCGCGCCGTGCAGGCGCCCGAGACCGACGCGGCGTTCTACTCGCGCTGGTTCCGCAAGTACACGGGCCGGCCGCTGCGCCTGCTGCGCGAGGACTTCTGCGGCACCGCGGTGCTCGCCTGCCACCACGTGAAGCTGCACCGCGACAACCGCGCGATCGGCGTCGACCTGCACTGGCCGACGCTCGCCTGGGGCCGCATCCACAACGTCAGGAAGCTGCTCGACCCGGCGCAGCAACGGCGGCTCTTGCTGCTGCAGAAGGACGTGCTCGACGTGCGCTCGCCGCGGGCCGACGCGATCGTCGCGGTCAACTTCAGCTACTCGGTGTTCAAGACGCGGCGGCAGCTCGCTGCCTACCTGCGCAACTGCTACCGCGCGCTCGCGCCGGGCGGCATCCTGTTCCTCGATGCGTGGGGCGGCCCCGACGTGCAGCGGCGGGCGACCGACGTGACCCGGCTGCGCGGCTTCGCCTACGAGTGGGAGCAGCGCCGCTACGACCCGATCAGCCACGAGATCACCTGCGCGATCCACTTCGCCTTCCCCGACGGCAGCCGCCTGCGCGACGCGTTCGTCTACGACTGGCGGCTCTGGACGCTCGCCGAGCTGCGCGAGCTGTTCGCGGCGGCGGGTTTCCGGGACGTGCACGTGCTGTGGGAAGGCACCGACCGCAAGACCGGCCGCGGCAACGGCGTGTTCCGGCGCAAGGAGAAGGGCGACATGGACGAGGCGTGGATCAGCATCGTCGTCGGCAGGAAGCCGGGCCGAGCACTCCGCCACGGCGGGCTCACTTCCCGCCTGGCACGAGATCCTCGTGCCGGAAGGCACCCTTGCCGCTCGTCTTGACCGCGTACATCAGCGCGTCGGCGCGCGCGAGCACCGCATCGACGCTGGCGGCCGGATCGCGCACGGTCAGACAGCCGGCGCTGAAGCGGAGGCCGAGTTCGCGGTTCCACGCCGCCTGCGCGAGGTCCACACCGAGCCGGTGCAGCACGCGCGCCACGCCGTCGCCGTCGGCGCCCGGCAGCAGCAGGGCGAACTCGTCGCCGCCGATGCGCGCGACGAAGTCCGCGGCGCGAACGCTCGCGGCGAGCGCCGCGTCGCCGGCGCGGTGCCCGAACCGGTCGTTGGCCGCCTTGAAGTCGTCGACGTCGAGGTAGGCGATCGAGAACGGCCGGCCGAAGCGGCGCAGGCGTTCGACCTCGCGCGCCGCGACGTCGAGGAAGGCGCGCCGGTTGCCGAGCCGCGTCAGGTCGTCCGTGCGCGCGAGCGCCTGCGCGCGGTCCATGAGCCGGCGCAGATGCGCGAGCAGCAGCGCGAAGAACACGAATACCGACAGTTGCACGGCCGCGTTGACGGCCTGCAGCACGAAGGGCGGCCTGGGGCGGATCAGCGCATCGACGGCCGCGGCGATCGCGGTGGTCGCAACGGCGAGCCCGATACCGCCGCGTACGCCGAGGAACCACGCGCCGAGCGCCACCGGCAGCAGGTAGGCGAGCGTGAACGAGACTTCGGCGGCGGTCCAGTACTCGGCTGCGGCGACCAGCGCGAGCAGCACGAGGCACAGGACCCACCGCACCGTGGCCCCCGTGGCGTCGAGTCGCGCCGCCAGGGCCCCCAGCCTTGGCCTGCCCATTCCGCGCAGGGTAGCGGCACGGCGAGCGCCGCGCGAGCGGGCTGCAGCCGGAACCGGCGCGCCGGCGGCGGGGCCGCCCGGCGCGGTCACTGGAACCGCACGAGGAACGCGTTCGAGATCAGGCCGACGCCGAACGGCTGGCTCGAGTCCCAGGTCAGCGCGCCGACCCAGAACTGCAGGCCGACGAACGCCGGGTTGCTGTTGGCCAACGTCGCCGCCGCGCGCCCGTCCGCGTCGAGCTGGCCGCCAAAGCCGCCCGTGTAACCCGGCACCGACGCGCCGAGCGTCGCGAACAGGAGCCAGTCGGGATCGAGCGGCACCGTGCGCGCGCCGATCGGGAAGCCCGTGTTGCCGAGCGCCGCGCCGATCGAGTACCAGTGGGACGGGCGCTGCGGGTCGCGCAACGACAGCGTCATCGTCGCGCCGAGGCCCGCGACGCCCTGGTGCGTGAGCCCGGTGAACGACGTGCTCATGATCTCCTGGCTGCCCGCGGCGGTCGCGAAGCCGGCGGCGAGGAACGCCTCGTTGCCGCTGTAGCTGCGCGTGAACGAGTAGACGCCCTGCAAGGTGCCGACGGTGTCGAACTCGGTCCAGACGGACGGCGGGTTCCACGGCGACGTGCGCGAGACGCGTTCGGAGTAGAAGACCTTGATGCGCGACACGGGCGCCGGGAGGTACTCGGTGTAGGTGATCGTCAGGCCGTCGGCGGACACCTCGACGTCGCGGTGCGTGTTGGGGTTGCTGAACTCCGTGACCAGCGCCGGCGTGCCGAACGGTTGGCCCACGGCGGCGCGCGTCGCGACGAAGATCGAGTTGTTGTTGCCGGACGGATTGCCCCAGCCGCTGCTCAGGAAGAACAGCTCGAGGCCGTCGGCGGTCATGCTCGGCGCGCTCTCGGCGACGGTGCTGTTGACCTCGGTGACGAACGTCGGCGGATCCCACGGGCTCGACACGCTGGCGCGCGTCGCGCGCAGAACGTCGCTGCTGCCGGTGCCGCCGGCGCGGTTCGTCGAGCTGAACAGGATCTCGAGGCCGTCGGCCGACAGGAACGGCTGGTCCTCGACGGTGCTGCCGCCGAGCGCGGTCTCCTGCACGGGCGTCGACCACGGCCCGCCGATGGCCGCGCGCGTGCTGGAGTAGTTTTCCCAGTTGCCGCGGCGGTAGGACGCGAAGTGGAGCGTGAGCCCGTCGATCGACAGGTGCGGGCCAGCGTCGGAAGCGGTGCTGTTGAGCGCGGGCTCGAGCACCGGCACCGACCAGCCGGCCTGGGCCGCGAGCGCGGCGGAGAGGAGCACGAACGGCAGCGGGGAGAACAGTCTGTGGTGCGGCATGTGGCCTCCTGGGGTGGCGGCGGAATCCTACCGCGCGCAGGTTCCGGGCAGAGGCCCCGGCGCGTGCCTCCGGCCGGGATTCCCATGCCCTGGCGGGCCCGCCCCCGGTACGGCCCCGCGCAACGGGGCCGGGTCGGCCCGACGCGGGTTCACGCCGTCGCGGCGTTGCCGCTGGCGGCTTGCGGCGGGCGGAACGCGACCGCGAGCAGCACCGCGGCGACCAACGCCATGCCGGTCGGCCACAGGAACAGCGACTGGTAGTCGACGACCTTGACGCCCTCGGCCACGCCCTCCTTCGCCACGACCGCCGTGTAGTTCGCCTGCAGCGGCACGAACAGCCACTTCGCGGCGAGGTCGCCGAGGCCGAGGATCAGCAGGTTGAACAGGCCCTGCGCGCTGGTGCGCACGTCCTTCGGGAAGTAGGCGTCGATGAAGATGTAGACCGTCGCGAAGAAGAACGCGTAGCAGATGCCGTGCAGCACCTGCACGAGCATGATCACGTTGTGGTCGCGGTAGAACGCGAACACCGCGAAGCGCGCCGCGTGGCCGAGCACGCCGATCACCATCGTCGTGCGCCAGCCCAGCCGTTTCAGCGCGAGGCCGAGCACGGCCATCGTCAGCACCTCGGCGACCTGGCCGATGCTCATCACCGGCATCACGTGGCCCGGGTCGAAGCCGATGTTCTCCAGGAACGGGTAGGTCATCACGAAGTAGCCGTTGTGGATCGTCGCGTCGACGAAGGTCACGACGAACAGCACGAGCACGAACGGCAGCCGCAGCAGCTTCGCGGCCTTGACCCACGCGAGTTTGTCCTCGGCCGTCGCGGCGGGTTTCGGCGGCGTGTGCGGCAGCGTCAGGCTGAACGCCGACAGCAGCAACGAGACGACGCCCGCGACGAGGAACACCGAACGCTGCCCAGCGAGCAGCTCTTCCTTCGGCAGGCCGCCGAGAATGAAGTAGAGCGGCCAGGCGGCGAGGATCCAGCCGACGGTGCCGCCCATGCGCACGAGGCCGAACTCCTTCTGCGCGTCCTTCAGGTTCGCGAACGCGAGCGAGTTCGTGATCGAGATCGTCGGCACGTAGACCAACGAGTGCACGAGCATCAGCGCGAAGAACGGCCAGAACGAGGTCGTGAACCAGAGCCCGATCAGGGCCGC
>VGXW01000117.1 GCA_016873195.1 Planctomycetota bacterium | reverse complement strand
GGGGGCGCCGCCGCCGAGAAGCCGCGCTTCCTGCAGCTCGCGGCGACCGTGCGCAAGGGCGACGGTGTCGTCACCGCGCCGGGCGCTGGCCAGGCGGTGGACGCGCCGAAGGGCCCCGCACCGGCAGCGCCGTCGGGCCACGGCGCACCGGCCGGCACCGGCGCGTTCACCGGCACGATCCCGGCGGGCTGGACGCCGAAGGCCGGCTCGAGCCGCCAGCTGCACCACACGTTCGGCGCCGACGGCGAAGTCTACGTCTCGGCGCTCGGCGGCGAGCTGCAGCAGAACCTCGACATCTGGCGCCACGAGCTGCAGCTGGAGCCGTTGACGGCCGAGCAGTTCGCGGCGCTGCCGAAGCTGCCGCTGCTCGGCGCCGACGGCGTGCTGATGGACGTCGCCGGCGACTACGCGGGCATGGGCGGACGCAGGATCCCGGGCGCCCGCATGCTGGTGGCGGCCCGGCAGGTCGACGCTTCGATCGTGTTCGTGAAGTTGTTCGGCCCGGCCGGCGACGTGGCCGCCCAGGTCGAAGCCTTCGCCGCCTTCTGCAGCTCGATCCGGAGAGACCCGTGAGCACCGCCACTCCCGCCGCCCCCCCCGCGACGCCGCAGGGCGCAGCCGCCCCGCGCGGCCCGCTGCAGCAACTCGTCGGCCTGCTCGGCTCGATGCAGCTGACGGTCGTGCTCGTGGCCCTGCTCGCGCTGCTGACCTTGCTCGGCACGCTCGCGCAGGTCGAGTACGGCATCTACTACGTGCAGAAGGACTACTTCGAGTCCTGGATCGTCTGGCCCGACTTCGGCCTGTTCCCGATGCCGCTGCCGGGCGCCGTGCCGGTGCTGGCGCTGCTGGTCGTCAACCTCGTGATCGGCGGCGTGCTGCGCATGCGGGTGGTGCCGGGCAACGTCGGCGTGCTGATCACGCACCTCGGCATCGGGCTCCTGCTGATCGCCGGCGGGATCAAGCTCTACGCCTCCTACGCGGGCCACCTGTCGCTGCAGGAAGGCAGGACCGGCAACTCGATCCGCAGCATGCACGAGTGGGAACTCGCGCTCTTGTGGCAGGACGGCGAGCGGGTGATGGAGCGCGTGGTGCCCGGCGCGACGCTCGAGCGCGCCGCCGGCGGCAACACGGTGAAGCTCACCGGCGACGGCCTGCCGTTCACCATCGAGGTCAGCCACTTCTTCGAGCACTGCGCGCCGGTGCAGAAGGGGCCGAAGGTCCAGTCGGCGACGCCGGTCGTCGGCGGCAACTTCCTCTACGGCGATCCGACCGACCGCGCGTCGATGCCGAAGGAACGCGAGCAGCGCATGGCCGGCTGCTACGTCTCCGTCGCCGGCGGCGATGGCGGCGGCGACCAGATGGGCATCCTGTGGGCCACGGACATGCTGCCGGTCAACGTCGGCGCGCCGCACCGGCCGTGGGTGTTCCGGCACGGCGGGACCACCTACGGGCTCGAACTGCGCCACCGGCTGTGGAACCTGCCGTTCGACGTGCAGCTCGACAGGTTCAAGAAGTCCGAGCACCCCGGCACGTCGATGGCGCGCGACTTCAGCAGCTTCGTCACGGTCAAGGAACTCGACGGCACCACGCGCCCCGCGCACATCTACATGAACGAGCCGCTGCGCAAGGACGGCTTCGTGTTCTACCAGACGAGCTTCGGTACCGACCCGGCCCGGGCCGGCAGCTTCTACTCGACGTTCGAGGTCGCCAACAACCCGTCCGACCAGTGGCCGAAGTGGGCCTGCTACGTGATCGCCGTCGGCATGCTGATCCACTTCACCATGAAGCTGTGGCGATTCGTCGCCGCCGAGAACCGCCGCCGCGCCGAGGTGCCCGCATGAAGTCCCTCCGCTTCCTCCTCCCGTTGCTCGCGCTGCTCGCCGCCTGCGGCCGCGACGTCCCCCGCGTCGACCCCGCGACGAAGCAGCGTCCCGCGCCGTGGTCGCCGGCGACCGTCGAGATCGCCCGGTCGATCCCGCTGCAGCACGAGGGCCGCGTCAAGCCGCTCGACACGCTCGCGTCGTTCACGCTCTACTCGGTGCACGGCCGCCGCGACATGCAGTTCACCTACGGCAGCCAGCAGGACAAGGTCGTGCTGACGCCGACCGAGTGGCTGCTCGACGTCTGGTGCTTCCCCGGGCAGGCGAACCACTACCCGCTGTTCCGCATCGAGAACACGCGGGTGCTCGATGCCCTGTTCCCGGACCAGTCCCACGCGCAGCAGCAGGACTTCGTCTACCTGAGCTACGCGGCGCTGGTCGACCACGAGGCCGACAAGACGGCGCCGATCCAGCGGCTCATGGAGCAGGTGGGCAACCTGCGGCGCGCGAAGGACGAGAAGAACATGGCGCCCGACGAGCAGGCGCTGGTGCACCTGCACCGCCAGTTCTTCACCTACCACACGCTGCTGCGGACCTGCGATTCGCTGCACCTGCCCTACCTCCTCAAGGGCGAACGCCTCGCGGCGCTGTTCGACGGCCGCGAGCGCGCGCACTACGCGGAGATGCTCGGCAAGGCGCCGGCCGTCGCCGCGCTGGCCAACGACCTGCGCAGCGCCCCCGCGGCCGAACGCGGCACGGCGGTGATGATCGCCGACGAACTCGCGCAGCTGGCGCAGGACGAGGGCGACGGGCCGGCCCTGTTCGCGCCGCCCGGCAGCCGGGAGCAGCACGAGAAGTGGCTGCACCTCGGCGACCTCGCGCGGCTGGCGCTCGCCAACCAGCTGCCGCAGGCCCAGCTCGCGCAGTTCGACGCGCTCGAGCGCGCCGTGGTCGCCGACAGCGTGCCGGTGCGCGAACAGGCGATCGCGAAGTACCGCGAACTCACGGTGGCGGCAGCCACGAACCGCGGCGAGTACGACAAGGTCGAGCTCGAGGCGCGCTACTACGCGAACAACTGGCACTACAAGGCGCTGCACTGGTTCCTGCCGGCCTTCCTGGCCGTCGCCGGCGCGTGGGTGCTCAGCGCGTTCTCGCCGCTGCTCGCGCGCCTCGCGAGCTGGACCGCGTTCGCCTTCACGGCGATCGGCCTCGCCTACCTGACCGGCGACATCGTCGTGCGCTGCCTGGTCACGGGCCGGCCGCCGATCAAGAACCTCTACGACACCTTCCTGTTCATCTGCGCGATCGGCGTGCTCGCCGCGCTGGTCGCGGAGGTGGTCACGCGGCTGCGCGTGGCGCTGACCGTGGCGCCGTTCTTCGGCGCCGTGCTGATCATGCTCGCGCGCATGTTCGAGGTCAGCGACGGCAGCGACACGATGCGCGAACTGCAGGCCGTGCTCGACAGCAACTACTGGCTCGCGACGCACGTCACGACGATCAACATGGGCTACGCCGCCGGCATGGTGGCGATGGTGATCGCCGACATCTGGCTCGTGCTGCGCGCCCTGCGCATCGGCGACGGCAATCCGCGCTTCCTGCAGACCATCGTGCGCATGGTCTACGGCGTCACCTGCTTCGGCCTCCTGTTCAACGTCGTCGGCACGATCCTCGGCGGCGTCTGGGCCAACGACTCGTGGGGCCGCTTCTGGGGCTGGGACCCGAAGGAGAACGGGGCGCTCTTGATCTGCCTCGCGCAGGTCGCGCTGCTGCACGGGCGCAGGTGCAGATGGTTCGGCGACTTCCTGTTCTGCCTGTTCGCGGGCGTCACCGGCATGGTGGTCGCCTTCTCGTGGTTCCACGTGAACCTGCTCGGCGTCGGCCTGCACAGCTACGGCTTCTCGGCCGGCCTGAAGACCGCGGTGTTCACGTTCTACGGCATCCAGTTCGTCATCCTGCTGGTCGGCGCCGCCGGCCAGCTGCTGCGCTTCTTCGGCGCCGAGGCGGCGGCCGCGCAGGCCGCTGCCGAGCCGGACTGGCCGAAGGACGCCGAGGGCGCCGAGGCACCCTGACGGCGCGCGGCACGACCCCCCTCCCGATACCCGCTGCCATCTCCGACCGGCCGCACACCGGCCCCACCGAGCATGAACCCCCGCAACCACGCCGGCCTCCTCCTCTTCCTGCTCGCCGCCTGCGCCGCGACGGAGCCGGCGGCGGCGCCCGAAGCGGTGCTGTTCCCGCCGCCGCCGGACCCGCCGCGCATCCTGTTCCTGCGCTCGGTGTCGAGCGGCGAGGACGTGCAGCCGAAGGAGACGTCGTGGCTCGCCGAGGTCGTCGTCGGCGCGGATACCGAGGACCAGAAGCCGATGCCGAAACCCTGCGCGATCGGCTTCCGCGACGGCTGTTTCTACGTGACCGACACGCAGGTCGGCTGCATCTACCGGCTCGACTTCGCCAGCAAGAAGGCCGACCAGGTCGAGCTCAAGGGGCGCGCGCAGCTGAACTCCCCGACCGGCATGTGCTTCGCCCCGGACGGCACACTCTATGTCGCCGACCGCGCGCGCAAACAGGTCGTCGTGCTCGACCAGAAGTTCCAGTGGGTGAAGGAACTCGGCCCCTGGGAGCCGAAGTCGGCGCCGACCGACGTCGCGGTCTGGCAGGACCGCCTCTACGTGGTCGACACCGGGGCGGCGTGCGTCCGCGTGTTCGATCTGCAGACCGAGAAGGAGTTGCTGGTCCTCGGCAACAAGGAGACCGAGGACGAGTTCATGCGCGGGCCGGTGAGCCTCGCGCTCGACGGCAACGGCTACCTCTACGCGGTCGACACGATCTACCAGCGCATCTGCGTCTGGGACCGGGACGGCAACTTCGTGCGCCACATCGGCAAGGCCGGCGACGCGCCGGGCCACCTCGCCCGCCCGAAGGGCCTGGCCATCGACGACCGCAAGCTGTGGATCCTCGACTCGGCGTTCGACAACTGCCAGATCCTCGATCTCGACGGCAACGCGTTGATCTACTTCGGCGGGTTGGGCGAGACGCCGGGCTGCATGTCGCAGCCGCGCAAGGTGTGGGTCGGCGCCGCGGGCATCGACCTGTTCGAGGAACAGTTCGCGGTGGCGCCCGACTTCGTGCCGGAACGCATCATCGTGGTCACCAACACCTGGGGCCCGAAGATCAACTTCTACGCGCTCGGCAAGTCGAAGAAGTTCCGCTACGAGGATCCGCCGCTGCCCGAGCGGCCGTCGAAGCCGGCACCACCGGCGCCCGAGCAGCCCGCGCAGGCGCCCGGCGCCGGCAACCCCGCGAAGTGATGGCCACATCCGCCGCGGTGCCCCCAGGCGTGGGCCAGCCGGCCCCGGGCGGCCTGGAAACCGTGCGGCTGCACGACCAGGCCCAGTACCTGCTCGACAACATCCGGTGGATGGTCGGCCTGCGCTGGATCGCCATCGCCGGCATCGCGATCGGCCTCGTGGTCGCCTACGCCATCCAGTGGACCGCCCCGTTGGCCGCCCCGGCGCTGACCGCCGCGGCGCTCGCGGCGAGCAACTTCCTGGTCTGGCACCGCTACCGCCACGCCGCAACTGCCGAAGATCCAGCGGCGCTGCAGCGGCAGATCGTGCTGCACCTGCACCTCGACCTCGCCGCGCTCTCGCTGGTGCTGCACTGGACCGGCGGCGTGGTGAATCCGTTCGTGACGCTGTTCGCGTTCCCGGCCGCGACGGGCGCGATCCTGCTCGGCACGCGCGCGGCCCTGCTGGTCGGCACGACGACGTTCCTGCTGTTCGCGGCGATGGTCGTCTGCGACATCGTGTCCGCCTCGCCGCGGCCGTTCGAGCAGGCGCTCGGCCGCCGCGGCGACCTGCTCGAGCACCCGGCCTACTTCGTCGCCCTGATCGGGGCCGTGTCGGCGACGCTGTTCGGCATCGTCTACCTGCTGCGCACGGTGGTGAACCGCCACGAGCAGGCGGAGGAACGCCGCCGCAACCACGAGCGCATCGCGCTGTCGCGCGAGCGCATGGCCCGCGTCGGCATGATCGCCGCGGGCGTCGCGCACAGCGTGCGCAACCCGCTGCACGGCGTGCTGAACTGCCTCGACCTCGTGCGCGACAGCGGCAGCAAGCAGGAGGCCGAACAGACGCTGGCGCTGATGCAGGAGGGCCTCTCGCGCATCGAACAGGTGACCTCGCGCCTGCTGTCCCTGAGCCGCGAAACCCCCATCGCGCCCCAGGCCGTCGACCTCGACCAGCTCGTCGTCGACACGCTGCGGCTGCTCGAGGTGCGTTTCGCGCAGGAGGGCATCGAACTGCGCGTGCAGCTGGGCGGCCTGCGCGACGCCCGTGCCGACCCCACCCGGCTGCACGAGGCTCTGTTCAACATCCTGGACAATGCGCGCGCCGCCGTGGCCGAGTTGCCGCCGGACTGGGGCGAGAAGCGGGTCGAAGTGCGCACGTCGGCGATCGACGCGCCGTTCCGCGGCTTCTGCATCGAGGTCCGCGACTCAGGCATCGGCGTCTACGCGGCGGCCCTGCCCCACGTCTTCGACCCGTTCTTCTCGACCAAGCCGGTCGGCGAAGGGACTGGCCTGGGACTTGCTATTGCCAAGGAAGTCGTCGAGGCCCACGGCGGGATCGTCCAATTCGCGAGCCAACGCAACTCGGGCACGAACGTGCGAATCCTGATCCCGAGCGACGCCAGGGCGCCGCTCGGTGGGGCCGCTCCATGACCACGCCATTCCGGGTACTCGTAGTCGACGACGACCGCCTGAGCCGGCTCACGACGAGCCAGCAGCTCACCAAACGCGGCTTCGAGTCCGACTCGGCCGAAGACGGCCAGGCGGCGCTGCACCTGCTCGAACGGTCGCGCTGGGACGTGGTGCTCGCCGACCTGCGCATGCCGAACGTCGACGGGATCGAACTGCTGCGCCTGGTCGGCCTGCGGTGGCCGCAGACCGAGGTGATCCTGATGACCGCCTTCGCGACGATCGAGACGGCGGTCCAGGCCATGCAGAGCGGGGCCGCGGACTACCTGGTCAAACCGTTCCAGATCGACCAGCTGCAGGTGCGGCTCGAGCGGCTGCGCGAACTGCGCGAGGCGCGCCGCGAGGTCGCCGCACTGCGCGGGCTGCTCGGCGACCGCGACGAGGTCTGCGGCATGATCGGCCGGTCGCCGCTGATGGCGGAGGTCTTCCGGCGGATCCGGATCTTCGCCAACCACCGGGCGCCCGTGCTGGTCACGGGGCTCACGGGAACCGGCAAGGAACTCGTCGCCCGGGCCCTGCACCAGAACAGCGACCGCGCCGGCAAGCCGTTCGTGCCGATCGCCTGCGGCACCATCCCCCTGGAGCTGGCCGAGAGCGAGCTGTTCGGCCACGAGAAGGGCTCGTTCACGGGCGCCGCGCACCAGCGCCTGGGCAGCTTCGAGCGCGCCGACGGCGGCACCGTGCTGCTCGACGACGTCGACGACCTGCCGCTGAACATCCAGGTCAAGCTGCTGCGCGTGCTGCAGGAAGGCACGATCACGCGCGTCGGCGGCGACCGGGAGATCGCGGTCGACGTGCGCGTCGTCGCGACCAGCAAGAAGTCGCTCGGCGACCGCGTCGCCGAGGGCGAGTTCCGCGAGGACCTCTACTACCGCCTGCGCGGCCTCGAGATCGACCTGCCGCGGCTCGCCGACCGCGGCGACGACGTGCTGCTGCTGGCCCAGCACTTCCTGAAGACGATGGCCCTGCTCGAGAAGCGACCGGAGGCCCACCTGTCCGTCGAGGCCGCCAACGTGCTGCGCGGCGCGTCGTGGCCCGGCAACGTGCGCGAACTGCGCCGCGTCATGGAATCGGCCGACATCCTGGCGGGCGGCACCGAGATCCGTCCGGAGCACCTGTCGCAGACCGCGCCCAGGCAGCGGTCGAAGGCCGGCGGGGAGCTGTTCACGCTGCAGCTCGAGGGCTCCGAGGTGGTGCCGCTGAACCAGCTGCTCGAGCGCTTCGAGGATGCCGTGATCCGCTGGGCGCTCGAGAAGGCCGGCGGGCAGCAGAAGCGCGCGGCCGAACTGCTCGGCGTCCCGCGCACGACGCTGCAGAGCCGGCTCAACCGGTCCAGGACCGAGTAGCCGCTCCCGGGCTTCGGTCCGAGCCCCCGAACGCCGCAACGCGGCGACACGTCCAGGGCGAAACACGCCCTCGGCGCCGCTGCGGCGTTTCCTCGGAAGGCCGGACCTGGTCCTACCGCCTCCGGCTGGGTCTCCTGCCGGAAGTGCGCCCCGAGAAGCACAACGGGCCCCGCGACCACGTCGCGGAGCCCGTCGATCTGGCTAGCCGATGCGCCGATCGCTCACTTGATGTGGCAGGCGAGGCAGAGCTCGCTCTCCGCACCCGGGTTGTTGATCGACATGCGCAGCAGGTAGTTCATCGGGTTCGGCGGCGTGTTCAGCACGTTCGTGCCCGGCACGATGTCCTTGTTGTGGACGTCGTGGCAGGTCGAGCACTGCACGATGGTCCCGCCTTCGAGGTAGTCCTTGATGAACCGCGTGGCCGTCGGGCCGAACCTCGACGTGTCCTTGTCGCGCAGGCCCGGATCCGTGGCCAGGTAGGGGATCGAGATCGGGTGGTCGGCGCCGAAGTCGAAGTTGTCCTTGCCGGGCACCTTCATGGCGCCGGTGACGAACGTCGTCGTGGTCGCGGTCACGCTGCCGAACATCTCGAGGGCCACCGAGCCGTCGTGGCAGCCCAGGCACAGACGCGAGCTGCCGCTCGGCTGCCCCATCACCGCCTGCATCGTCGGGCTCGTGTACGGCGTGTAGTTCGCCGCGCTGAGTTCACGGCCCCACAGCAGCGTGTTGTGCACGCGCGCGGTGGCGCGGGCCTCGACGTGCGGGATGTGGCAGACGCCGCAGGTCTCGCCAGGCTTGCTGACGTTCCAGGCTGCGTTCGCGAAGTTGTGACGGGAGAACTCGATGCCAGCACCCGGGGTGAGGGTCACCTGGGCCGAGGCCAACGCCGCGAGGCCGAGGATCGAGATCGTGAGGGAAACGAGTTTCATGGTTGCGCTCCGTGGGTGTTGGTTACTTGTCGTGGCACGCCGTGCACAGGGCGCTCGGGTTGGCTGGGTCGTTGTTCCAGATGCGCAGCAGGTATTCCGCCTGCGGCGGCACCTCGTTGTTGTGGATGTCGTGGCAGGTCGCGCACTGGACCTTCGGTCCGATCGAGCTGGGCTCGAGGACGTCGGCGATCCGCTGGCCGGCGACGATGCCGCCGAACAGCGTGTTCGGGTCCTTCAGGTAGGGATCCTGGCCAGCGCCGGTGCCCCAGTTGTAGGTGATCGAGAAGGGGTGGTCCGAGGTCAGGTCACCCGTCGGGGTGCCGGTCGACGGCAGGCCGATGCGGATCGAGCCCGACATCGGCGCGCGCGTGCCGGGGTTCGTGTTGGTGTGGAACAGCTGGCTCGTCAGCGTGCCGTCGTGGCAGCTGAGGCACAGGCGCGAGGAGCCGTCGACCTGCGCGTTGCCGGTGCCGCTCGTCAGGCCGTTGAGCGACGGGCTCGAGTACATCGTGTAGTTGAGCGTGCTCATCTGGCGGCTCCAGAGGAGCTTCTCGTTGGTGCGGTCCAACGGGCGGCCTTCGACGTGCGGGATGTGGCACACCGCGCAGAACTCGCCGCGGCGGTTGGTGGCCGAGCTGCGATTCCTCCAGTCGTGGGGGGTACCGGCCAGCGTGGAGGTGTACGTCTGGCCAACGGCGACCGCAGCCAACATCGCGGCAGCCAGGATGGCGGGGGCTGAACTCATGGGGAAGATGCTCCTTGGTGGATCGCGATCTGCGAGCCGAGGGGGACACAAGCTCGCGCACGGATGGTGCGCGGGCCGCCGCGCCCGTGCAACGACCTTGCCACGCCCGCGGGCTCCCTCCGAAATCCCTTCCGTCGCACCACCCGGCTCCTCGGAATACGGACTCCGGCCCGATTCCGAGCAGGCCCCGCGGCGGGAAGTGCGGGCTGGCGAAACCGGTGTGCCGCCGAAAGCCCGGCGCGCATGCCGAGATCTCGGCTCGGTCTCCGACCTCACGCCCTTGGCGCGCCGCGATCTGGAAGCAAGAATCCCGACCACTCGCCGTGGCCCCGGGCCGCCGAAACCGACCCGAAATGTCGCCGAGGATCGAAATGACCCCCATCGCGGGGGCGTTCGGTCGCGCACCCGACCTCCCCCACTCCATGCCGCTGCTGCTGCACCTGCTGTTCTTCGTCTCCGGCGCAACGGCCCTCGTCTACCAGGTGGCCTGGGTGCGCTCGCTGACGCTCGTGTTCGGTGGCTCGCACCTCGCGGTCACGACCGTGCTCGCGGTCTTCATGGGTGGGCTCGCGCTCGGCGGCTTCTTGCTCGGCCGCCGCGCCGACCGGGCGGCGCGGCCGCTGCGCCTCTACGGCCTGCTCGAACTCGGCATCGCCGGCTTCGCACTGCTCTTCCTCGGCCTCACGACCTGGTTCCCGACCATCTACGGGCCGCTCGCCCGGATCGCCGAGGAGAACCCGGCGTGGCTCACGCTGGTGCGCGTCGCGCTGGCGACCCTGGCGATGATCGGGCCGACGACCTTGATGGGCGGCACGCTGCCGGTGCTGGTCCGCTTCCTGACGCAGGAGCCCGATCGTCTGGGCCGCTTCCTGTCGCGCCTCTACGCGATCAACACGCTCGGCGCCGTGGTGGGCACGGCGATGGCCGGCTTCCTCCTGCTGCAGCACCTCGGTGCGTTCGCCACGCAGGTCCTCGCCATCGGCACCAACGTCGCCGTCGGCCTGGTCGCGCTCGCGATGCCGCAGCGTTCGTTCCAGGGCGGCGAACGCAGCCCGGCGGCGGACCGCCAGCCCGCGGCCACGGCAGCGGTCGCCGACAGCGAGCCCTCCGCGCCGGTGCGCCTCGCCCTGTCGAGCGCCTTTGCGGCCGGCTTCTGCGCGCTCGGCTACGAGGTGCTGTGGACGCGCATGCTGGCGATGGTCGTGGGCACTTCGGTCTACGGCTTCACGATCATCCTGGTGGCCTTCCTGGTCGGCATCGCGCTCGGCAGCGGCCTCTACGGGCTCACGAACCGGCGCTGGCACTGGCGCGGCGCGCGCGCCTGGATCGCGCTGGGCGCCCTCCAGGTCGCGATCGGCCTCGCCGCGCTCGCGGTCACGTTCGGCATGCGCAACCTGACGCAGGTCGCGCCGAACCTGCAGGGGTGGTTCGCGGGCGGCAGCTCCGAGTTCGCCGCGCGCCAGTGGGCGAGCCTGCTGGTGGCGCTCGCCTACATGACTCTGCCCGCCACGTTGCTCGGCGCCGCGTTCCCGATGGCCGGCGTGCTCGTCGGCCGGCACCAGGAACGCGCGCGCGGCACGGGCAGCGCCGTGGGCAGCGTGCTGCTCTGGAACACCGTCGGCGCGGTGCTCGGCGCCGCGCTCACGGGCTTCCTGTTCGCGCCCGGGCTCGGCTACGAGCGCTCCCTGCACCTGCTGACCGCGGTCAACGTCGGGGCCGGCGTGCTGATCCTCGGCTGCCTGCGCCCGCGCCCGGCGGTGCGCATCGCGGCCGCCGCCGCCGCGCTCGCGTTGCCGATCGCGACCTGCCTCGCGCCCGGCGCGATGCGGCTCTGGGACCCGCGCGACTTCGCGACCTACATGAACAACACGCGCTGGGCGTTCGCGGACGCGGAGGTGGCCCGCGCGACGCAGGCGAACTTCGAGGTCCTCTACTTCCACGAAGGCGCCAACGAGTCGATCAGCGTGCTGAAGCGCAACGACGGGCTGCAGACCTTCGTCGTCAACGGCCGCCCCGAGGCCTCGACGGGCCTCGGCGACATGCAGGTGCAGTACGCGCTCGGCCACCTGCCGGCACTGCTGCACCGGCAGCCCGAGACGGCCTTCGTGCTCGGCACGGGGGCCGGCATGACGCTCGGCGCCGTGTCGGTGCACCCGAGCATCCGCCGCATCGTGCTGGCCGAGATCGAGCCCTTCGTGCTGCCGGCGACGCGCCTGTTCGGCGAGTGGAACCACCGCGTGCTCGACGACCCGAAGGTCCACGTGGTCTTCAACGACGGGCGCAACCACCTCGCGACGACCGAGGAACGCTTCGACGTGATCACCGCCGACCCGATCCATCCCTGGTCGGGCGGCGCTGCCTACCTCTACACGCGCGAGTACTTCCGCAGCATGCGCGCGAGGCTGAAGCCGGGCGGGGTCGTCAGCCAGTGGCTGCCGCTCTACGAACTGTCGATCGACGACGTCAAGATGGTCGCGCGCACGTTCGACGAGCAGTTCGAGCACGTCGCCGTGTTCGTGTCCTGGTACGACGCGGTGCTGGTGGCCAGCGACCAGCCGCTCGATCTCGACGAGCAGCGACTCGGTCCGCGCATGGAGCACGCGCCCGTCGCCGAGGACCTCGACCGCATCGGCATGAAGACCCCGCGCAACCTGCTCGCCTACTTCGTGCTCGGCGACGCCGGCGTCGCGCGCTACGCGGGCGAGGGTCCCGTCAACACCGACGACAACCTGCTGCTCGAGTTCTCGGCGCCGCTGTCGATGGGCGTGTTCGACCTGATGGGCAAGAACGTCGTCGAGCTGGGGAACTACCGCGAACAGCTGCTCGACTACCTGCCGCCGGCGCCCGACGACGCGGGCCGGCAGCGGCAGGCACGCTGGACGCGCGACCTGCACGAAGCGGGCAAGGTCTACGACGTCGCGCACGCGCACGGCGTCTGGGACCTCTGGCAGTCGGAACCGTTCCAGAAGGCGCTGGTGACCCTGCTGGCTCGCTACCCGACCTACGCGCCCTACAAGTTCCTCAAGCGCTTCTGAGTCGCCGCACGCCGCAACGCGGCGACACGCCGCGGGCGAAACACGCCAACGGGCGCCGCTGCGGCGTGACCTCGGGTGTCGCCGCACGCCGCACGCGGCAGCGAGGCGTCAGCCCTTCTTGACCGCGCCGGGCGCCTTCGCCGGTTCGGCCAGGGCTTCGGCGAACTCCTCGGCCAGCACCTCGATCTTGTACCGCTCCCGCAGCTCCTGCATCCACACGGCACGCCGCTTCTGCGTGTGCTCGGTGCGGAACCACTGCTCGAGCATCGGGCGCATCTCCTCGATCGGGTAGTCGCGG
>VGXW01000116.1 GCA_016873195.1 Planctomycetota bacterium | reverse complement strand
GTCGTGGTGAGGAGGCGGCGTTGAACTCGGTCGCCCTGTTCAACAACAAGGGTGGCGTCGGCAAGACCACCCTGACATTCAACCTGGCCCACATGGCGGCACGGAAGGGACACCGCGTCGCAGTGCTCGACTACGATCCGCAATGCAACCTGACGTCGGTCTTCCTGGGGGAGGACGAACTCGCGGACGTTTGGCAGTCCGAGGCGCCTGGAGGAACGGTCTCGCGTTGCATCGACCCCGTCCGCCGCGGCAAGGGTGACGTCGTCAAGCCTGCCGTTCGGCAGGCGGCCGAGAATCTGTGGCTCCTGCCGGGTCACCTCGATCTCAGCCGATTCGAGCAGGAACTGGTGCAACAGTGGGCGCAGACGATGCAGAGCAACAACGAGCGGGCGCTCGACGTCGTCACTGCCCTCGACCTGCTGTCGAACCTCGTCGCGGACGAGGTCCGGGCAGACCTCGTGTTCGTGGACGTCGGACCGAGCCTCGGGACCTTGAATCGGGCAGCCCTGCTGGCCTGTGACGCAGTCGTGTTGCCGTTGGCTCCCGACCTGTTCAGCCTGCAGGGGATGCGCAACGTGGGGCCGGTCCTGCGCGATTGGCGCGAAGATTGGCGGATCGTACGCGAACGGCACATGGCGAATCGGCCTCGGGGGATCCTGCCACCGCATTCCTTTGCGCCGGTCGGCTATGTCGTCCAACAGCATCTGGCGCGGAAGGACCAGGCGGTGAAGGGTTGCGCGAAGTGGGCCGAGGCCATCCCGGCGACCTACCGCGAGGAGGTCCTCGGACAGATTGCAGGCGAGACGTTGTCCGTCGAATCGGATCCCCATTGCCTGGCCTCGATCCGGCACTTTGCGAGCCTCGTGCCGATCGCCCAGCAGGCTCGCAAGCCGATGTTCGATCTGAAGCAGAGCGATGGGATCGGCGGCGGTCAGATCCAGGCGGTTGCGCGTTGTCGGGCCGAGTTCGACGTCTTGGTGGACAGGCTGGTGCGCAACCTCCTCGTTGCGTGAGCGACCGGTTCCACCGTCCGCGGCAGATCACCACGGCGGCTGGTGTGGTCGTCGCGGCTCGGCCCAGGGCATCGGAGCATGCGCATCGGGGGCACGCCTCGCGTCGGCGCGTGACGGCGGAACGAACGGCCCCCCCAGGGACCGGCCCTCACCTCGTCAGCACGCTGCGCACGTCGTAGCCCTCGTCGACGACCGCCTGCGTGATCGTCGCTTCCTGCGTGCCCTCGTGCACCACGGTCGCCGCGCCGGTCGCGAGTTCCACGGTGACCTTCTTGACGCCCGGCAGCGCGGCGAGCGCCTGCTCGAGGCCCTTCACGCAGTGGCCGCAGGTCATGCCGTCGATCGAGAGGACCGTCTTCTGGGTGGTCATGGTTTGGCGTAGAGGCAGCGTGCCCCCTGTGTAAGGTGGCGCGCCGCGCGGCTCCACGGGCAACTCGACCACCGCGGCGGCGGCGATCTCCCCTCCGATGGCCCAGCACGTCCTCGACGTCACCGGCATGACCTGCGCCGCCTGCGTGCGGCGCGTCGATCGCGCCCTGCGCAAGGTGCCCGGGGTCGCCGCGGTGGACGTGAACTTCGCCACGATGCAGGCGCGCATCGACTGCGACGACGCGGTGGCGCCGGCCCGGCTCGAGGCCGCCGTCGTCGAGGCTGGCTACGGGGTGAGGCAACACGCACCCGCAGCGACCGGGCGCACGGCGGACGAACAGGCCGAACGCCGGGGCCTCGTGCGCGACCTGTGGCTCGCGGCGGGCGCGACGCTCCCGCTGCTCGTGCTCGCGATGTCGCACGGCGCGATCCCGGGCACCGGCGGGCCGGTGGGGCTCGGGCTGCAGGGACTGCTCGGCACGATCGTGTTGTTCGGTCCGGGCCGGCGGTTCCTGGTCAAGGGCTGGCAGGCGGTGCGGCACGGCAGCGCCGACATGAACACGCTGGTCGGGCTCGGGGCCTTGTCGGCGTGGCTCTACTCGGCGGCGGCGCTCGGCGCGGCGCTGGCCGGCGACGGGCAGCCGGTACACGTCTACTTCGAGGCCGCGGCCGCGATCGTGACCTTCGTGCTGCTCGGGCGGTTCCTCGAGACGCGCGCGCGCTGGCGGCTCGGCGACGCGGTGCGCGAACTGCACGCGCT
This sequence comes from Planctomycetota bacterium, assembly GCA_016873195.1. Classification (GTDB taxonomy): domain Bacteria; phylum Planctomycetota; class UBA1135; order UBA1135; family UBA2386; genus VGXW01. The sequence continues at coordinate 10,792 of VGXW01000116.1, read as the reverse complement.
GGTGCCGGCGCGGGCCCGGCGACGCGCGGCCGACGGCGCCGAGCAGGAAGTGCCCGCGGCGTCGCTGCAGGCCGGCGACGAGGTGCTGGTGCGGCCCGGCGAACGGCTGCCCGGCGACGGCGTGGTCGTGGGCGGCGGCTCGGCGGTCGACGAGTCGCTGCTGACCGGCGAGAGCGCACCGGTCGACAAGGGACCCGGCGACCGCGTCGTCGGCGGTGCCCTGAACACCAGCGGTGCCCTGGTCGTGCGCATCGACCGCACCGGCGAGGCGACGGCGCTCGCGCGCATCGCCGCCGCGGTGCAGGAGGCGCAGGGCTCGCGCGCGCCGATCGCCGCGCTGGCCGACCGTGCCAGTGCGGTGTTCGTGCCGGTCGTGCTCGGTTTCGCCGCGCTGGCGCTCGCCGCGTGGTGGTTCGCGGCGGCGGACTTCGCGGTGGCGCTCGAGCACGCGGTCGCGGTGCTGGTGATCGCGTGCCCGTGCGCGCTCGGCCTCGCCACGCCCGCGGCGGTTGCCGTCGGTGCGGGGCGCGGCGCGCAGCTCGGCATCCTGTTCCGCGGCGGCGCTGTGCTCGAGGCCGCGAGCCGCGTCGACCTGGTGTTCGCCGACAAGACGGGCACGCTGACCGCGGGCCGGCCCGCGCTGGCGAGCATCGTGGCGCTGCCGGGCATCGACGAGCGGGAACTGCTGGCACTCGCCGCCGCGGTGGAGGCCGGCAGCGAACACCCCGCGGCGCACGCGGTGGTCGCGGCGGCGCGCGCGCAGGGCGTTCCGTTCGCGCTCGCGGAGGGCTTCCGCGCCGTCCCGGCGGCAGGCGTGATCGGCCGCGCCGGCGGCGAACTCGTGCGCGTGGGCAAGGCGGGCTGGCTCTTCGAACTCGGCGTCGATCCCGGGCCCGGCGAAGCGGCGGCGGCGGCGATGGGTGCACGCGGCGAGACGCCGTTGTTCGTCGCGCGCGGGTCGCGGCTGCTCGGCGTGCTCGGGGTCGCCGATCCGGTGCTGCCCGAGGCGGCGCCGGCGGTCGCGGCGCTGCGCGCGCGCGGCCTGCGGGTCGCGATGCTGACGGGCGACCGCGCGGCGGTGGCCCACACGGTCGCGCAGCGGGTCGGCATCGACGAAGTGCACGCGGAACTGCTGCCCGAGGGCAAACAGGCGCTGGTCGCGGCGGCGCGCGCGCAGGGGCACCGCGTGGTGATGGTCGGCGACGGCGTCAACGACGCGGTGGCGCTGGCGGCGGCCGACGTCGGCATGGCGGTCGGCACCGGCGCGGACGTCGCGGCGGCGGCGGCGGACGTGGCGCTCTGGCGCGGCGGCATCGCCGCGGTGCCGGCGGCGTTGGCGCTCGCGCGCGCGACGATGGCGACGATCCGGCGCAACCTCGCGTTCGCGTCGGTCTACAACCTGCTCGCGATTCCGGTCGCCGCCGGCGCGTTCGAACCGTGGACCGGCTGGTCGCTGTCGCCGGTGCTCGCCAGTGCGGCGATGTCGTTGTCGAGCGTGTCGGTGCTGACGAGTTCGCTGTGGCTTGCGCGTTTCGGGCGCGGGGCGTGAGGCGGCTGCGAACGCGAGGAACGGGGCGGGTGCGTGCGGTGGAGGCGCAGAGCGGGGGCATGAAGACGCAGGCGGGGGGCCGCTGCCGCTCCTCGTGCGCGTCGACCAGTGGGCGAAGTGGCGCGACGTGCGGCGCGTCATTGCGGCCGCGCTCGACCCGGCGATCGGTTTCTGGAAACTCGAGATCGCCGTCGCAGAGACGGACGAGGAAGCGAAGCTCGGCGACGCCGAGGCCCGGCGGGCTTCCGGCAAGCAGTGATGACAGGCCCAGGGAGCAGCGAAGCGGCGCGGCCTGACCGCCCTTCTTCCTGCGCACAACCCGGCGTCGCGGCCACCTCGCACGCCGACCGGTGTGCAGGTCAGCAGTGGCGTCGCAGCAGGACCCAACCGAACAACGCCAACCACGTCGCCGCGAACAGCAGCGGGATTGCCGTGGCCAGCGGCCTGGAGATCGACAACCCGTCGGTCCGTCCGGGCGCCGCGAACGCCGACACCGTGCTGGCGTAGTCGGGCACGGCCGCCTTGATGCGGTCGTTCACGTGCACGCAGTACCGCCAGTGCCGCACCTGGATGCGAAGCCACAGCAGCGCGATGGTGAGGGCCGTGGCGGCGAGCGGCGTGAACACGCCGGGAGACGGTTCCTTGTGGTAGAGCACGGCGAACACGCCGAGCAAGCCGACCTGGATGGCGGAGAAGTAGTTGAGCCGGTCGTGGAACAACCGTTCTTCGTGCAGCCCGTGCTGCCACAACCGGTTGATCTCGTCGGGCTGCAGCTGCGTCGCAGAACGGTGGATCGCCGCGTCCATGGCAGTGACGTAGCCAGAAGGGCAAGCGACAGCAACCTGAAGCTCGTCCTGGCCTGTTCCTGCGGTGGCCGCCGCCGGCTGCTCGTGTTCCTCACCGCCGGGAAGTGATCGGCAGGATCCTGCGCCACCTCGGCCTGCCTGCACAACCGCCGGCGATGGCGCCACCACGGCCGGTCAGCGGCAGATCGGTCGAGTTCTCTTCTTCGTTCCGTTGCTTTCCGATAAGGATCGAAGCACATTATTCCTGCATGGGTCCCGCGGCAAAGACCGAGCGACACTACGGCGGGCTGGGGCTCGCCCTGCTTCGCTCGCTGGCTGAGCAGGGCATGGCCACCTTCACGGTGACCGAGGCGCGCGCGACCGGCCGCAGAGTCGGCGTGGCCGCTTCCTACATGCCTGTCCTTCTGCACCGCCTCGACCGCGCCGGCCTCGTCCGCCGCATCAAGCGCGGGACCTACGCCATGGCCACGGGCTTGCCGGGCTTCCCCGAGGCACACCCGTTCGCGCTCGGCATGGCGCTCGTGCCATCCGCCGCCATCAGCGGCTGGGCGGCACTGCACCATCACGGACTCACCGAGCAGATCCCTCGCGTCGTCACGCTGACGACCCAAAAGCGCGTCGTCACGCCGGCCATGCGCGGGGCCGTGCGGACGGCACCTTCGACCTGGGAGGTCGCCGACCAACGGTTCGAGATCACCACCGTCGTGCGGGCCCACTTCTTCGGCGACGAGGAGATCTGGGTTGGCGACTCGCGCGTGCGGATGTTCGACCGCGAGCGGGCGCTGCTCGACTGCTTCGCGCTGCCGCGACGCTTTGGCGGCATCGCCGAAGGGCTGGGCATCCTCGAGGAACAGTGGCGGCGACTCGACCTGAAGCGGCTCGTGGCACACGCTCGGCATTACGGCAAGGCCGCAGTCGCGCGCCGCGTCGGCTACGCGCTCGAGCACACCGGCGCGGCTCCTGAGGTCGTCGCGCCGCTGCTGGCTGTGCCGATGCAAGGTGTGCGGCCACTCGACCCGACGCGCCCTGCTCGAGGCAGACGCAACCGCCGCTGGGGGCTCGTCGAGAACCTGTCCCGACCGAGGAGGCGCCGATGAAGCCGCTGCAGCGGCGCATCCAAAAGGCGGCGCAGGATGGGCGCGTGAGCCAGATCGTCGTCGAGCGCGACTACGCGCAGAGCTACGTGCTCTTCGGCATCGCCAGCCGCGCCGAGCTGCGCGATGCGCTCGTGTTCAAGGGCGGCACAGCCCTGAAGAAGGCCTGGTTCGAGAGCTACCGTTTCTCGGAGGATCTCGACTTCTCGGCCGTGGACGGTCCCAGACAGGATGCGCTCGAGCAGGCGGTGCGTGCCGCGGTCGCTGCCGCACAGGCGGCCGCTCGCGGATTCGCGCCGATCACGATGATGGTCGAGCGATACGAGGAACGCGATCGCCACCCCGGTGGCCAGGAAGCGTTCGTCATCCGCGTCCAGTTCCCGTGGCAACGTCAGCCGATGGTGCCCGTGAAGATCGAGGTCACGCACGACGAGCCCGTGCTGCTGCGCGCGGCAGCGATGCCGATCGCCCACGGCTACGAGGAAGCGCTCACCACGACGGTTCGGACCTACGCCCTCGAGGAGATCTGCGCCGAGAAGCTGCGGTCGACTCGACAGACGCAGGCGAAGCTGGCCGCGCGCGGCTGGGCCCGTCCCCGCGGGCGCGACTTCTACGACCTGTGGCACCTCGTCCATCTCGAGGAGGGGCGGCTCCTGTGGACTCGCGTGGCCGAGGTGCTGCCGCGGAAGTGTGCCCACCGAGGCGTAGCGATTTCCTCCATCGACGACATCTTCGAACCGGCGCTGCTCGAGGAGGTGCGCGCGACGTGGGTGCGAACGCTGGGGCCATTCGTGCCCGACCTCCCCGACGTGGAAACCGTGCTCATCGAAACGCGGGCGCGCCTAGAGGTGCTGCTGAAGGGGGCGTGGTGATGCGCGCGGCCCCGGCCGAGTGGCCGAGGGCTGGCAGGCGATCGCCGCGGCGGCGGTCGCAGACCTGGCGCTCGGCCGCGGGGCAGAACGCGGATTCGACCGCAAGGAACGGAGCGCCGTGCTGCCGCAAGCGGTGTAGGGTGGCGGCATGAAGACGACCTCGCGAGCGTCCAGGCGAGCCGAGCGCACCGGGGAACGGGCCGCTGCGCGCGCCGCTGCCACGGTCGCCGATCCGCGCTGGCGCGCCGTGCTCGCGCGCGATGCCGGGGCGGACGGCGCGTTCGTGTTTGCGGTGCGCACGACCGGCGTGTGCTGCCGGCCATCCTGCAGCGCCCGCCGCGCGCGGCCGGAGCACGTCGAGTTCTTCGCCGACGTCGCGGCCGCCGTTCGCGCGGGCTACCGGCCGTGCCGGCGCTGCCGCCCGGACGCCGAACCCCCGGCGGCGCGACGTGCCCAACTCGTCGCCCGGCTCTGCCGCACGATCGAGGCCGCCGAACGCGCACCGACGCTGCGCGAACTCGCGGCCACGGCCGGGTTGTCGCCGTTCCATCTGCAGCGGCTGTTCCGCGCGGTGGTGGGGCTCACGCCGCACGCCTACGCGGCGGCGTGCCGCGCCGACCGGGCCCGCACCGCCCTCGCGCGCGGGGCCACGGTGACGGCGGCGCTGCACGGGGCGGGCTACGGCTCGACCAGCCGGTTCTATGCGGACGCGCACGCGCGGCTCGGCATGCTGCCGCGGCGTTTCCGCAGGGGCGGGCCCGGCGAAGTGCTCGAGTTCGGCAGCGCCAGTTGTTCGCTCGGCACCGTGCTCGTCGCGACGACCGCGCGCGGCGTCGCGGCGATCCTGCTCGGCGACGAGCCGAAAGCACTCGAACAGGATCTGCGGCAGCGCTTCCCGCGCGCGCAGTTCGCCGCCGGCGGGCGCGCCTTCCGCGCCACGCTCGGCGCCGTGGTCGCGTTCGTCGATGCGGACCGCGGGCGCTTCGCCCTACCGCTCGACCTGCGTGGCACCACGTTCCAGCGGGCCGTCTGGCAGGCGCTGCAGTCGATCCCGCGCGGCAGCACCGTCGGCTACGCCCAGCTTGCCGCGCGCCTGGGCAGGCCGAACGGCACGCGTGCCGTCGCCCGGGCCTGCGCGCAGAACCCGCTCGCGATCGTGGTGCCCTGCCACCGCGTGGTGCGCGGCGACGGGGATCTCGCGGGCTACCGCTGGGGCCTCGAACGCAAGCGGGCGCTGCTCGCGCGCGAGGGCGCCGTGCCGGCGAAGGGGGAGCCGTGAGCCAGGGCACCTTCGGCTTCGCTGCTTCGCCGGCCCGTCGCGGCTCTGCTTCCACGGCATCCGCCCGGTGAAGGCCGGCACGCACCCGGCCACCGGGGCCTGCCGCTACAACCTGACGCTGCGCGCGGCGCGCTGAGGGTCCCCTCCCGGGCCCGCGCGCAGCTCGCCATTGGCGCCGGGCGCCCGCCGCGGCATTCTCCCCGCCCCCATGACCGACCGAGTCCTGCACGAACGCCGCGGCGATGCCGTGCTCGTGACCCTCAACGCACCCGAACGGCGCAACGCGATCGACCAGCAGATGGTCGACGGCCTGCACCGGCTGCTGGACCAGTTCTGGCACGACGAGTCGGTGGCGGCGCTCGTGATCACGGGTGCCGGCGACAAGGCCTTTGCCGCGGGCGCCGACATCGCGCAGCTGCGCGAACGCACCTCGCGCGACGCGCTGCTGGCGATCAACAGCTCTGTCTTCGACCGCGTGGAGGCCTTCCCCGCGCCGGTGATCGCCGCGATCCGCGGCTACGCGCTCGGCGGCGGCTGCGAACTGGCGCTCGCGTGCGACCTGCGGATCTGCGGCGAGTCGGCGAAACTCGGCCAGCCCGAGGTCAAGCTCGGCATCATCCCGGCCGCGGGCGGCACCTACCGGCTGCCGCGCCTCGTCGGCCTCGGCCGCGCGCGCGAGCTGATCTACACGGGCCGGATGGTCGCCGCCGAGGAAGCGCTGCGCATCGGCCTCGCGAACCAGGTCGTGCCCGACGCGCAGGTCGTCGACGCGGCGCTGCAGCTCGCCGGCGAGATCGCGCAGAACGGGCGCCTCGCCGTGCGCGGCGCCAAGCGCGCGCTGAACGCGCTGGCGCGGCCGGACCACGCCAACGCGATGGCGTTCGAGTGCGCCGTGCAGGCGGTGCTGTTCGACAGCGAGGACAAGAAGGCGCGCATGGACGCGTTCCTCGGCAAGCAGACGAAGGCGTAGCGCGGGCCCGGCCCACGGAGAGCGAGCATGAGCGAAGTGAAGTTCCCGAAGGTGGCGGTTCTCGGTGCAGGCACCATGGGTGCCGGCATCGCGCAGGTGTGCGCGCAGGCGGGCTCGCAGGTGGTGCTGCAGGACGTCAGCGAGGAGTTCGTGCACAAGGGGCTCGCCCGCGTTCGCGACTTCCTGCAGAAGGGCGTCGAGAAGGGCAAGACGAGCCCGGCGGTGCGCGACGGGGTGCTCGCTCGCGTCGCGACGACGACCGACCGCGCCGCGGCGGCGCGTGCGGCCGACCTCGTGATCGAAGCGGTGCCCGAGCAGCTCGAACTCAAGAACGGACTGTTCCGCGAGCTCGCCGGCGTGGTGACCTCGACCTGCGTGCTCGCGAGCAACACGTCGTCGCTGTCGCTGGCGAAGGTGTTCGCGGGCGTGGCGGGGCCCGGCCGCTGCATCGGCATGCACTTCTTCAATCCGGTGCCGCTGATGGCGCTGCTGGAGCTCGTGCGCACGGACGCGACGGCGCCGGCGACGATCGATGCGGTGACGCAGTACGGGCGGCAGCTCGGCAAGGAGCCGATCCTGGTGAAGGACGTTCCGGGTTTCGCGAGCTCGCGCCTGGGCGTGTGCATCGCCCTCGAGGCAATCCGCATGCTGGAGGCCGGCGTCGCGTCGGCCGAGGACATCGACAAGGCGATGGTGCTCGGTTACGGACACCCGATGGGGCCGCTGAAGGTCACCGACGTGGTGGGGCTCGACGTGCGGCTCGCGATCGCGGAGAACCTGAGGAAGGAGCTGGGGCTCCTGGGTTTCGAGGTCCCGGCGCTCATGCGGAGAATGGTCGCGGAGAAGAAACTCGGCAAGAAGACGGGGCAGGGGTTCTACCGCTGGTGAGCGGGGAGAGGCCCGGCGAAAGGGCGCCCGCGCTTGCAGTCGACTATCATCCGCCGCGGCCGGCCTCCGTCGGTCCTCGTGCGAGCGGCTTGCCGACCTCACCGGGTGCCCCGCTCGAGGGGCTGGCCGTCCGTTCGGCAGACTCCTGGAGGTCCCATGGCGTTCGCAGATTGCTCGTTCGGAAGGCGAGAGAGAGGATCCGAGCCGAAGAGCACTCGATGCTCTTCATCCTGCTCCAGTGCGGCATCGGCGCGGTGGCCATCGGCACGGGGTTCCTCGTGCAACCCCTCGACAAAGTGCCCTTGGTGCTCTGGGTGGTCTGTTGGGGGGTGGCAGCGAGGTTGTTGCACGGACGTTCTCCCGAGGAACGGCTGCTGCTCTGCTGGTGGTTCGCGTGGGCCGAGGTGTTCCTGAATCTGGCACTGCTGCTTGCTGCAGCGACCTGCAGCCTGGCTGGCATGGAAGGAGTCGGGCCTGCCGTCGGGTGCGCGGTGCTGGGATGGACGAGTGGCCTGATCGTCGTGCTCGTGACGCAGGTCTACCAGCGCATGGCGCAACTCGAGGGCCGGTAGTGCCGGCGCCGATGCCGCGGCCGTCGAGGGTGGATGGCACGACGCAGGGAGACCGTCTCCCGTGCTCGCTGCGCCGGGCGCAAGGCGAGCCTTCGCCCGCCTCGATGCTGTCGTTCCGCGCCGAGGTGACCGCATGCTGACCCCCGCTGGCTGTTGCCCGCTCCGTCTGCCGTCCGTGCTCGCGGGCCCGTTCGATCCCAGGAAGGAGGCCGAACTGCAGGCGAAGCTCGAGGCCGAGGCGAAGCAGCGCGCCGCCGAGAACGCGGCCAAGGCACGCGCGGGCGATCGAGCAGGTACGGCAGGCGCTCGACGGCGTGAAGAGCCTGAAGGCGAAGTTCGACTTCGACGACCTCGACCGGCCGTGCGAGGACGCGCTGCGCCTGTTCCGCAAGTGACGGCCGACAGCGGGATCAGCGGCTGACGTAGCTCACGGCGCCGCGCAGCGGTTCTCGTCATCCGCAGGGCGCAGTCTCCGGTCGTGCCGCGCTACAGCGCCGCCCGAGCCGCAACTGCGCCGAGCGCCCGGGACGAGGGCACCCGGGACGAGGGCGCCCTCGCGGTGGCAGCCCTGCGATCAGGCCTTCTTGGCCTTCTTCTTGCCGGCCTTCTTGGCCTTCTTCGCCGGCTTCTTCTTGCCGGTCCCGCAGACGCCCATGCCACAGCCGCCCATGCCGCTGTCCATGCCACCGCCCTTGCCACCACCCTTGCCGCCACAACGTGCCATGTTCTTGCTCCTGAGTTGGTGCCGGTCACCGCGACTCGGCGAGCGGGATGGAAGCACACCAGTTGCGCACGGCCCATGGGAAGAGATGCGCATGGGCGGCGGGGAAAGCGGCCCATGAAGCGCCAGGCGGACGCAGCGGACGCAGCGGATGCTCCAGGGGCCCGGGCGGCCGGCAGCCACGCGGTGCCCCGAGCGACCTCAGCTGCCCTGCAGCGTGAAGCTGATGCAGTTGCTGACCGCGGTGCCGATCAGCGCGGCGGTCACGCAGAGGCCGGCGCACTGCGAACTGATCGTCCAGCCCGCGAGGCTTGGCATCAGCGGCAGCGGGAAGGCGTAGCTCGTCTGGCCGCCGCACGCGGTGACGCCCAGGATCGGGTTCGGGCCGAGCGTGCCGAGCACCGGCACCGAGTAGATCGGCCCGCACAGCGGCGGCGCGATCACGCCGGGCACCGAGCACGGACCCATGCCGATGATGCACCACATCAGGCTCGCACCGGGGGCCTGCGTCAGGTCGAGGCGGAACGCGGCGTTGCCGAGGTTCGGATCGTTGCCGAGCGAGTGCACGTTCGGGCACGACGGGCAGGCGCCGTTGCCGCACGGCTGGCCCAACGGGGTCTCACGGCCCGGCCGCACGGCGAGGCCGACCATCGGGTCGAGCGTGTTCGGCAGGTAGCAGCAGTTGATCGACGTGAACTGTGGGCAGATGGTGCCCACGGTGACGTAGCGGATCGCCACCGTGTTGTTGCCGTCGGTTGCGTAGAGGATCTCGCGTGCCCAGTTCACGCCGAGCCCGGTGATGGTGCCGAACGGACCCGCCGGGCAAGGCGGCACCGTCAGGCGGCAGATCACCTGGCACGGGTTGGCGAGCCGCGACACGGCGACGAAGTTCGCGCCGGTGGAGAAGTCGCAGTGCGCCATGAACACGAACCCGCTGCCCTCGTCGACCGCGAGGCCCGACGTGAACGTCTGCGGCGGCAACGGCGCGAGGCCCGTGTTGCACAGGCCGAGGGGCATCGGCGGGCACGAGTTGCTGTAGAAGTGCAGGAAGCCCTGGCTGTCGAGGATCCAGAGCTGGTTCTGGCTCTCGACGACGTCGAGGCCGGTGGCGAACGCGTTCGCGCCGAGGGTCGGGATGTTCTGCACGGGGCAGAGCACGCGGCATTGATCGTCGACCTCGGCGAGTTGCTTGCCGTCGGTGACCCAGGCCCCGCTGCGGACAGGGTCCCAGCCGGTGCCGCCGGCGTAGACCGGGGGCAAGATCACGGACGGCATCGGAACCGGGCACTGACCCATCACGAAGCAGGCCCAGTGGTCGACATGGCGCAAGCTGATGGACATGCGCGTGAGCCCGACGAGGTGGTCGGGGGTTTGCGCCGCGGCGGGCGCGGCGAGGAACGGCAGCGTGGCGGCTGCCAGCAGGATGGTGGACTTCATTGAGAAACTCCGCGGCGGCGTAGGGAGGGCCGCCGCACCGTGAAAGGACCTTCTGGGTCGATTCGCACGGACATTCTACAGGGCGCGCGAGATGCCGGAGGTCGGGGCGGACGCCTGGTTTGCGGCGCCGTAGCTAGAGCTGGCCCGGCACGGGCGCACGCGCCGGCTGCTCCGGCGCGTGCGCTGGCGTTCCCGTGCCGTTCCCCGGCGCTGCCGGCGCGGTCGTGCCGCACCGGCGAGCGGTCGGCTCAGTTCCCCTGCAGCGTGAAGCTGATGCAGTTGCTGACCGCGGTGCCGATCAGCGCGGAGGTCGCGCAGAGGCCGGCGCACTGCGAACTGATCGTCCAGCCGGCGAGGCTCGGCATCAGCGGCAGCGGGAAGGCGTAGCTCGTCTGGCCGCCGCAGGCGGTGGCACCCATGACCGGGTTCGGGCCGAGCGTGCCGAGCACCGGCACCGAGTAGATCGGCCCGCACAGCGGCGGCGCGATCACGCCGGGCAGCGAGCACGGACCCATGCCGATGATGCACCACATCAGGCTCGCACCGGGGGCCTGCGTCAGGTCGAGGCGGAACGCGGCGTTGCCGAGGTTCGGATCGTTGCCCC
>VGXW01000115.1 GCA_016873195.1 Planctomycetota bacterium | reverse complement strand
CCCCATCCAGAACATGCTGTGCTGCCGCGCGCAGATCGACGGCTCGGCGCTGCGCAAGGGGCGCATCACCGACCAGCAGTACAAGCGGCTCCAGGAGGAGGCCGCGCGGCTCTACGAGGCGCCGATCTACGTCGACGACACGCCGGGCATCTCGATCACGCAGCTGCGCGCGAAGTGCCGGCGCCTGAAGCAGAAGCACGACATCGACATGGTCGTGGTCGACTACCTGCAGCTGATGTCGGCCGGCGGCCGCGTCGAGAGCCGCCAACAGGAGATCTCGGCGATCTCGCGCGGGCTCAAGGGCATCGCGCGCGAGCTGTCGATCCCGGTCGTCGCGCTCTCGCAGTTGAATCGCGACGTCGAGAACCGCGATGATCACCGCCCGCGCATGAGCGATCTGCGCGAGTCGGGCGCCATCGAGCAGGACGCGGACGTCGTGGTCCTGCTGCACCGCGACGACTACTACAAGCCGACGGAACAGAACGCGGGCCTGGCCCAGATCATCATCGCCAAACAGCGCAACGGACCGACCGGCGAGGTCGTGCTGCGCTTCTTCCGCGAGTACATGCGTTTTGAGAACTACACCCGCAGGGCCGAACCGATGCAGTGACCGCCGCGGCGGGCGCGGTTCGGCGCGTGCCCTGCGGGCCGCGGCCGTGCTGCTGGCGGTGGCCGTGGCGCCCGAGCTGACGGCGCAGACCGGGCCGCCGGCCCCGGCACCGCCGGGCGTGCGCGTGCCGTCGGGCCAGGACCCCGACACCGTGCTGTTCGACGAAGCGGTCAAGCGGCTGCAGGGCCGGCCGGTCCGGACCGTGCAGCTCGTCGACGTGACGGCGGACCCGCGCGGCAGGCTGGTCGAGACGGCCGCCGCGGCGCCGATCCTGCGCAGCCTCGAGACGCGCGCCGGCCGGCCGTTCGAGGCGCGCTCGGTCTCCAGCGACTGCGCGAACCTGTGGCACGAGCGGCGCCTCGTCGTCGCCGGATTCGTGCAGGAGGCCGGCGCCGAGGTGGTGGTCACGTTCCGCATCGAGCGGCGCGTCGAGACGTACGCGGGCGTGGAGTTCCGCGGGCTCGAGCACTTCGACCGCGCGACCGTCGACAGCCTGCTCGGCCTCGCTTCCGCCCGGCAGGTGACCTCGACCGAGGCCGAGGCGATGCGCAAGGTGCTGATCGCGCGCTACCGGCGCGACGGCTACGCGTTCTGCGGCATCGAGCTGCAGGAACGGGTCGCCGACGAACTGCGCGACGACGCGTCGGAACCGGCGGACCGGCGGGGCCCCGCGGACCGCGCGTCGCGGCGGTTGCGCTTCCAGGTCGACGAGGGGCCCAAGGTCACGGTCCGCGACGTGCACGTGCTCGGCAACGCGTCCTATCCGGCCGAGCCGGCGCTCGGCTGGATCGGCACCGGGGACTACCTGCTGCGCGAGTCGGGCATCGAGAGCGACCCCGCGTGGTGGATCGGCCGCGGCGGCGCCTTCAGCCGCGAGGTGATCGACGAGGACCTCGACCGGCTGCGCGTGTTCTACCGGAGCCGCGGGTTCCTCGACGCGACGGTCGACCTGGCCGACGTCGTGTTCAGCGACGACCGCACCGAGGTCGACCTGACCCTGCTGGTCGTCGAGGGCCCGCGCTACCGGATCGCGAGGGTCCGCGTCGAGCACGTCGACGCGCGCGGCGAGCCGCTGCAGCAGCCGCCGCGCTACGCCGGCCCGGAGATCGAGCAGGAGCTGCAGACCGCGCCCGGCGAGTTCTACGACCACCGGAAGCTGCAGCGCGACTGGCTCGCGATCCAGGAGTTCTACGGCCGGCGCGGGCATCCGCCGTCGACGTTCCCCGGCATGGAGAAGGACCCCGCCGCCTGCGTGGTGCGCTTCCCGCCGCGCGAGATCTACGGGGCCGGCGCCGAGGTCGAGATCGTGTTCCAGGTCCACGAAGGCGTGCCGAAGAAGCTGCGCGACGTGGTGATCCGCGGCAACCAGCACACGCGCGACGCGGTGATCCGGCGGCGCGTGCGCGCGAAGCCGGGCGAACCCATCGACATGCGCGACGTCGACCGGTCGCTGCGCAACCTGCAGCAGTCGCGCTACTTCACCGACCCGACGAGCCTGCGCGGGCCGCGCCTGCAGTTCGAGCCCGTGCCGGGCGCTGCGGACGAACTCGACCTCGCCGTCGACCTCGAGGACGGCGAGACGGGGGAGTTCCGCTGGGGGGTCGGCATCAGCACCGGCCAGGGCGCGATGGCGTCGATCACGTTCCGCAAGCGCAACTTCGACCTGTGGAACCTGCCCAGTTCGCCGAACCCGGTGACCGCGATCGGCGAGATGCTCGACAGCCGCGCGTTCCACGGCGGCGGCCAGACGCTCGACATCAACCTCGCGCCCGGCAACCGCATGAGCACGTTCCGCGTGCAGTGGACCGAGCCCGACGTGTTCGGCGAACACTACGACACGCACGAACTGCGCGTCGCGGGGCACCGGTCGATCCGGCGGCTGCCGGACGGCTACACCTCGGACACGCTCGGCGCCGAACTCGGCCTGTCGCGCAACTTCACCGACGAGTTCAACGCCGGCCTGTCGCTGCGCCACGACACCGTCGAGGTCGACGACCTGCAGCCGGACGCCACGTCGCTCGCCTACGCCGCCGAGGGCAAGACCGAGCTGCGCGGCCTGCGCCTGTCGGCGCGCTACCGCGACCAGGACGACCTGCTGCGGCCGACCGAGGGCTTCGAGCTGGCGCTGAACGCCGAGATGGTCGGCGGCTTCCTCGGCGGCGAGCAGAGCTTCGGCAAGCTGACGCACACGGCGCACTTCTACCTGCCGCTGCGCGGGAACGAGTCGGGGCACCGCACGGTGCTGCACTTCGAGCACTTCTTCGGCGTCGCCGGGGCCTTCGGCGGCAGCGACGACGTGTTCCTGACGGAGCGCTTCTACATGGGCGGCGGCAACCTGCGCGGCTTCGACTTCCGCGGCGCCGGCCCGAGCCAGTTCACGCGCCCGTACGGCGGCGAGGCCATGTACACGGCGACGCTCGAACTGGGTTTCCCGCTGGTCGCGACCCGGCTCGAGCACGAGATCCGCGACCGCGAACTGCTGCGCTGGGTCGCGTTCTCCGACGTGGGCCTGCTCGGCCTGTCGATCGACGACCCGACGTTCGGCCAGCTGCGCGGCAGCTTCGGCATCGGCCTGCGCATCGAGGTGCCGATGCTCGAGCTGCCGATCGCGCTCGACCTCGCGTGGCCGTGGCGGTTCGAGGAGAGCGACGACCGCCGGCAGTTCTTCTTCTCGATCGCGAGGTGACGTCTGGCGGCGCGCCCCCCCTTCACGCGGTTGTCGCGGCAGCTGCTGGTGCAGAACCCGTGGCACGGCTACGCGCTCGACCGCTACGTGCTGCGCGACGGCAGCGTCGGGCCCTACTACTACATCGACATGCCGGGCAGCTGCGCGTCGATCCCGGTGTTCGCCGACGGCACGACCGCGCTGCTGCGCGTCTGGCGCTACCTGCTCGGCGCCGAACTGTGGGAGTTCCCGATCGGCGGCATGCGCGCGGGCGAGGACCCGCTCGCGGTCGCGCAGAAGGAACTGCACGAGGAGGCCGGCCTGCTGGCGCGCGACTGGACGATGCTCGGCAGGTTCGCGCCCTACAAGGGCGCGTCGACGGAACGATGCCACGTCTTCCTCGCGCGCGACCTCGCCGAGGACCACCAGCAGCTCGAGTCCAGCGAGCGCATCAGCGTGCACCGTCTGCCGTTCGCCGCCGCGCGCGCGGCGCTCGTCGACCAGGAGCTCGGCGACGGGCAGTCGCTGGCGGCGCTCGCGCTGCTCGACCGCTGGCTCCTGCGGGGGAATACGCTGTGAGCGCACGGCCGTTCCGCGTCACCGTCTACGCGTCGTCGAGCGAACGCATCGCCGAGGCCTACCTGCCGATCGCCGCGGAACTGGGCCGGCGCATCGCCGAGCGCGGCTGGGACCTCGTCTGGGGCGGTGGCCGATACGGGCTGATGGGGGCCCTGTCGCGCGGCGCGCGCGCGGCCGGCGGCCGCACGATCGGCGTGATCCTGCAGCAGTTCGTCGACAAGAACGTGCACTGCGAGCAGGCGCACGAGATGACCTCGGTCGCCGACATGCGCGCGCGCAAGCGCGGCCTCGACGAGGCCGGCGACGCGTTCGTCGCGCTGCCCGGCGGCCTCGGCACGCTCGAGGAGATCCTCGAGGTGCTGTCGTTCAAGCAGCTCGGCCTGCACCGGAAGCCCGTGGTGCTGCTCGACGCGCTCGGCTACTGGCAGCCGCTGCTCGCCGTGCTCGAGCGCGGCTTCGCCGAGGGTTTCATCCAGGCCCACTTCCGCGGCATCTACACGGTGGCGAACGACCCGGCCGAGGCGATCGAACAGATCGGGTCGACGCCGCCGTGGCAGCCGCGCGGTCGCGACGCGCTGGGCGGCGGTTCGGCGTGACCCGCTGCCCGCCGCGGCCGGCGGCAGTTGGCAGGGCGCACCGCGGCGGGCACAGTGCCGCCATGCCGGACCGCCGCCCGCTCGGTTTCGTCCTGTGGTTCGCCGCCGCGCTGTGCGCGCAGGCGCCCGGCGCCCCGTCCGCCGCCCCGGCGCGCGCCGTGCACGGCCGCCTCGAGCGCCTCGGCGGGCTCGACCTGCTGCGCACCTGGGGCAGCCCGCGCGAACGCGGCTACGCGCACGGCTTCCTGCTGGGGCCCGAGGTCGCGCGCGTCGCCGCCGCCGAGTTCACCGCGCGCTTCCGGCTGAAACGGCCGCTGCTGCAACTCGCGCGCGACGCGGTCGCGCGGCTCGTCGCCTGGCCCGACGACGTGCGGCAGGAACTCGAGGGTCTCCACCAGGGTCTGCTCGACCGCAAGGTCGACCTGCGCCTGCCGGTCTTCGACCGCGACCTCGACCTCACCGACCTGCTCGTCGCGAACGCGCTCGACGTGTTCGGCCTGATGGGCTGCAGCGGCTTCACCGTCTGGGGCGAACAGGCCGACGGCGGCGGCGTGCTGACGGCGCGCAACTTCGACTGGCCGTTCACGGGCGCGCACCTGGTCGACACGGCGCTGCTCTGCGTCGCGCACGTGGGGCCCGGCCGCGCGGTCTGCTCGGTCACCTGGCCCGGTTACGTCGCGACGGTGACGGGCATCAACCGGGACGGCGTCGCGGCGTTCCTGCACACCGGCTCGGCGCGCATCACGGTGCTGCCCGAACCCGAGTCGTGGCCGAGCGCGGTCGCGGCGCGGCGCATCCTCGAGGAACTGCGGCCGCAGGACGGTGCGGCGGCGTTCGCAGAGGCGCGGCGGCTGCTCGGCCACACGAGCCCGCCCGCGGGCTTCCTGACGCGCGTCGTGCTGCCGCTGGTGCCGCAGGGCCGGGCGCCGGCGGCGCTGTTCGAGACCAACCACGCGTCGTGCGTGCTCGGCGAGGGGCCGGTCGGCAGCGAGGTGGTGACGAACCACTTCCTGACGCGGACGGACGGCCGGCCGCCGATGCAGGACAGCCTCACGCGCGCAGCACTGCTGCGCGAGGGGCTCGCGCGCTGCCTCGCGGACGGCGACCACCGCATGGGGCCCGAGGAGGCCTGGGCGGTGCTGGCGACCGTGCAGCGCGGTGGCCGGCGCCACGGCACGCTGCACGCGCTGGTGTTCCGCCACGAACCGTGGTGCTTCGAGCTGCGGATCGGCGAGGCGGGCCCGAAGGGCTGCGTGCCCGCGCCGTCGTCGGGACGGCGGCATCCGCTGACGCGCGCGCAGGTGTTCGGCGAGGGCGAGCCGGGCGCGCGGTGATGCGCGGGGCGCGCGCGTTCACAACACCAGCAGCGTCGCCGCGCCGGACAACCACGGAGCGCCGCCGGCCGGCGCCACGAGCGCCTGGAACGCCCACTCGGAGCCGAGCAGGCCCGCGCTCGCCGGCACCGGCAGCAGGATCTCGACCGTCGAACCGGAGGGGTCGGGCAGCACGAACAGCGCCGCCAGGGTCGCCGGGTCCAGCAGCAGCGCGCCGAAGCCCGGCACGGCGATCGGCGCCGGCGCGAACAGGCCGCCCGCGAACACCGCGAGGTCGCCGGACCCGAGCGGCAGGTAGAAGCGCGCCGTGCCGCCGGCCGCGAACACGCGCCGGAACTCGGGGAACTGCGCGGCGCAGGTGAGTTCCGCGACCGCCGCGTGCGCGAGCACGTGGCTCGCCGTGACGATGCGGCTGCCCTCGGAGTTCGTGCGGATGGCCACCATCGGCTCGGGCAGCACCGCAGTGGACCAGCGGCCGTCCTGCGCGCCGAAGCCGGCGACGACCTGCCCGTCGATCACGGACATCGCCGTGCGCCAGATCTGCACCACCGGCGGCGACGGGCTCGCGCGCGGCAGGCTCTGCCAGCGTCCGGTGCGCGCGTCGAACGCGAAGAAGTCGGTCGCGTTCCAGGCGCCGCCCAGCGCGCTGGTGGCGTTGCCGAGCAGCGTGAGGCCCGCGGCGGCGAGCGGCACGGTGGCGCCGCTGCGCGCCGAGAAGGCGCGCACGCCCGACGTGGTCGGCAGCAGCGCCATGGTCGTCGTGATGGCGGGCGGGCCGGGCAACACGTCGGCGGGCGGCGCGCACCAGAGGCCCGTCAGCGCGCTGTAGCACCAGGGCAGGCCCGTGCCCGCGTCGAGCGCGTAGGCGACCGAACCGGCGGCGTCCTCGGCGGACGACGGCAGCGGCAGCGTCGCGAAGGTGTTGCGCGCGGCGCTGTAGCCGTGCACGGCGCCGGCCTCGGCGATCGTCGCGACGGCGACGTTCGCGCGCACGCGCGCGCCGGCCGGCGCGATCGGCGCGCTGAAGGCGCCGCGGATCGCCGACCACGCGACGAGGCCGAACACCGTGTCGACCAGCGCGAAGTCGTCTTCGTTCGCGACCACGGCGGCGGCGCCGACCGGAGCCTGCTCGAAGCGGCCCTGCGTGCCGCTGTAGGCGAGCATCTGGTGCTGGTCGTACCAGAGCATCCAGTCGTCGTTGCGCGCGGTCGCCGCGCCGGGGACCGCCGGCGCGGAGCGCCAGGACGCGGTGTTCGCCGAGAAGCCGTGGATCTCGGTCGGACCGATCGCGAGGCCCGCCGTGCCGTCGGTGCTCAGCGTGATCGGCGGCGTCGCGACCGTCAGGTCGTGCCACTGGCCCGAGTACGCATCGAGGCCCGACAGCAGCACGCCGTCGGCGATCAGGGCGACGTGGCGCTGCACGGACCAGCCGAAGGCGCTGGAGACCGGGCGCGTCACCCAGGTGCCGGTGAAGCCGCTGAACGCGTGCAGCAGGCTGCCGTCCCGCACGAGCAGCAGCGAGTCGTTGTTGTTGCCGAGCGGATTCAGCAGCTGCGCCTGCGCCGAGACCGGCAGCGGCTCGAAGCGGCCCCGGTGCGAGGCGAAGCCGTGCCACGTGGCGCCGTCCTGCACGACGAGGCAGTCGTTGGTGATCCGCAGCACGGCGCCCGGGCCGATCGCGAGCGAGTGCCACCGCCGCGTGCTGGCCGAGTGCACGCGCAACACGGAGCCGTCGCGCCAGGCGGTCAGCTTGCCGACGCCGACGACGTCCGGGGGATTCACGCCCGCGGGGTTCGTGGCGATGGTCCAGGCCGGCGGCGCCTGCGCGGGCAGCGCGAGGGCGAGCGCGGCGAGAGCGGCCGGGGCGGGGCGGAGCGGGTGGGACATGGTCCGGTGGGCGGCGCCGGACAGGATACCAGCCGCGGCGGCGGCGGGGGCCGGCCCCGGCACCTCCGCTCGCGGCGCCCTGGCACCCATGCCGGCGGGATGCCGTTCACCCCGGCAGGGCCCGCTGCCGATGTGTCCGGCGATGACCACGGCAACCTCGGACCTCTCGCGCGCGTTCGCCAGGCAGATCGCCGACCGCAAGCTCGAGCTGCCGACCATGCCCGGCACCGCGACCGAGGTGATGGCCGCCTGCCAGAAGGAGAACACCGACGCCGCGAAGCTGTCCGCGATCCTGCACCGCGACCCGGCACTCGCCAGCAGCGTGCTGCGCGTGGCGAGCTCGGCGGCCTACGCCGGCCGCGTGCCGTGCGCGTCGCTGCAGCAGGCCGTGAGCCGGCTGGGCCTGCAACTCGTCGTCGAGATCGCGACGGCGGTCGCGGTGCGCGGGCGCCTGTTCACCGACCCGAAGTGCGCGGAACTGCTCGCGGCGCTGTGGCGGCACTCGGTCGTGGCCGGCTTCTACAGCAAGGAGATCGCGCGGCTGCGCCGGCAGGACGTCGAGACCGCGTTCCTGTGCGGCCTGCTGCACGACGTCGGCAAGGCGCTGTTGCTCGACAACCTCGACCGCACCGTCGGCCGGACCGGCGCGGTCCCGGCCGCCTACCTGGCCCACGCCGTCGACGAGCAGCACGTCGAGGCGGGCGTGCTGCTCGCCGAAGCCTGGCAGTTGCCGCCGCAGGTGATCGCCGCCGTGCGCGCGCACCACGACCCGGCCGCGGAGACCCGCTTCCCGGCGACCGCGATGATGGTCGCGCTCGCCGACCGGATCGCGCACTTCGTCGCGCCGGGGCCGCTCGGCGCGGTGCCGGCCGAGCGCGAACTGCGCGAGCACCCGGCCCTGCCGTTCCTGGATCTCTACCCGGACCAGCTGCAGGAACTGCTCGGCATGCGCGACCGCGCGCTGCTGGTGACCGAAGGGCTGCGCTGAGCGGTGCCGGCGCCGCGCGCGGCCGTCATCGCGTCTCGCGGCACAGCTCGCCGAACCAGAACAGGCCCGAGTCGCTCTGCAGCAGCAGGTCGCGCGGGCCGTCCGCGGGCGCCGTGCCGCGCAGCGCCGCCGGCGGTTCGGCGCCGACGGCGAGGCACGGCTGGTTCGTGCGGTGCACGAGGTCGCCCTGGCCGAGCAGGTGGGCCTGGCCGACCAGCACGACGACGAGGCGGTCGCCGTGCGCCTCGGCGATGTCGGCGACCCGTTCGGCGATCGCGGCATCGCGCCCGGCCAGCGGCGCGCGCGGGACCGGCTCGAGCGCGCGGACCGGGATGCCCTGGCGCGCGGCGAACGACAGCAGCGTGCGGTAGAAGAACGGGTCGAGTTCGGGGTCGTCGAGCCAGGACCCCGACCAGCGTTCGCGCACGGCGCGGCGCAGCTGCAGCAGGTCGATGTTGCCGGCCAGGTAGTCCTGCACCAGCGGCTCGTCCTGCGTGCCGAGGCACTCGAGCACGAGCAGCATCGGGATGCCGCGCCGCCGCAGCTCCTCGAGCAGCTGGCTCTGCAGCCCGTGCACGCGCGAGCTGCCGTGCTGGTCGCCGAGCCACAGCACGCGCACCTGCCGCAGTTCGCCGGCGAACGCGGCCCGGTCGAGGGTCCGGACGATGCGGCTGCCGGCGGCGGCGGCGAACGCCTCGCGGTAGGTGGCGCCGGTGGCGCTGCGCGCGGCCGGTTCCGGCGCGGCGGCGCAGGCGGCGAACAGGACCAGCGCGGACGTGACGCAGGTGCGGGCCAGGTGCATGATCCACGGCATCTTCGTCCGAACCCGGTGAGGAAAGCAATGTCGTGCAAGGTAGGCGTGCTGCTGTCCGGCTGCGGCTTTCTCGACGGCTCCGAGATCCACGAGGCCGTGTTCACCCTGCTGCACCTCGACCGGCACGGGGTCGAGGCCGTCTGTGCCGCGCCGCGCGGCGCGCAGCGCCACGTCGTCGACCACGCCACCGGCAAACCCGCGCCGGGTCCTTCGCGCGACGTGCTCGTCGAGGCGGCCCGCATCGCGCGCGGCCGCATCGTCGACCTCGCGACGCTGGGCGCGCGGCAGCTCGACGGCCTGATCCTGCCCGGCGGGTTCGGCGCGGCGAAGAACCTCAGCGACTTCGCCGACCAGGGTGCTGCCGCCACGGTGCACGCCGAGGTCGCGCGGCTGCTGCGCGAGATGCACGCGGCGAAGAAGCCGATCGGCGCGATCTGCATCGCGCCGGCCGTCGTCGCGGCCGTGCTCGGCAGGTCGGCGCACCCGCGACTCACGATCGGCAACGATCCGGGCACCGCGGCGGCGCTGCGGCAGCTCGGGGCGGTGCACCAGGACTGCGCCGTCGCCGACTGCGTCGTCGACGCCGAGCAGCGCGTAGTGACGACCCCGGCCTACATGTGCGCCGCGCGCGTGCACGAGGTCGCGGCGGGCATCGGCAGGCTCGTCGACGCGCTGGTCGGCATGCTCGGCGCCCACCGATGAAGGCGCTGCGCGGTCGGCGCTGCCTCGTCACCGGCGGCGGCACCGGCATCGGTGCCGGCATCGCCGAGCGGCTCGCGGCGAACGGGGCCGCCGTGGCCGTGCTGGGCCGCAACCGCGCGCCGCTCTCGCGCACGGTCGGCTCGCTGCGCGCGCGCGGCGTCGCCGCGGTCGCGGTCACGGCGGATCTGGTCGACGGGCGCGCGACGGACCGCGCGGTCGACCGCGCGGCGAAGGCGCTCGGCGGCCTCGACGTGCTGGTCAACAACGCGGGTGCCGGCGGTCCCAACGGCTGCGGTCTGCCCGGCCCCGACCGCTGGCAGCAGATCGTGCGCACGAACCTCGACGGCACCTACCACGTTACGCGCGCAGCACTGCGGCACCTGCCCGACGCGGGGCGCATCGTCAGCATCAGTTCGGTGCTCGGCCGGTTCGGCGCGCCGGGCTACACGGCCTACTGCGCGAGCAAGCACGGCGTGATCGGCTTCACGAAGGCGCTCGCGCTCGAACTGGCGCCGCGGCGTATCACGGTCAACGCGATCTGTCCCGGCTGGGTCGAGACCGACATGGCGCGCGCGGGCATGGAACTGCTCGCGCACAGCGCCGGCACGGACTACGCGGCGGCGCGGCGCGCGGCGCTCGCCGCGGTGCCGCTCGGGCGGATCCTCGAGCCGCGCGAGATCGGCGAACTCGTCGTCTGGCTGTGTTCGGACGCGGCGAGCGGCATGACCGGCCAGGCGATCAGCCACTGCGGCGGCCAGGTCATGTGGTGAGGGCGGGCCGTCCCGACGCGGGACGCGCGGTCGCGCCGTTGGCGACGCGGCTTCCAGGCGCGCCGGCCGGCCCGGGCTCCCGCACCGCCGCGCGCGGTCCGGGCCGGGGCTACGGTTGCCTGGCTCGACCGAGCAGCCGCCATGCGCCATCGAACCGGTTCCCTGTTGCTGCTGTCGCTCGCGGCCTGCGCCGCGGGGCCTGCGTCGGCCGAGCGTTGGGCCGAGGTGCAGCGCGACCGGTTGCTGCGGCTGCACGCGCCGCGCGATCACGCGGCGACGCTGGCGGCCCTGCGCGCGCAGCAGCCGGTCCCCCAGGGGCCGGAGCGCGCGCGGCCCCACCTCGACCAGATCGAACCCGCGCGCCCGCGGCCGATCGTGCAATCCGCCCGGCCGCTGCGGCTGTCGGCGGCCGTCGCCGGCGGCAGCGTGCGGACCAGCGTGCCGGGCACGCAGTTGCGCGACCGCACCAACGCGGCGGCGCTGCAACTCGGCATCGACGGCACCGCGACCGCGCGCCGCGGCGCGGGTCTGCAGCTGCGGGCGCTGTCGAGCGACGACGACCTGTTCCTCGGCCGCTTCGTCAACGACGGCGTCGAACCCCGGCGCGCCGACGCCGAACTGCGTGGCCTGTCGGCCTTCCCGCACCTGCGCTGGGAAGTCGACGCCGCAGGCGATCTTGCCGTCACGGCGCGCGCCGGCCTGCTCGCCGACTGGCTCGAGTTCGACCACTGGCAGGCCGACGTGCACCGGTCCTGGCTCTCGATCGGTCCGGCCGTCGCCGTCGAACCGCGCTGCCGGGTGTTCGGCGACGCCGCCGCGCACCTCGACACCTTCGTGCGCGCCCGTGCCGACGCCGGCGCGGCCTGGCTCCAGGAACGTCACCGGGGCGGCAGCGACCGCGACGCGACGGCCCGCTGGTCGGCCGGCGCTGGCGTCGGCCTCGCCGGCACGGTCGGCAGCTTCACCGCGGAGCTCGCCTACGAGTTCCAGCACCTCGGGTTCGCCCGCACCGACACGGACCTCTACGGCGACCGCGCGCGGACCTCCGTGCAGCAGCAGTGGCTCTGGCTCGGCTGCGCCGTGACGTTCTGACCCTGGCCCTTCTCGGGCTGCGGCGGTGCGTGTGCGTTTGCGCTGTGGGCCGTCCCAGGGCCGCCAGGGCCCGCCGGATCCGCGAAGCCCGCGCCGAAGCCCGGACCGTGCTGCTGCTGGCCCTCGCCCTGCTCGGGCTCGCGCTGTTCGCCTGATGCCCGTCAACGGAACGGGAACGCGACCTCGTGGGCCCGGTGGTCGGCAACCGCGGGCGGCCCGGCGGCGGGCACAAGGTCCACGCTGACGCCGACCGTGAGCGCGCGCACGGCCTCCAGAGCCAGCAGCAGCAGGCCGAGACCGAGCCACGGCCGGTGCCCTGCGCCGAGCCAGCGCAGAGCCACCGCGGCGACCCCGACCGCCACGAGCGGCACGCACAGGGCCCCTTGCCGCGCGTAGCCGAAGAACGCCCCGATCACGAGGAACTTCGTCGCGGCGAACACGAGCCACGCGGCGAGCCAGGGCTGCCGCCGGAGCCGCCAGAGCCCGGCGGCGGCGACCGCGAGCACCAGAAGGCGGAAGGCGTCGGCCCAGAGGCCCTGGGCCTGCACCATGTCGACCGGCCGGCGCAGACCCGACAGGCCGATCGGGACCGCGAACCCGCCGAGGCCGCCGACCGCGCCCTCGAGCCCGATCCGGAGCTTCTTGCCGATCCTCCCGATGCCGCCTGCCGGATCGGCCGCGAGGTCGGCGAGGCCGTGCCGGTAGCCGTGCGCGAGCAGGTCGAGGTGCACCGGGTAGCGGGGCGCGAGCTGCCCGTCGCGCGGCAACACGAGGTTGGGCGGGTAGCGCCGCGGCCCACCCGCGAGCGGCGGCGGGCGGTCGAGCGCCTGTTGCGAGAAGCCGCCGGCCGCTTCCGGGGAGTTGCCCAGGAAGAAGTTCAGCCCGCCGTAGAGGCAGACGAACGGGCGCGGGATCGGCTCGGGCCAGGTGCCGAACGCCTCGCGCAGCACGTCGAGATCCCCCGCGTCGACCTGGCCGCCGCCGCGCACGCGCACGGTGTCGGAGACGAACGCCCAGGCCGGCCCCTGCTGGAAGGGG
>VGXW01000114.1 GCA_016873195.1 Planctomycetota bacterium | reverse complement strand
CCCCTCTGTGGCACTTTCCCTGTCCTTGCGGACGGTGGGTGTTGCCCACCACCTTGCCCTTGGGAGCCCGGACTTTCCTCCCGCGGCAGTTGCCGCCGGCGGCCGTCCGGAGACCAGGCGTGCGGACTCTACGCCAGGAGGCCGCCGGCCGGGAGCCTCGCGACGAGAATGCGGCGAGCCAGGGCGCTCCCGCCCCAGACCGGCTTTCGGGCGATGCCACCGGACCCGCGACTCCGGATTCACGAGTTCTCGACACCGGAAACCGGAGGATTGCCGCCGCCGACCTTGCTCCCCGACGCAGCAGGAGTACTCTCCTGCTTCTTCCATCGGCGGTCTCGCTCCCGCCGGGCTCGACACCTCCTGCCCCGCACCTCGAGTTCGTCCGTGCGCTTCGCCCCATGCACCCTGGTCTGCTGGCTCGCCTCGAGCGTCTGCGCGGCCCAGCAGGTCCTGCCTTCCGACCGCCCGAGCGGTCCGACCTCCCCGCAAGCCGTGGCGGAGTCCGCGCCGCGGGTCCAGACTCCGGAGGCACCGGGAGGAGGGAGCCCGCAGGCGCTGCCGGTGCCAGAACCCAGCACCTTGTTCCTGGTCGGCACCGGCCTGCTGGGCATCGCCCTGACCGTCCGTCACCGCCGCCGGCGCAGTTGACCACCCGGCCGCCCGGTTCAGCCGAACCGCGGTTCGTGCCGCCGGATGCGCCGTGCCTTCCTGACCACGGCCGCCAGCAACGCACGGTGCGCCCGCAGGCCGGGGCCCAGGCAGGCGCGCGCGAACCGCAACATCTGCCGTTCGGTGACCACCACCGCCGCGGGCACCGAAGCGCGCAGACCGGCGAGGTCCTTGGTGAGCCATCGCCGCCAGCGCCAACGCGGGCGGAACACGCGTTCGACGTCGAGGAACACCGGCGCCGGGTCGCCGCGCGGGTCGTCCGCGAAGACGTGGTTCCAGTAGAGGTCGCGGTAGGCCAACCGCTGCCCGTGCAGGCAGCGCAGCAGCGGCGCGACGCGGCGGCACAGGTAGTCGAGGAGCGGTTCCGCGAAGCCCTCGCGCGCCGCCGTCACCATCCAGGCGTCGAGCGGGCGGCCACTGACGCCGCGCGTCACGAGCAGCGAGCGGCGACCCTCCCGCAGCCAGGCGACGGGTGCTGGCGTGCGCAGCCCGAGCAGCGGCAGCAGGTGCAGCCAGCGCCACTCCGCCGCCGCGTCGGCGCGCGCGCCGACCCGCCACTTGCCGAACAGCCAGCCGGCCCCGGTCTCGGCGGCGACCACGCGCCGCGTCGGCACGCAGCGCACGGTGTGCCCCAGCGAGCCGTTCCAGAGCCCGGCCACGGCTGGCGCGAGGTCCGGCGGCAGGGCCGCGAAGGTGGCGGGCGTGGGCCGCTGCGGCGCGTTGCTGGCTGGCATGGCTTCGACCACCTTCCCCGCCCCGCCGCCGCCGCGCAAGCGCGTGGCGGCCCGGCCCCCGGCCGTCAGCCTTCGCCCGGCTCGCGCTGACGGCCGCGCTTCTGCTCGCCGCGCCGGCGCTTCTGCTCGACGCGGCGCCGCTGGCTCGCCTTCGTCGGCCGGGTCCGCACGCGCGGCCGGGCACGCACGAGCGCTGCGGCGATCAGGTTCGCCATGCGCGCCATCGCTGCACCGAGGTTCTGGAACTGGCTCCGGTGTTCGCTCGCGACCACGCAGAGCCGGCCGTCCTGGTCGAGCCGCGCCCCGAGCACCGCGCGGATGCGCGCCACGTCCGCGTCGCCCAGCACCGCCGAAGCGGCGTCGAGGTCGAGCCGCAGGTCGACCTTCGTCTCGGTCTTGTTCGCGTGCTGGCCGCCGGGCCCGCCGCTGCGCGCGAACGACAGGTGCAGGCACTCCCGGGGCAGCACGCGCCCGTCGCGCAGCAGCAGGTCAGAACGGCTCAAGGCGTCTCCTCGGGACCACGTGCGGAACCTATCGCCCCGGGCCGGGAACGGCGAGCCAGCGCTGCACGGCCGCGAACACGGTCGCCGGCTCGATCAGGGCCTGGCAGTGCGGCACGCGGTCGCAGCGCGGCAGATAGCAGCACAGGCAGTCGAGGCCCGGCGGCACGATCTTGCTGCCGCGGCCGTAGAGTTCGATCTCGTGCGCCGAGGTCGGGCCGAACAGCACGACGGCGGGCACCCGTCGCGCGGCGGCGACGTGCACTGCGAGCGAGTCGCTCGTGACGATCGCACGGCACTGCTCGACGAGGGCGGCGAAGCGGCCGTAGCCGTTGTGGTTGCCGCCGTCGAACACGGGCCGCCCCGCGGCCGACGCCAGCAGTTCGCGGTGCCGTTCGACCTCCTCGGGCCCGCCGAGCAGCAGCACGCGCCAGCCCGCCGCGCCGGCGAGCGACAGGAACGCCGCCTGGTGCGCCAGCGTCCACTGCTTGTAGGCCCAGCGGCCGCCGGCGCCGGTGTTGAGGCCGACGACCGGCCCCTGGCCGCGCAGCCCCGCGACGAACGCCGCCGCCGCCGCCGCGTCCGCGGCCGACGGCTGCAGGATCGGCTCGCGCACGGCGGCCGGATCGAACCCGAGCACCGCGGCGACGAGTTCCTGGTAGGTCCGGCGGTTCGCCTGCTTCTGCGCGTCGTCGAGGCCCATCGCGAGCCACGCGGCGGCGCCGGGCCCGAGCGGCACCACGTGGCCGCGGGCGTCGCGCACGTAGCCGCGCCGCTCGCGCGCGGACGCCGTCGCGGCGAGGGCGGCCGCCTCCGGGTCGGCATCGGGGCACAACACGGCGTCGAACGTCTCGGTCGCGAGCCGCGCCGAGGTCACCGCGTCGTCGGTCGCCAGCGCCTCGTCGACGAGTGGATTGCCTTCGAACAGGCCCACCGCGACGCGACGCGTGACCCAGGTGACCCTGGCGCCGGGCCAGGCGGCGTGGATCGCGGGCAGGAACGCCGTCGTGCGCAGCACGTCGCCGGTCGCCGCGAGCTTCACGACGAGGATCCGCGCGCGCACGGGGTCGTACTCGCCGCAGGTCGCGCAGCGCCGGCCACGCAGCTTGTGCGGCGCGCAGGGCCGGTCCCAGCGCACGTGGCGGCAATCGGCCTTCAGGTCGGGGACGGTCACGGGATGGTTATCGGCAGCCGCGGCGCGGCGCGGCGAGCAAGGTAGCAGAACGGCCCCCCGCCGGGCCACGGCACCGCGCGAGGGCTTGCGGGGCCGCGGCGCCGGCGCTCGACTGGGCCCATGACGACCCTCGCCGTGTTCTGGCTGCCGATCCTGCTCGCGGCCGTGTTCGTGTTCCTCGCCAGTTCCCTGCTGCACATGGTGCTGCCGATCCACAAGGGCGACTACCGGAAACTGCCCGACGAGGCGCCGACGCTGGCCGCCCTGCGGTCCTGCCGCGTGCCGCCGGGCCAGTACATGTTCCCGTGCCCGGGTTCGATGCAGGAGATGAGCGCGCCGGAGATGCTCGCGAAGTACGGCGAAGGTCCGGTGGGCACGATGGTCGTGCGCCCCAACGGACCGCCGCGCATCGGCGCCGCTCTCGTGTGCTGGTTCCTGTTCTGCCTCGTGGTCGGCGCGGTCGTCGCCAACGTCGCGGGCGTGGCCCTGCTGCCCGGCACCGACGGCCTGCGCGTGTTCCGCGTCACCGGCACGGTGGCGCTGCTCGCCTACGGCCTCTCGAACGTCAGCGACTCGATCTGGAAGGGCGTGCGCTGGAGCACGACGCTGAAGTTCCTGTTCGACGGCGCGATCTACGCGGCGGTCACGGGCGCGACCTTCGCGTGGCTGTGGCCCGCCGCCCTGTGAAGCGCGCCGGTCACGCACGCCGGCCGGCCGCGGCCAGCCGCTGCGCGACCGCCTCGATCTCCGGCCCGAGCCGGTCGGCGGTGAACAGCGAGAGGCACCGTTCCCGGCCGGCCGCGCCGTGGGCTGCGCCGAGCGCCGGGTCGCGCAGGTAGCGCGCGATGGCGGCGCCGAGCGCAGCGGCGTCGCCGCGCGGCACCACCGCGCCGGTGATCCCGTCGACGACGATCTCGCCGTTGCCGCCGGCGTCCGACGGCACCTGCGGCAGCCCGGCGAAACCGGCCTCGAGGCACGCGTTGCACAGCCCTTCGTGGAAGGACGGCATCGTGAACAGGTCGGCCGCCGCGTAGACGTCGTGCACCGGGCGCACCGGTCCCGGCAGGAACACGCGGTCCCGCAGACCGAGCGCCGCCGCCTTCGCCTGCAGCCTGCCGTGTTCGCTGCCGCCGCCGGCCAGGAACAGCACCGCGCGCGGGAACTCGCGCAGCAGGCCGGCGAACGCGTCGAGCAGCACGTGCTGGCCCTTGCGCGGCCGCAGCACGCCGGCGCAGGCGACCACCTGCGCCTCGGCGGGCACGCGAAGCCGCGCGCGCGCCGCGGCCTTGCCCGCCTGCAGCCCCGTCCACGGCCCCGGATCGATGCCGTCGTAGACGAGCGTGATGCGTTCGCCGGGCACGCCGGCGGCGAGCAGGCGCGTCCGGATCGCGCCGCAGATCGCGATCGTGTGGTCGACGAGGTGCGTGTAGCGGAAGCCGCCGAGCAGCCCGCGGCGGATCGGGTAGTCGATGCGCCGGATCGTGAATCTGGCCGCCGGCACACCGACCGCCGCGAGACCGCCGAGCAGCAGCGACCTGCCGCACGCGAAGTGGATCACGTCGGGCGCTGTGCGGCGGTAGATCGACCGCAACCGCCACCACAGGTCGGGCCGCCACCAGCGCCGCAGCGGCGCCTCGTGCACGGGCAGCCCGGCCGCGCGCGCGGCGGCGGCGAACTTCGCACCCGGCGGCAGCGCCACGTGGTTGTCGTGCCCGCCGCGGGCCAGGTGCGCGAGGATCAACTGCAGCTGCGCCTCCCCGCCGGAGAAGCCGGTCTCGGCGAGCACGTGCAGGATGCGCATGGCGGCCGGCGCTCCGGTCAGCAGTCGCCGCGGGACTCGGCCCGGTGCGGATCGGCGTCCGGGCTCCAGGACGGCCGCACGTCCGCGGGCACCGCGCCCGCCGGCGCGAGCCCCTGCTGCAGCCAGTGCAGGATGCGCGCGACGCGGTGGAAGTAGCGGTGGTGCTGCATGGCCTCGGCGTGGCCGCCCGCCGCGATCCGCGCGCGTTCGCGTTCGCGCGGCAGCCAGTGCGCGATCTTCGCCAGCGCGTCCTGCTCGTCGCGGAAGAAGGCGAGGTGCTCGCCGTCGCGGAACACGTCCTCGAGCCGCGGCACGTAGTGCGTCAGGTGGAAACCGCCGCAGGCCAGCGTCAGGAAGGTCCGGTTGCTGCAGTAGTAGAGGTCGTCGTTGACCTCGTTGAGGCCCAGCACGATGCGCGAGCTCGCGCAGAGGCGCGCGTAGCCGCGGTTGTCGACCGGCGGCCGCACGCGCAGGCCGCCGGTCGCGTGCCGCCAGCGGTGCCAGTGCAGGCCGAACACCTCGGTGTCGAAGTGCCGCGCGACCTCGGCGAGGAACGCGGCGCGCTGGCCGCGGCGCCCCGGCCCGCCGATGAACGCGACGTCGCGGCGGGCCGGCTGCGGCGGCGCGGGGTGGTGGAAACGCGCCGAGAAGCCGCTCATCAGGAACGCCATGTTGTCGAGCCCGCGTTCTCGCAGCCACGACAGGCGCGCCGGGTTGCTCAGGCAGACCAGATCGGCGAGCGCGAAGTAGTCGACGATGGAGCCGTCGAGCGCCTCGAGCGCCTCCTCGCACCAGACCACGATGCGTGCGTCGCGGCGGAACTCGTCGGCGAGCACGGCGGGCAGGTCGCGGAAGAAGACGAACACGGTGTCGGGCCGGTAGCTGCGGAACTCCGCCCGCGCCAGGCGGTTCGCGAGGTTGCTGCCGAACCAGCGGCGCAGCGTGGCCATGTTGCGCCAGCGCACCTCGACGCCGTGTTCGCGCAGCGCGTCGACGAGCGCGCCCGTGCAGCGCGTGCGCGACATGCTCTTGCCGTAGAACAGCACGCGGCGCACCGGGCCGAGCCGGGACCGCAGCCCCGCGGGGGCGACCGCCGGCAGTTCGAAGACCGGTTCCGCCGGCGAGGCGGGCCCCGACCCGTGTCCGGGGGGAGTCAACGCGCCACCCGCTGCCGCGGCCGATGGCGCGCCGGCGTCATGGGTGGATCACCGCGCAATGGCGCTCGTACCCCGCCGCCGCCGCCGACAGCTCCGCCTCGATGCGATCCTCGCTGCACGCGTGCGGAGCATACAGAGCACCCATGCCGCTCCGCCACCACCACCTGCGCCGCAGCGCGGCGAAC
Source organism: Planctomycetota bacterium (assembly GCA_016873195.1). GTDB lineage: Bacteria > Planctomycetota > UBA1135 > UBA1135 > UBA2386 > VGXW01. The sequence goes on along the minus strand of VGXW01000114.1, from coordinate 6,941 downwards.
ACCGGCGCCCGCGCCTCGAACAGGTGCAGCGCGCGCTGGCCGAGCCAGCACCGCAGGGCCCGCGGATCCGGCGGCAGCCAGCGCCCCCGCGGCAGCCCGCCGCGCCGGTGGTGCTCGACGCCGCACCAGTGCCAGCGCCGGCCGAACTCGGTCGATTCCTGCAGGCAACGCAGCACGCGCCCGCGCTGGAAGCGCCGCTGCTGCTCTTCGGCGAGGCGGACCGCCTCGGCGAACTGCCCGGCATCGCGCAGCAGGCCGGCCTGCAGCAGCGGTTCCGCGGCGGCCGCCGGCCCGCCGAGATGTTCGCGCAAGAGCCGCGCGGCGGCGGCCACGCGCGCCGAGGCCGAACCGCACACCCGGCCGCGGAGCCGCGCCGACTGCAGGTCCAGCACCGCGAGTTCGCCGTCGGCCAGCCGCACGAAGTTGCCGCCGTGCAGGTCGCCGTGCTCGATGCCCGCCTCGAGCAGGCGCGCGGCGATCGCGGCCGCGTCGCGCAGGCGCGGCACCGCAGGCTCGCCACGCTCCGCCACGGGCAGCGCGCGCAGCACGAGCAGCGACCGGAACGGCAGCCCGGCCCACCGCGCGGTGCGCACGGCGACGACCTCGGGGCAGCGGATGCCGGCGGCGGCGACCGCGCGCAGCAGCGCGGCCTCGTGCGCGGCCGGCAGCGCGCGCGCGAGGTAGCGCAGCCGGTCCTTGGCCCGCGGGAACGTCATCGCCTTCAGGAACACGGGCCCCGACGGCAGTTCGCCGCGCCCCACCGCGCGCACGAGCCGCTGCTGCACGCACGCGACGTCCTCCGGCAGCCGGCCCGCGGCGACGAAGTGCCGCCACCAGACCTCGAGCACCGGCAGGTCGGCGGGTTGGGCACCGCTCACGGCCGCCCTCCGGCGCGGTCGAGCAGGCGCTGGTAGAACGCGCGCGACGCGCGGGCGGCGCGTTCGGGGTCCATGTCGAGCTGCGCGCGCCGCAGCGCGGCCGCGCCGTGGCGGCGCCGCTGTGGTTCGTCGCGCAGGAGCCGCACGAGCTGCGCCGCCATCGCCGCCGGATCCTCGCGGCACACGAAGCCCGGGACCTCGCCGGCCCGGTGCGGCGCGAGCAGTTCGGGCAGGATGCCGCGCGACGTGGCGACCACCGGCAGGCCGAACGCCATCGCGTCGCAGACGGCGCGGCAGGTGCCGTCGCTGCCGGGCACGAGGAACAGGAACACGTCGAACGAGCGCAGCGCCGCGGCGTAGTCGGGCCCCTGCTGGTAGCCCGGCAGCACGACGTGCCGCTGCAGCTGGAGCCGCGCGATCGGCCCGTGCACGAGTTCCTGCGTGTCGCGCTCGTTGCCGCGGCCGAGCAGCACGAAGCGCACCTCGGGCAGCTGGTCGGCGACCTGCCGCGCGATCGCCCACAGGAGGTCGAAGCGGCGGTGCGGCTGGATGCGCGCGGTGATGCCGACGACGCGGTGGTGCGCGCCGAGGCCCCAGCGGGCCCGCAGGTCGGGGCCACCGGGCGGCTCTGGCTCGACGACCGGCTCCTGCAGCAGCACGCGCTCGGGGTCGAGGCCGAACCGGCGCACGGTGCCGTCGCGCGCCCCCCGGGTCGGCGCGACGACGCCGGCCGTGCGGCCGAACGCGAAACGCTCGCGCCAGCCGCGCGCCGGCGGCCCGGGGTCGTAGAGCGACCGCACCACCACCGGCGGATCCTCCAGCCGCCGGCAGGCCAGCGCCGCCAGCAGGTGGTCGCCGGGCAGGTGGCAGTGCACGACCGCGTGGCGGTCGCGGCCCAGGAGCTGCCGCAGCGCCTTCACGTCGCGCAGCAGCGACGGCACGTGGAAGTGCTTGCGCAGTTCGAGGCCGGCGACGACCGGCACGCCCCACCGCCAGAGTTGCCCGGCGACATCGTGCGAGTTGCCGGCGTGCACGAACCCGGCCTGCGCGAACACCACGTCGAGCCCGAGCCGGCGCAACCGCGCGGCCGCGCGGATCGCCGGATCCGCGGGTCCCGTCCACTTGTAGTTCGCGAACAGGTGCAGGATGCGCACGTCGTCGACCGACTTCACGAAGGCCTCCGTGCGCGGGGCAGCCGCAGCAGGCGCCAGTACTTCAGCCAGTCGTGCCAGGCGGCGAGTCCGGCGCACAACCAACCGCGCCAACCATCCAGCAATCCGAGCTTCAGCACGAGGCTCTTCAGGAACACCGCGACCGGCCGCACCGCCAGGTCGAATGGCCCGGCGCGGCGCCCGGCCACCCCCATCGCGGCAGCAGCCTGGCTGGCGTAGGAGTCGATCGTGCGCAGGTGGTCGCGCAGGCGCCGGTAGTTGAGGTGTTCGAGGCAACCTGCGAGATCCTCGATCGGCACGCCCGGCTCCATGGCCACGTGGTCGTGCGGCGGGTTGGCGACCACTCGGCCGGCGCGGCGATCGAACAGGCGCAGCTTCCAGTCCGGCACGAACAGGCCGTGGCGCATCACGCGCCCCAGGTATCGGTTGCGCCGCTGCATGCGGTAGCCGCCGCGCAGCGCGCCCGCGGCGGCGAGCGCCGCGATGCGCGCACCGAGAGCCGGTTCGACGCGTTCGTCGGCGTCGAGGCACAGCACGAAGTCGTGCCGCGCCAGGTCGACCGCGAGCTGCCGCTGCGCAGCGCATCCCGGGAACGGGGCGTTGACGACGACGCGCGCGCCGAAGCCCGCCGCGATCTCGCGCGTGCCGTCGGTGCTGCCGCTGTCGACGACGACGACCTCGTCGCAGAAGCCGAGCGAACGCACGCAGTCGGCGATGCGGTCGGCCTCCTGCCAGCAGATCACGCAGCCGCTGATCGGCGTGCGCTGCGGCTCAGCCGCCATCCGCGGCCTCCGCGGCCTCCGCGGCCCCGTCGCGCGCCGGGCGCGGCTGCAGTCGCGCGTGGATCTGCCGCAGCGTCTCCTGGATGTCGAGCAGCCTCCGCCCCCAGTCCTGGATGCGCCCGTCCTGCTCGACGGCGCCCGCGGCGGCGCGCATCACGCGGTGCCGCTCGTCGGGCGCGATGCCGAGCTTCTCGTGCAGCAGGTACTGGTTGCTGTAGCCGAGCACCTGGTTCCAGCGCAGCAGTTCGAGCACCTGGCCGAGCAGTTCGCAGAGCTGCAGTTCGGCCTCGGTGAGGCCCAGGGACTGGGCCTTCTGCTTGCGGCGGCGCAGGGAGGTCACGCGTCGAAGCGGCTCAGGCCACCGCGAGGTTCCGGTTCGCGAAGTCCCAGTTCACCAGGTGATCCAGGAACGTCTTGATGTAGTCGGGCCGCCGGTTCTGGAAGTCGAGGTAGTAGGCGTGCTCCCAGACGTCCATCGTCAGGAGCGGCGTGGTGCCGGCGTGCACGAGCGGCGTCTCGGCGTTCGGCGTCTTCGTGACCTCGAGCTTGCCGCCCTTCAGCACGAGCCAGGCCCAGCCGCTGCCGAACTGCGTCGCGCCGGCCTGCGCGAACAGTTCGACGAACTTCTCGTAGCTGCCGAAGTCGGCGCCGATCTTGCTGGCGATGGCGCCGCCCGGCCGGCCGCCGCCCTTGGGCTTCATCGACTGCCAGTAGAAGGTGTGGTTCCACACCTGGGCGGCGTTGTTGAAGATGCCGGCCTTGTCGGGCTTGCCGGCGGTCGCCTTGACGACGTCGACGAGCGACCGGCTCGCGAGCTCGGTGCCCTCGATCAGCTTGTTGCCGTTCGTCACGTAGGCCTGGTGGTGTTTGCCGTGGTGGATCGACAGGGTCTGCGAGTGGAGGTGGGGAGCCAGCGCGTCGAGCGCGTACGGGAGCGGGGGGAGTTCGATGGCCATGGGGAATCGTCGGGATCGGTGCGGGTCGCGGCGGCGATGCAGCCGGGCAGGCTGCGACCATACGGGACGGCGGTCCGTCCGCACGTCGAAACCGCTGGGCGACCGCCGCCCGCCGCGGCGGCGTGTATGGGCCGCGGGCGCTCGGACGGGAAGGGCGGTCCCCGCTTGGGCCGCGCTCCGGCGCGGATAGCCTGTGGCGATGACCGCCGAGCGCGCCGCAACCCCGCTGCCAGGCCTGCAACACCTGCTCGCCACCGTCGCGCGGCTGCGCGGACCGGGCGGCTGCCCGTGGGATCGCCAGCAGACCGCCGCGAGTCTGGCTCCCCATCTCGTCGAGGAGGCGTTCGAGGCCGCCGACGCACTTCGCCGCGGCGATGCCGCTGCGGCGCGCGAGGAACTCGGCGACGTGCTCGTCAACGTCTGCCTGATCGGGCAGATCGCGGGCGAGTCGGGAGGCGAGGGCGTCGACACGATCGCGCAGGCCGCCGCGCACAAGCTCGTGCGCCGCCACCCGCACGTGTTCGGCGACGTCCAGGTCGACGGCGCCGAGACGGCCTACCGGAACTGGGAACGCATCAAGCAGCAGGAGCAGGCGGCCGCGCAGGAGCCGCGCAGCATCCTGGCCGGCGTGCCCGTGGCGCTGCCCGCGCTGCTGCGTGCGTTCCGCATCGGCGAGAAGGCCGCCCGCGCCGGCTTCGACTGGCCCGACCGCGACGGCCCGCGCCGGAAGCTCGCCGAGGAGCTGGCCGAGCTCGACGCGGCGGTCGCCGCGGGCGACGGGGCCGCCGTTGCCGCCGAGCTCGGCGACGTGCTGTTCAGCCTGTGCAACCTCGCCCGCCACCTCGGCGTGAACCCGGAGGTCGCGCTGGCAGGGACGACCGACAAGTTCCAGCGGCGGTTCGCCGCCGTCGAGCAGGAGTTCGGCCACGAACTGCGCCACCGAACGCTCGCCGAACTCGATGCGGCCTGGAACCGTGCCAAGGCGGCAGAGGGCAAAGCCGGCGACGACTGACCGACGGGGCCGTCGGCCTGCCGGCACGGAAGTCCGACGCCTTGACGAGGCAGGCTGCCGGCGCGGCGCCGCCCCTCGCCCCAGGTTCCATCGCAAGATGTTCATGCGATGAGACTTGCACTCATGGGCCGCGAATGCCATCGGGCCGGCGACGGGGCTGGCACGGAGCGTGCAACAGGACGGCAGGTGGAAAGAAACGCCTGGGCATGGGCCCAGTGGCAGGGATGGGCCTCGGTGTGGGGTGGTGCCTCACCGAGGCCCCTTTTTTGTACCCCGCGAAACCCCCGAGCCCGGGGCGCCTCGCCTCACCGCTCCTGCGGCCAGCCGTAGGTCGCCCTGCGCAGCGCGCCGGCAGTGCCGCCGACCAGGAACAGCGCGCCGAGCGTCCCGTAACGCGAGAGGCCCGGCAGGAGCCGCTTGCCGTCCTCCTCGCCGAGCACGAGCAGCGCGGTGCCGAGCCCATCGGCCACCGCGGCCCTGTCCGCCAGCACGGTGACGCTGACCACCATGCGGTCGGCGGAGCGGCCCGTGCGCGGGTCGAACACGTGGTGGTAGCGCCTGCCCCCTGCGGTCAGCGCGTTGCGGTAGTCGCCGCTCGTGCAGAGGGCGCGGTCGCGCAACGGCAACTCGGCGACCGTGTCCACTGCGCCGGCGGCGGCGGCGAGCGGGTCCGCGACGCCGATCACCCACGGCAGGCCGGGCGCCTTCTCGCCGCGGCAGAAGACCTCGCTCGTCACCTCGAGGTAGTAGGCCCTCACCCCGGCCGCATCGAGCCGTTCGGCGAGCGCGTCGACGCAGGCCCCCGCGACGATGCCGTCGAGGTCCAGGCGCACGTCCGGCCGGGCTTTCACGAGGGCGCCTTCGCGGATCGACACGCCCCGGTAGTCGACGAGCGCCCGCGCCGCGGCGAGGTCCCGTTCGTCGAGCCGGTGTTCGGGGTCGTCCCGGGCCCGGCGGTAGATCTCGGACAGGGGGCCGACCGTCGGGTCGAAGGCCCCCTGCGTCGCCTCGGCCAGCTCGAGCGCGAGCTGCAGCACCTGCTGGAAGCGCCGGCTGAGCGGGATCGGCTCGGTGCTCGGGTTGCGGTTGATGCGCTCGATCTCGGAGTCCTCGCGCCACCGGCTGAACGCCGCGTCGAACTGCGCGAGTTCCTTCTCGACGACGAGGCGCACCTTGGCCACGGGCAGTTCGCCGACGTACTTGACCTCGTAGGTCGAGCCCATGGTCGGGCCGCCGAAACGATGGATCTCGGGCCCGGGAGAGCCGCACGCCGCGGCGAGGCAGCAGGCGGCGCGGCAGGCGGCGCGGAAGCTCCGGCGAAGGCGCGGCATTCCGCCGATCCTACCGGCGGCTCCGTCGCGCCGCGCGACCGGCTGCGGTAGACCTGGGGCATGCCGATCCCGAAGTGGCTCGCCGCACCGCGCCTGCGGGCCGCGCTGCCGTGGTTCTGCGGCCTGCTGGCCGCGGCCATCGCCGCGAAGAACCTGGTCGGCGGCTACGGCGACCTCGGCATCTACCTCGACGCCGCGCGCGAGTTCCGCCAGGGGGGCATCGACCTCTACCGGGATCGCGCGGGCTCGGGACCCTGGGCCTACCCGCCGTTCGTGGCGCTGCCGTTCGCGGCGCTGCAGGCGGCGTTGCCGGACGGCCCGATCCGGTGGCTCTACTGCCTCCTGCTCGGCCTCGGCACGGCGCTGCTGCTCGGCGACCTCGCGCGCGCGCTGCGCCCGTTCGGCGGCCTGCGCTGGTGGCAGTGGCTGGCCTTCGGGCTCCTGTTCCAGCGCTGCATCGCGCAGAACCTGACGCACGGCCAGCTGAGCCTCTGGGTCGGCACCTGCGTCGCGCGCGGCGTGGTGCTGCTGCAGCGCGGCAGCGACCGCGCCGCCGGCGTTGCGTTCGGTCTCGCGGCCGCGCTGAAGCTGACCCCGCTGCTGTTCCTCCTGGCGCTGCCGTGCATGCGGCGCCCGCGCGCGGCGCTGGCGATGGCCATGACGGTGGCCGTCGCCTGGTTCGTCGCTCCGTGGCCCTTCTGCGGCGCGGCCGAACACCTGCGCCACTTCGGCGACTTCGGGCGCACGGTCGCGGGCTCGCTGGTGGCGCGCGGCGGGGCCTCGATCGTCGAAGCCTACGCGGGCCCCCCC
>VGXW01000113.1 GCA_016873195.1 Planctomycetota bacterium | reverse complement strand
GGGGCGGCTCGGCCGGTTGCTCGGTCAACCGGGCGATGCCGGACTCGCCGTGGCGGCCCCACCGGCGGTGCCGGCCCACCTCGCCGCCGCGGGCTACACGGAGTCGGCGTTGACCGGCTACGACGATCGCCGCGCCGCGGGCCTGTGGTTCCCGACCACCGAGGGCGACCTGCACGTCGGCCGCGAACGACCGCGCGACGCCACCGGGAGCCTCGACCGGGCCGCGCACCAGCGCGACGCGTTCGTGCACTCGCAGACCTGGTTCGGTCCAGGCAGCTACGTCGTGCGCGGCCGTGTGCACTTCACCACCGCCTACGTCGCGGGCGCGATCGTGTTCGGCCACGGGCGGGCCGACCGCAACCTGCGGCTGCACTTCTCGGCCGGCAACTTCCGCTACGCGATCGGCAAGGACGAACGGCGGAGCGCGTCCGGCAAGGTCCAACTGCACCTGTCGGGGACGTCGGAGCGGGACGGCAGGTTGCCGGAGACGGCGCCCAGGGCGGAAGTCGAGGTGCCGCCGGAGCAGAACAGCTTCGGCTTCGCGCTGTTCGTCGACGGCCCGCGCGTGGTCGTCGAGGTCGAGGGCGAACCCCTGCTGCGCTACACGGTGCACGACGGGGCGCCGATCGAGGGTCGCATCGGTTTCGCCACGAGCATGGGCGCGATCCGCGTGCAGCAGCCCACCGTGCAGCGGCTCTGCCACGGCGGGGATCCGATCGCCCGCGGCTTGTCGCCCACCCGGCAGCCGCTGGTGCCGCTCGAGGACCTGCTCGGCCTGCCGACCGCGGGCTTCCCGCACCATCCCGGCGGCACGCTCGTGCTGTGGTTGCCGCGCGCCGCGACCGGCGCGCCGCCCGGCGATGCGGTCGAGCAGCTGCCGCGCGCGCTGCCGGTGCTGGCGAAGATGCTGCGCGACGTCCACGACCACCCGCAGGCCTGGCTGCTCCTTGTGCCACGCGGACTGCCCGAGGACGACCGCCGATCCGCCCTGGCGCGGCTCGCGGAGTTCCGGGCCGCCCCGGTGCCGGTGCTCGAGCACGACGTGGGCCCCCCGTTCCTGGGCGACGTGCCCTGGCTCTTGTTCCTCGACGACCTCGGCGTGCTGCGCGGGGCCGCCGAGATGGGCGACACGAAGCTGCACACGTGCGTGCAGAAGTGGTCGCGGCTGTTCCGCGGCCGCTGAATCGCGCTGCGGGCCGCGGCAGCGGTCGCGTATCGTGCGGCGCCATGACCGTCGTCCTCGAACCCGTCCCGGACCACGTGCCACTGCCGCGCGGCTTCCGCGCCGCGGGACGGCACTGCGGCCTCAAGAAGGACCGGCAATCCGATCTCGGCCTGCTGGTCGCCGACGTGCCGGTGCCCGCCGCGGCGATCTACACGAAGAACCGGCTGCAGGGCGCGCACGTACACGTGTGCCGCGACCACCTGGCGCGCGGCAACGGCCTCGTGCGCGCCGTGCTCGTCAACGCGCGCAACGCGAACTGCGCGACGGGCCAGCAGGGCATCGACGACGCGGCCCGCTGCTGCCGGGAACTCGCCGCGCGGCTGCGCTGTCCCGCCGAGCAGGTGCTGATGTGCAGCACGGGTCCGATCGGGGCACCGCTGCCCGCCGAGCGCATCGTCGCGCACCTCGACGGGCTGCTCGCCGCGGCCAGCCCCGACGGCGCGCTCGACTTCGCGCGCGCGATCATGACCACCGACAGCTACCCGAAGGTCGTCGCGGCCCGCGGCGACTCCGCCGCCGAGACGACGGGCTTCGCGAAGGGCTCCGGCATGATCCACCCGGACATGGCGACGATGCTCGGCTTCCTGGTGACGAATGGCCGCACGGGCGACGCCCGCGCCACCGCCGCGATGCTGCAGCGCGTGGCGGACCGCACGTTCCACCGCGCCACCGTCGACGGCGACACCTCCCCCAACGACACGCTGATCCTGCTCGCGAGCGGCCGCGCCGCGGTCGAGCCGGCCGAAGTCGAGGCCCAGCTGACCGCGGTCGGCCGGCAGCTCGCGCGGCGCCTCGCCGCCGACGGCGAGGGCGCCTCGCGGCTCGTCACGATCCAGGTCCGCGGTGCCCGCACCGAGGGCGAGGCTGCGCAGGTCGGCCGCGTGATCGCGACGAGCCCGCTCGTCAAGACCGCGGTGGCCGGCCTCGACCCGAACTGGGGCCGGATCCTGTCGGCGGCCGGCCGCGCCGGCGTCGAGTTCGCCGCCGAACGCGCGCGCGTGTGGGTCGGCCCGGCGGACGTCTACAGCGGCGGCAGGCCGCACCCCGAGAACGAGCCCGAGGCGCACCGCCACCTGGTCGGCGAGACCGAGGTCGTGCTCGGCGTCGACCTCGGCGTGGGCCTGGCCGAGGCCGAAGTGTGGACGTGCGACCTGACGAAGGACTACGTGCAGATCAACGCCGACTACCGCACGTGACGCGGTTCCGTCACGGGCGCCGTTCGCGGTAGATCCGCGGCGCCGGAACGCCCTTCGCCGACCACCATTCCCGGTGGTCGCCGGCCGCCTGCGGCAGCGCCGCGACGTAGCCGATCGCCGCGTCGGGCACGCTGTCGCAGTAGGGCAGGTACGGCTTCAGGTCGAGCACCGGCGTGCCGTCGAGCAGGTCGTGGTCGGCGACGTGCAGCACGCGCTTGTCGATGCGCAGCAGGCGCACGCACGACAGCCCGATCGGGTTCGGCCGCTGCGGCGCGCGCGTCGCGAACAGGCCGCGCGGCTGCGTGTCGCGCGGCGGCACGACCCGCGACCGGAAACCGCGGGCGAGGTGGCACCAGGACACCACCCACAGGTGGCTGAACCCGGCGAGGTCGGCGAGGCAGTTCTGCAGGCCCTGGCGCAGCACGATCTCGCCGGTGCCGCCGCGGCCGAGTCCGCTCTGCCGCGGCGCCTCGTGGTGCAGGCGCTGCGCCGTGCGCAGGAAACCGATCGGGCGCACGGTGAAGCCCGCGTCGCCGTTCATCGCTCCCGGTGCCTGCGCGCGGCGTCGGCCGGGATGCGCACGAATGTGCCCTCGGGCAGCCGCCGCGCGTCGGCGTCGGTCCAGCCGTTCAGCGCGAGGATCTCGCGGAACCGGTTGCCGTCGCCGAGGTGTTCCCTGGCGAGGTGGATCAGCGTCTGGCCGCGCCGCAGCAGCACCGTGCGCGACGCCGGCTCCGCGCGCGGGGCCGGCGGCGGCGGCTCGGCGGGTCCGATCGCCGGTGGCGGTCCGGGCTCGGCAATCGGCGCCACGCCGGGCAGTGGTGCCGCGGCCGGTTCCGCGGCATCGCTGACCTGCCGGGGCGCCCCCACCGGCAGCCCGGCCGCGGCGAGCGCCGCGCGCAGCGAGTCCGCCTCGCCGCCGACCTCGAGCACGAGCACGTCGTCGCCCGGGCCGGCCGGCGCGTGGCCGCCGCACGAACCGAGCAGGACCATCGCCGACCACAACGCACCGACCGGAACCGCCCGCATCGCCGGATCTTCGCACGGACCGCCGGCCCCGGCAATCGGCACGCCCGGCCTTGCGCGCGCCCGTGCCCCGCCGACAACATCCGCACGATGTCGCTGCGCATCCTGCTGCTGCGCGGACTGCCCAAGGTGGCGCTGTCGCGCGCGTGCGGTCTCCTGACCTCGGTGCCGCTGCCGCGGCCGCTGCGGGCGCCGCTGTTCCGCTGGTTCGCGGGCCGTTACGGCGCGGACCTGCGCGAGGTCGACGGCGAACTCGGCTCGTTCCGGAGCGTGCAGTCGTTCTTCCGCCGGCCGCTGCGCGCGGGATCGCGGCCGATCGCCGGCGCAGCGCTGGTCTGGCCGTGCGACGGCCGCATCGTGACGGTCGGCGAACTGCGCGGCGGGCGCATCGAGCAGGTCAAGGGCCAGGACTACGCGCTCGCGGACCTGCTCGGCGACGCGGCGCTGGCGGCGGGCCTCGAGGGCGGCGAACAGGCGACCATCTACCTCGCACCGGGCGACTACCACCGCGTGCACGCGCCGTTCGCCGCGGCGGTGGAGTCGGTCCAGGCGCTGCCGGGCACGCTGTTCCCGGTCGACCCTGCGGCGGTCGCGGACGTGCGCGACCTGTTCGCCCGCAATGCCCGGCACGTGTTCGCGTGCCGGCTCGCCGACGGCCGGCCCGCGGCCGTGGTGATGGTCGGCGCCTTCAACGTCGGCGGCACGCAGGTCACCGTGCCGCACGGCGCGGTGCGGGCCGGCGACGAGATCGGCCAGTTCGGCTTCGGCTCGACGACCATCGTGCTCGTCGCGCCCGGTGGACCCAAGCTGCTGCGACTGCCCGCCGCCACGCGCGTGCGCATGGGCGCGAACGCGACCGCGCCGTGAGCGACCTGCCGGCGCGGTTGTGCCGGGCGGTCGCGGCCGGACGTCACATGCCGGCGGCGCGCAGCGCGACGCGGGCCTCGGCGCCGGCTCGCCCCTTCGTGCGCGTCGCGAGATGGCGCAGCAGTTCGGTGCCGAATCGCCGCTCGGGCCCGACCGCCGAACCGAAGTGCGTGGCGACGCGCAGCAGGGCTTCGGGCTGCAGCGAGGTCTCCTTGCGCAGGCGGTCGCCCAGCGGGAAGCCGCTGCGCACGAGCGCCGCGAAGAAGCCCATCGTCGCGTTGCCGGGCGCCGCGCCGTCGTCCGGCTGCGCCGGCGGTCTCGCCATGTCGGTCAGCAACTTCGTCAGCGCCAGCTGGTAGCGGGCCTCGTCGCCGCCGTGCGGCGAAGCCGCGAGCCTGGCGAGCAGGTGCAGCGGTTCGGCGAACCGGCGGGAGCGCCGCAGGCGCACGGCGTGATCGACGATGCGCGGCACGATGGCCGCGCCGCCGAGGGTCAGCACGACGTCGAACAGCAGGTCGGCGGCGCGCGGATTCGACTGCAGCAGCTTGACCACCCGGTCGGCCGAGTCGCGCAGCTGCCTGGGCGAGAGGCGGCCGACGTGCCGCTTCAGCACCTCGGCCGCGGCCTCGGCGAGTCCACCGTGGCGCGTCGTCTGCAGCAGGCGCAGCAGGGGCTCGATCGCGCCATGGTTGTTGGCGAGCGCCGCTGCCGCGGCCGCGCGGAAACGCTGGTCTTCGTGGTCGAGCAGCCGGATCGCGACCTTCGCCATCTCGGCGCCACCGGCCGTGCGCAGCATGCGCAGGGCGAACAGCCGCTGCTCCGGCACCCGCGCGGCGAGCAGGCGCTTGCACAGCGGCAGCAGCCCTTCGGGCAGTTCCGGCAGGTCCGCGAGCACCTCGCGCACCGCGTCGTGCACTTCCTTCTGCGTGGGATCCTCGAGCAGGCCCATCATGCCCTTCACCTGCGCCGCGGTGAACCGGCTGCCGCGCAGGCCCAGGAACGCCGCGGACCGCACGCGCGGCGCGACGTCCTTGCCCGTGAAGCGCACCAGGGTCGGCTTCGAGGCGGCACCGTCGAGGTGCGCGAGGACCGCGACCAGGTTGCCGAGGCAGGCTTCCGGCAGCGGATCCCCGAGGTGCCGGCCGACGGCCTCGCGGAGCGCCTTCTGCAGCGGTGCGTCGAACTGGCTCCCTGCTCCCAGCAACAGCCGCGCCGCGACGTCGGTGAGCTCCGGGGTCAGCAGCGCCTGCACGAACACGGTGATGCAGTCCCTGGAGACCGTCCGCGCGAGGATCGTCAGGATGCGCACGCGCTGGTCGGTCGCAGCCGACGCGTAGAAGTTCGCCAGCACGGACTGTGCCGCTGCGCCAGCTTCGCCGAGCAACTGCGCCGCATGGTCGGCCAGGGCATCGCCCTCGAGCAACCCTTGCGCGATGGTCACCCACCCTTCGGGCGTGCCGATCTTCGCGAGCGCGTCGAAGGCGAAGCGACCCAGCACCGGGGAGCGGCGCGCAGCGGTCGCGAGCGCGCGCACCGCACCCTGCTCCTTGGCCCGCAGTTCACCAAGGATCTGCGCGGCAGCAACTTGCATCTCCGGGCGCCCGGCCTCGAGCACAGCGACAATGACCTTCAAGGTGTCGTTCATGGACGTTCCCGAGCAGAAGCCCACGATTACGCCACGCCGCTGCCTGCCGGGCGGTGGCGCAATCGAGGTTCGGAACGGGCCGGGATTATGACAGAGGGCTGCAGGCCCCGCTACTACCCCGCCAGCGGTCGCTCCTTCCGCCCCGGGCCAGCCGACACGTTGGACAGCGCAACCTTTTGTGGCGTAAACTCCTAGGATCCACCAGCCCATGCGCCTCCTGCTGCTCGCTCCGTTCCTGCCCGACCCCTGCGCGGTCCACGGCGGCGGGATCTACCTCGCGGCGGTGGCGAGCGCCCTGGCCCGGCAGGCCGAGGTCGGACTGGTTGCGCTGGTGAGCAAGGCCGAGCAGCAGTTGCTGCAGGCACCCAGGATACCCTGGCGCTTCCTCGGCACCTTGCCGCGTCGTGAGCCTCCCCGAGACCACGGCCGGCTGCGCCATCGCCTGCGCATGCTGTGGTTGTGGACCCGGTTGCCGCTCGTCGCCGCGAAGCACTGGGAGCCGGCGATGGTCCCGCTGCTCGCACGCGCACGAGCCGAGTTCCGGCCCGACGCCGTGCTCGTCGAACTGGCGCAGATGGCTCAGTACCTGCCATTCCTACAGGGACTGCCGACCGTGCTGACCGACCACGAGGCGGGCTGCCCCGCGAACACCAGCACCGGCCTCGGGCCTCTCTGCGATCGGCGGGATGCGCGCCTGTGGTCGCGCTACGTGCAGCGCTTCTACCCGCGCGCGTCGCTCGTGCAGGCCGTCACCGCCGAGGACGCGGCGACCCTCGCCGGGCAACTCGGGCGCCTGGTCGCCGTGCGCGAACCGACGCTCGCCGTGCCCGACGAGCCGGTGGCTCCCGGCCTGGCTCCGGCCCGCGCGCTGTTCCTCGGCGACTACCGGCACGGACCGAATCCCGAAGCCGCGCAGATGCTCGTGCGGGAAGTGCTGCCCCGGCTCCAGGCGCGGATCCCGGACGCAGAACTCTGGCTCGCCGGTCCCAACCAGGAGCGGATCGGGTTCCTGGCCGGCACGCCGGGCGTGCGCCTGCTCGGTTTCGTGCCCGACCTGCACGGCCTGTTCGCGCAGGTCCGGCTGCTGCTCGCGCCGCTGTTCTCGGGCGGCGGCTTCCGCGTCAAGGCCCTCGCCGCACTCGCGCACGGCCTGCCCGTCGTGACCAACCGCCTCGGCGCCCGGGGTTGTTCGGCAGGGCCGCCGGCCTGCACGGTCGCCGAGGGCGCCGACGCGCTGGCGGCGGCAGCGCTCGACCTGCTGCGGTCGCCCGAGCGGGCCGCGCAGGCGGGGGCCGGCGGATTCGCGTGGGCCGGGGCGAACCTCACCGGCGAGGCGGTCGCCGCGCGGCAGTTGTCGCGCATCCGTGCGCTCCCGCCGCAGGCCGGTCGCTAGCCGCCGGACAGCGTCAGCCGCGGGCGGCCGGCAAGCCGCCGGGCGCGGGCGCGGGTCTGGCCGCGGGCGCCCGCTTGCGCAGCCGCAGCTTGCGCAGCGTCTCCTGCATGAACGACTCCATCTTCGAGGTCTCCTTGCCGCGCAGCGCGTTCCAGAGGATCCGGCCGATCCGCCACGGCCGCAGCAGCAGGCTGCGCACGTAGAAGGCGCGCACGACGCGGTACTTCCACCGCGTGAGCTCCCGCGCGGTGAAGTGGTCGTTGAACTTGCGGTCCTCGCTGAGGAACGTGTTGTGCACGTAGATCGGCAGCTTCAGGAACGCGTCGTCGTACCTGACCTTGCCCTCCTGCTCGAGTTGGCGCGTGATCTCGGTGCTCGGCAGCGGGAAGAAGAACCCGGCCGACACGTCGTCGACGCCCGCGCGGCCGAGCTTCGCGGCCAGCCGCACGGAGGCCTGCATGTCCTCCACCTCGTCGGTCGGGTAGGCGAGCACGAAGAACGCGCCGACGTTGAGCCCCGCCTTGACCGACGCGCGCACCGCGCGGAACAGCTTCTCGTCGGTCAGCATCTTCTTCATGTGCTTGCGCGTGCGCTCGCTGCCGGACTCGGGCGCGAAGTTCAGCGACCGGCAGCCGCTGCGCACCAGCAGGCGCGCGACCTCTTCGTCGATGATCTCGCTGCGCGTGCCCGCGGGCAGTTGCCAGGTGATCCGGAGCCCGCGCTGCTCGACCTCCTTGCAGAACTCGACGACCCAATCGCGCTTCAGGATCGCGGTGAGATCCTGGAACGGGAAGTTGGTCGCGCCATGACGCTTCGCGTAGCTCTCGATCTCGTCGAGCACGTCCTTCGGCGAACGCGCGTACCAGCGCGTCGTCCACATGTTCGGCGAACTGCAGTAGGTGCACTGGTACGGGCAGCCGCGCGTCGCGAGGATCGGCACCGTCTTGCCGTAGTAGATGCCGCTGACCAGCCGGTTGCTCGAGTAGGCCTCGATGTCGAAGTACTCCCAGGCCGGCCACGGGATCTCGTCGACGTTCTTGATGCGGTCGCGGCGCGGGTTCTTCTGCAGGACGCCGGCCGCGGCGCGAAAGGCGATGCCCGGGATCACCGTGTGGTCGAACCCACCTTCGATCGCGCGGAACAGCGCGACCGCGGTCTCCTCGCCCTCGCCGAGCACGAGGTAGTCGATCGGCGCCTGCTCCATCGACAGTTCGGGCACCGCCGTGAAGTGTTCGCCGCCGCAGACGATCGGCACCGCGGGGAACGCCGCTCTCACCTTGTGGATCAGTTCGCGCACGATCGGCCAGCTGTAGCTCCACATGCTGGTGATGCCGATCGCCTGCGTGTCCGCCGGAATGCGCGCGATGATCTCCTCCGGCGTGAGCCCGAGCCGCCAGATGTCGCCGTCCGGAACCATCTGCTCGGGGGCCGCACCGAGCGCGTCGACCACCGCGATCCCGTGCCCGTCGTCGCGCAGCACGGCCGCGACGTAGGCCAGCCCCAACGGCAGGCTGGGCCGCAGGGCGGTCAGCCCGTGCTTGTTGATGTAGACCGGCGGGTGGACCAGGGTGATCTTCATGCGGTGCGGCGGGTTCCGGGACGAGCGCGCGGACTATACCATCGGCAGTCAGCCCCTCCCGGCGACGGTTTCCACCGCGGATCTGGCTGGCCACGACGCGCTGGCGTCGGCACCGGCCGGCCGGTTCCGGCCCGGTTCCCAGTTGCCTCGACGCAGCGGGCGTGCACAACTTCCGGCCATGAACCTGCCGCAGGTCGCGCGGATGATGGCCGGCTTCGCCGCGCTGCTGACGCTCGCCCAGGTGCCGCCGCTGGTCGTCGCGCTGCGCGAGGCGCCTTCCGTCCGCTGCTCGCCGGTCGCCGGTTTCCTGGCCAGCCTGGTGGTCGGCGCCGTCGTGGCGCTGCTGCTCTACCTCGGCGGGCGGCGGACCACCGGCCAGACCTTCCGCCGTGAAGCCATCGCCGTCGCCGGGCTGTCGTGGTTCCTCGCGAGCCTGCTCGGCGCGATCCCCTTCCTGTGGTCGGGCCTGCTGCCGGACCCGATCGACGCCGTGTTCGAGGCCGCGAGCGGATTCACCACCACCGGCGCCTCCGTGCTCGGCAGCGGCACGAATTGCGCCGTCGCCGACGTGCCGCCGAGCCTGTTGCTGTGGCGCGCGATGACCCAGTGGCTCGGCGGCATCGGCATCGTGTTGATCTTCGTCGCGCTGCTGCCGGCGATGGGGGTCACCGGCAAGAACCTGCTCGCCTCGGAGTCGGCCGGCGTCGGCACCGACTCCTACCAGCCGCGCGCGATCGCCAAGGCCCGCGTGGTCGCCGGGATCTACGTGGCGCTGACGGCCGCCTGCGTGACGTTGCTCGTGTTCGCCGGCGGCTACGGGCTGTTCGACGCGGTGTGCCAGGCGTTCGCGACGCTGGCGACCGGCGGCTTCACGACGCGGGCCTCGATCCAGGAGTTCCACAGCCTCGGCGGGGAGATCGTGCTGCTGTCGTTCATGTTCGTGGCCGGCTGCAGCTTCGGCGCGATGGCCACGCAGTGGCGCGACGGCTGGCGCGGCCTCGCCGCGCTCCTGCGCACAGGCGAGTTCCGCATCTACGCGATCGTCACGGCGGCGGTGATCGCCGTGCTGGCCCTGTCGCTGCTGTGCGCGGGCGTGCCGTTCGGCAGCGCGCTGCGGCAGGCCGCGTTCAACGGCGTCAGCGTGCTGACCTCGACCGGGTTCGCGACCGCGGACTACCAGGCCTGGCCGGCGGCGGCGCTCGTCGTGCTCTTCTTCGCGATGCTCGTCGGCGGCTGCAGCGGTTCGACGGCCGGCGGCATCAAGCAGGTGCGTCTGCTCGTGGTGCTGAAGCTGCTCGCCTACACACTGCGCCACTTCGTGCGCCCGAAGATCGTCGAGCGCATCAAGCTCGACAACGAGGTGCTGCCGGCCACGACGATCTCGGCGATCCTCGCCGTGGTGCTGCTGTGGGGCGTCAGCGTCGGGCTCGGCGCGATCCTCGCCGCGGCCGACCCCCGGCTCGACTTCCTCGCCGCGTTGAGCACCAGCGCCTCGATGGTCGGCAACTGCGGCCCGGCACTCGCCAGCGTCGACCCGGCGACCGCCGGCGAGGCGATCCTGCACGGCACCGCCGCGACGGTGCTGCCCGGACTCGCGAACGTGGGCCCGCTGGGCGGCTACGGCGAACTGCACGGCGCCACCAGGTCGCTGTTCGCGTTCCTGATGATCCTCGGCCGACTCGAGCTGCTGACGCTGCTCGCGCTGTTCTCGCCCAACTTCTGGCGCCCTTGACCTCGACGACAACTGCCGCGGCGGCGCCGGCGGGCCGGGTCCGCCCGTCGCAGATCGCCGCGCGGCGGCGATGCGCGCCTCACGGCCGCGGCACGAGCCGCAGCACGCCGGGTGCGGCCGGCACCAGATCGAAGCGCTGGCGCAGGTGCGCGGCGAACAGCGGCCCCGCCATCGTCTCGTTCGCCGGCACCACGAGGGTCGGTTTCTCGGCGAGCATCGCCGCGCGCGGATCCTCGAGCGAACGCAGCGCCACTTCGGTCAGCAGGACGGCGCGGCCGGCCCGGTGCAGCGCGCTCAGGTAGGCCGCAACGCCGGCGAACTGCTCCGGCGTCGCGGTTTCGCGCGGCATCGCCGCCGTCTCACGGATCCACAGGAACAGTTCGTCGCGCAGCGGGTCGCGGTGCACCGCGGGCACGCGCAGCCCCGCGTAGGCGGCGGCGAGTTCGCGGTGGCTGCCGACCAGCACGAACGGACGCGCGGAGCCCGCCGCGGCGGCGACGGCGGCGACGAAGTCCCGGTCGAAGGCTCGCTGCGCGCGCAGCAGCGCGGCATGGTCGGTCAGCACGGGCGCGAACCCGCACGCGGCAGCGAGCAGGGCCCCGGCACGCCATCGCCCGGCGGCAGCCTGCGCGACCAGCAGGCTCGCCGGCAGCACCATCGGCAGCAGGTAGGCGCCGTGCTCGGGCTCGAACAAAAGCTGCCGCACCGACAAGTACAGGAACGGCAGGAACCCGACCACGAAGGCCACGAACTCGCGCCGCAGCCGCGCGTAGAGCGGCGCCGCGAGCACCAGCACCGACACCGGCAGCAGCGGCCAGAGCCACTCCTGCCACAGGATCCCGAACGTGTAGCCGAGACTCTGCGGGCGGCCGATCGACTGTTCGGCCGCGAGCCCCGTGCCCAGGTCGGCCCACATGCCGTAGGCACCGGGCAGCAGCAGCGGCAATCCGGCCCACAGCGCCGCGTGGGCGAGGCCCGCGACGGCGGCCAGCGCGAGGTCGCGCCACCGGGTGCCGAGTTCCCATCGCCGCGCGACGAAGAACAGCAGCAGCCAGAGCGGATGGAACAGCGCCTGGCCGTGGAGCAGGAAGCCGAGGTGGCCGAGGCCGCCGAGCCCGAGCATGCCCCACCACCGCGGCCGTGCGATCTGCACCGTGGCCCACCAGAAGGTGATGCCGAGCGCCCCCTGCACGGGGCCGTGGAACTCGACGACCGTCGCGAACAGCAGCATGCCCGGGTTCACGGCGAGCAGCAGCGCACCGAGCCGCGCCGTGCCGGCCGGCACCAGCCGCCGCATGCCGGCGAACGCGAACGCCACGCCCACCGCCGCACCCAGCGCGGAGAACCAGCCGCCGAGCTGCAGGAAGTCCGGCACGATGCCGAGCGCGAGCAAGAGCCGCCGGAAGCCGTCGAGCGCCGGCAGGTAGCCGACGTGCCACGGGTGCCGCAGCGGCGCCCCGGTCTGCAGGTGCGCGTCGAGCAGCCGCACGACGTCCGGGCCGTCGGTCTTGTAGAACTGCCCGTGCACCAGCAGCAGCCAGGCGCCGAAGCACGCGCCGAACCACAGCAGAGGTTCCCAGCGGAGACCTCGGGCTGCCGCCGGTTGCTCCGGGCTGCCGTACATCGCGGCCGGCACGGTGCCGCGCTGCGGCGCGGCGGTCAAGCACGGACCTCAGCGTTCGCCGAGCACGACCTTCTCGCGGCGCCGGAACACGAAGCGGATCGGCACCTCCGGACAGTCGAAGTGCTCGCGCAGCACCTGCGCGAGGTACCGTTCGTACTGGCCGCGGAACAGCCTCGGCTCGTTGACGAACACCATCACCGACAGCGGTTCCTTGCCGACCTGCGTCCCGTAGAACAGCTTCGGGAAGTGGCCGCCGACCGACGGCAGCTGGCGGTCGCGCGCCGCCTGCAGCACGGCGTTGAGCCGGCCGGTCGGCATGTCCCGGCGCGTCTGCTCGCGCAGGTCGAACAGCAGTTCGACCGTGTCGGACACGTTGGTGCCGTCCTTCGCCGACAGGAACGACACCGGCGCGTGGTCGAGCCCCGGCAGCTGCTGGCGGATGTAGGCGTCCCACTTCGGCAGGTCGAGTTCGGGCGCGAGGTCGATCTTGTTGCCGATCAGGACCACGGGTTTGTGGTGCTCGACGCAGTAGGCGGCGAGCGCCTTGTCGACCTGGCTGATCGGCTCGCGCACGTCGAACAGGTGCAGCACCACGTGCGCGCGGCGGATGCTCTCGTTGGCGCGGTTGTGCGCGAACAGCTCGATCGCGTGCTCGAGGCTCTTCTTCTTGCGCACGCCGGCGGTGTCGATCGCGAGCAGCCGCCGGCCGCCGACCTCGAACAGCACGTCGACCGCGTCGCGCGTGGTGCCCGGCAGCTCCGAGACGATCACGCGCTCCTCGCCGACGAGCCGGTTGATCAGCGTCGACTTGCCCGAGTTGCGCTTGCCGACCACCGCGAAAGCCAGCACGTCGCCCGCGGGCTCGTCCTCCGCCGCGTCGCGCGGCGGCAGCGCGGCGACCACGCGGTCCAGCAGCGCGGAGGCGCCGAAGCCCTCCTTCGCGCTGACCGGCAGCGGGTCGCCGAAGCCCAGGCGCTGCCACTCGGCGACGCCGAGTTCCTCGTGCCAGGACTCGATCTTGTTGGCGACCAGCACGACCTGCTTGCCGAGCGGGCGC
>VGXW01000112.1 GCA_016873195.1 Planctomycetota bacterium | reverse complement strand
TCCTGCTACGCGGGGCTGGTGGACAAGGCGGTCGCGGTGGGGGAGGACGGAGTGGAGCGGGGGCTCGTGCTCGATCGGTTCGGGCGGACGCGGGTCGAAGTGAAGGTGCCGGCGGGGGGGATGGTGTGGTTCGCGATCCGGTGAGGGGCGCTGGGCAGGCGGGTGGTTGGTGACAGAACTCCGCGACCTTCTGGCGGTTCCTGCCTCGACTTCGGCGGGGCAGGGCGCGCGAGCGGGGAGAACTTCGCGCGCGTGAGCGGCGAGGAGGCGTTCGAGGGCAGGCTGGGAGGGACGGGGACGGCCAGCCGAGGAACCGAGCGAGGCGCGATAGGCTGTCCGCATCAAGGACGGAGGGGAACGGCGGCTGACGCCGGGCGCTGCAGGATAGGCACTTGTGCGGGGTTCATCGGAGGGAACCAGAGCGTTAACCTCACGAGCCGTCTGCCCCGCGGATCGGCTGGGCAGTTGGATTCCAGGTTGTGCGGGCGAGTCCAGGGAGCAGCATGGCAAGACAATCCGATTCAGCGCCTGAGTTCGTGAAGTTCATCGGCCCTGTGCTCGGCGTCCTGTCGGACCTTGGGGGCTCTGGACGCCCCGACGAAGTCCGCAGCGCGATCGTCAAGGCGCTGAAGATCTCGGAGGACGAGCAGGCGCAGAGGCTCCCCAGCGGTGT
This sequence comes from Planctomycetota bacterium, assembly GCA_016873195.1. Classification (GTDB taxonomy): domain Bacteria; phylum Planctomycetota; class UBA1135; order UBA1135; family UBA2386; genus VGXW01. The sequence goes on along the minus strand of VGXW01000112.1, from coordinate 12,722 downwards.
GCAGTCGAGGTTCGAGAATCAGGTCCACTGGGCGCGGTTTTACTTGGCGAAGGGCGGCTACATTGATTCGTCGCGACGTGGTGTGTGGGCGCTTACCGACAAGGCTCGCGCACTTGGCAAGATCACCCCTGCTCAGGCGCGTCAGATCTACCGGGTCGTGGCGGCAGAGACGCGGGAGGGTGCAACTGCTGAAGCAATCGCCAAGCCGGCACCCGTCGACGAGCAGATAGCACCCGTAATGGAGGACACACACGGTCGATTCAGCTACCGCGAGGCAGTCCTGGCGCGCCTTCAGGGCCTTCCGCCGACCGGGTTCGAGCGGTTCTGCCAGAGACTCCTTCGGGAGTCTGGTTTCGAGGAAGTAATGGTGACAGGTCGTGCTGGCGACGGCGGGATCGACGGAATCGGCATGCTCCAGGTCAATCCACTCGTGAGCTTCAAGGTTTTGTTCCAGTGCAAGCGATACGCCGGGTCCGTCACGCCCAGCCAGGTCCGTGACTTTCGGGGTGCGATGATGGGCCGGGCGGACAAGGGCATCATCTTGACCACCGGTTCCTTCACGTCAGAGGCGAGAAAGGAGGCGGTGCGTGATGGGGTTTCTGCAATCGAGTTGGTCGACGGTGAGAAGCTCATTGTGATGATCGAGGAGCTCGAGCTGGGGCTGAAACCCGTCAGGACCTTCGCCCTGGATCCAGGGTTCTTCGAACAGTTCAATGCGTGATAGCGTCGCACAACAAGCCGCAGGAGGCGACCGGCCGCCAAGCCGGCCGGCGCCTCATTGGCAAAGGCGTTCGGCAGTCGGCCACTCCGCACGACGAGACGAGAGATGAGACGACAACTGCTCGTATTGCTCTGCACCGGGTTCCTTGCGACGGCAATTGGCATCCTGTTCTCAGGCTTGTTCCCGTCGGTCACCTACAATAATTGGTTTCTCTGGCCATTCATTCTCCTCGCCATCACTTGCCTGTTCGCAGCTGCTGTCGGGCTTGCCCGCCCCACCCACCAACAGGTGGCATTCTGGGTCTCTGATTTCAGTTGCTTCGGCCTTCTGCCGGCGATGCTGTTTGCGGCAGAGCGGTGGACGACCGGCGATCACGGGTCGGCTCTTGGTTGGGGTCTGCTCGCTGGTTCGGTTGGCGTGATCACCTTCGTTCTGGCACCCGCGATCGCAGTTGTGGAGATTCAGCGGAGACCCGAGCGTCGCCGTGCGGCTCGAAGAGGCCGCGCTGCTGAACCGGCCGCAGGAGCTGCGGACCGCGACCAACGCCACCGGGACTGTCGAAGGCGTTCCGCACCGCCTGCGGCTGAGCAGCAGTGAGTGCGACTTGATCCGCCAGCACCGCCACCGCGACCCATCCCGCGCCGCCCGCACCGGCCAGTGGATCCTCTGGCTCTACGTCGTGTTCGTCTTCGGCGGCATGGCGGCCGGCGTCGCGACCATCTGGTGGATCCTCTGGCGGTGCGGCGGCGTCTGACAGCGCGCCGCCGCCGCCGCCATCACCCGCGCTACTTGCCCGGCCCCAACAACCCGCGCGCCTTCAGCAGCGGCTCGATGACCGGGTCCGCGCCGCGGTACGCCCGGTACATCGCCGCCGCATCGCCGATGCCGCCCCGGCTCAGGATCATCTCGCGGAACCGCTGCCCGTTCTGCTTCGTCATGCCGCCGTTCAAAAGCACGAACGCGAACGCGTCCTGGTCCAGCACCTCCGCCCACATGTACGCGTAATACCCCGCCGCGTACCCGCCGCCCCACACGTGCCGGAAGTAGGTGCTGCGATACCGCGGCGGCACCGTCGCCAACGCCACCCCCGCCGCCTCCAGCGTCTGCTTCTCGAACGCCTCCACGTCCTGCGGCACCGAGCCCGCCGGCAGCGTGTGCCAGGCCAGGTCGAGCAGCGCCGACGCCAGGTACTCCGTCGTCGCATAACCCTGGTCGAACGTGCGCATCGCGCGGATCTTCTCGATCAACGCCGCCGGGATCACTTCGCCCGTCTGCCAGTGCCGCGCGTAACGCTGCAGCATCGCCGGCTCCGTCGCCCAGTGTTCGTGGAACTGCGACGGCAGCTCGACGAAGTCGCGCGGCACGCTGGTCCCCGACAGCCGCGGATAGCGCACCTCCGACAGCAGCCCGTGCAGCGCGTGGCCGAACTCGTGGAACAGCGTGCTGACGTCGTCGAGGCTCAGCAGCGCTGGCTGGCCGGCCACGGGCTTCTGGAAGTTGCACGTGTTGCAGACCACCGGCCGTTTCCCCAGCAGCAGGCTCGGCTGCACGAAGCTGTTCATCCAGGCGCCGCCCGCCTTGCTGTCGCGCTGGAAGAAGTCGACGTAGAACAGGGCCAGGGGCTTGCCCGCTTCGAACACCTCGAACACCTGCGCGTCCGGGTGGTGCAGCGGCAGGTCGGTGCGCGGCCGGAACTCGAGCCCGTAGAGCTCCTTCGCCATGAAGAACACGCCGTCCTGCAGCACGCGATCGAGCGCGAAGTAGGGCTTCAGCTGTTCGCTGTCGAGGTCGAACTCGGCCTTGCGCACCTGCTCGGCGTAGAACTGCCAGTCGTGCGGGCCGAGCGGGAACGGCTGCTGCAGCTTGTCGACGATCGCCTGCATCTTCGCCGCCTCGGCGCGCGCGCGGGCCGTCGCCGCCGGCACCAGGTCGGTCAGCAGCTTCTTCGCCCTGTCCGGCGTCTTCGCCATCTGGTCGTCGAGCACGTAGTCGGCGTGCGTCGCGAAGCCCAGCAGCTTCGCGCGCTCTGCGCGCAGCTCGGCGATGCGCGGCAGCAGGGGCGTCGTGGCGTTGGCGCCGCCGACGCCGCGCGCCACGGCCGCCGCGAGCAGGCGCTCGCGCAGTGCCCGGTCCTGCAGCGAAGCGAGCTGCGGCTGCTGCGTCGTGTTGCGCAGCGACAGCAGCCACTTGCCCTCGAGCTTGCGTTCCTTCGCCGCCGCCGCCGCGGCTTCCCGCTCGGCGTCGGACAGGCCCGCGAGTTGCACGACGTCGTCGACCACGACCGCGCCCTCCTTGTTGGCCGCCAGCAGCAGGCGCTGGAACTCGGTCGTCAGCTTGGAGAGTTCCTGGTTCAGTTCGCGCAGCTTCTGCTGGGTCGGCGCATCGAGCTGGGCGCCCGCGCGCACGAAGTCGCGGTGGTAGCGGTCGAGCACCGCGTGCTGCTCGGCATCGAGCGAGAGCTGGTCGCGGCGTTCGAACAGCGACGCCACGCGGCGGAACAGCGCCGGGTCGAGCATGATCGCGTCGCGGTGCGCGGCGAGCTTCGGCGCCACGTCGCGCTGGATCGCCTGCAGCGCGTCGTTGGTGTGCGCCTGCGTCATCGCGAAGAACACCGCACTGACCCGCGACAGCAGGGCGCCGCTGCGTTCGATCGCCTCGATCGTGTCGGCGAAGGTCGGCGTGCCCGGCAGGGCCGTGATCGCCGCGATCTCGGCGAGCTGCAGGCGCATGCCCTCGGCGAAGGCCGGCGCATAGTGCTCGAGGCGGATCTGGTCGAACGGCGGCGCCTCGTAGGGCAGCGGGCTCTTGGTGAAGAACGGATTGTCGGCCGGTGCGGCCGGGGCCGCGGGTTGCTGGGCGTTCACGGTGAAGACGAGCAGGAGGACGGACGGCAGGCAGAGGGATCGAAACACGGTCATGGCTCCCGGGCGCGGGGCGCCCATGCGGACTGCGGTCGCGGAAGCCCGAATAGAGCCGCGGCCGGGCGTCGCTTTCAACTGCGGCAGGTTGCGTAGAAGGGCCCGGCAGGTGCCCAGGCTACGCTGTTGCCCATGGTGCGGCCCACGCGCGTGTTCCTGCCGTTCCTCTTCGCCTGCTCGCTGGTGGTTGCCCTCGGGCACGCCCAGCAGCAGGCGCCGCCCGCCGCGCCCGCGGCGAAGCCCCCGAACGTAGTGCTGCTCGTCGCCGACGACCTCGGCTACGGCGAACTCGGCTGCTACGGCGGCAAGGACGTGCCCACGCCCCACCTCGACGCGCTGGCCAGGGACGGCGTGCGCGCGACCAGCGGCTACGTGACCTGCCCCGTCTGCGCGCCGACGCGCGCGGCCCTGCTGACCGGGCGCTACCAGCAGCGCTTCGGGCTCGAGTTCAATCCGGGCAACGCGCGCCTGGCGCCCGCCGACTACGGCCTGCCCAAGGACCAGCCGACGCTCGCCGAACGGCTGCTGCCCGCGGGCTACGCGACCGGCATGGTCGGCAAGTGGCATCTCGGCTACCGCGAGGGCGCGCGGCCGACGGAGCGCGGCTTCCAGGAGTTCTTCGGCTTCCTCGCCGGCGCGCACGGCTACCGGCCGCTCGACGCGAACGCGCCGGCCGAGCCGAAACCCGCGGATCCCGCCGCGGATCCCGTTGCCGATCCTGCGGACGAGACCGCCGGCCTCAACCCGATCCTGCGCGGCACCACGATGGTCGCCGAGAAGCAGTGGCTCACGGCCGCACTCGCGCGCGAGGCCGTCGGATTCGCCGGCAGACACCACAAGGAGCCGTTCTTCCTCTACGTGCCGTTCAACGCCGTGCACGCGCCGCTGCAGGCGCCGCCGGCGCAACGCGAACAGTTCGCGGAACTGCAGGGCAAACGCCGCACGTTCGCGGCGATGCTGCGCGGCCTCGACGACGCGGTCGGCGCGATCCTCGCCGAGCTCGACCAGAAGGGCCAACGCGAGAACACCCTCGTCGTGTTCCTCAGCGACAACGGCGGCCCGACGCGCAGCACGACGAGCAGCAACGGCCCGCTGCGCGGCTTCAAGGGACAGGTGTGGGAAGGCGGCGTGCGCGTGCCGATGTTGCTGCGCTGGCCCGGCCGGATTCCCGCCGGCACCGTGTGCGACGCGCCGATCGCGACGATCGACCTCGCCGCGACCGTGCTCGCCGCCGGCGGCCTGAAGGCCGAGGGCCTCGACGGCCGCGACCTGCTGCCGTTCCTCGGCGGCGCGCGGAAGGAGCCGCCGCGCTCCGAACTGTGCTGGCGGTTCGGCGAGCAGCGCGCGATCCGCCAGGGCAAGTGGAAGCTCGTCACGATCGGCGACGCGAAGCCGCAGCTGTTCGACCTCGAGCGCGACGTCGGCGAGAGCAAGGACCTCGCCGCCGACGAACCCGAGGTGGTGGCGAAGCTGCGGGCCGCCTGGCAGGTCTGGGACGAGCAGAACCAGCCGGCGCGCTGGGCCAGGCGGTAGCCGGCGGCCCGGCCGACGTCACTGCGCGCCGAGCACGAGGCAGCGGATCGCCTCGGGGCCGCGCACGTAGAGCCGGTCGCCGACCAGGGCCGGGTGCGAGTAGACCTCGCAGGGCGGGTCGAAGGCCCATTGCCGGCCGAGCACGCGGTGCTCGTCGGCCTTCGCGTCGAGCAGCACGAGTTCGCCGCGCGCGCTGACGACCAGCACGGCCGCGGGGCTCGCGAACAGGCTCGCGTGGTCGCCGTAGGCACGGTCCTGCGCGGTCCAGACGGGCCGGAGCCCAGCCGCGACGTCGAGGCAGTGCATGCCTTCCCAGACGCCGAACAGCCGGCCGTTCGCGACCACGGGCGTCGTCGTGTCCGGCGCGAGGTCCCGGCAGCGCGCGGCCGGCTCGGGGTCGATCGTGCCGTCGGGGCGGCCGCGGTGGAGCCGCGTGCCGTGGTTCTCCGAGCAGAACACCAACGAGCCGTCCACGGCCAGCGGCGTCGGCACGAAGAAGTCGCCCTTGCCGGCCGGAGCCAGGCGCCACAGCCGTTCGCCGGTCGCCGGGTCGAAACCGCCGAACGAGCCCGCGTCGCAGCCGACGAGCTGGCGCCGGCCGCCGAAGTGCGCGACCAGGAACGACGCGTAGGCCGGGGGGCCGCCGGCCGTCTGCCAGCGCAGCTTGCCCGTCGCCGGATCGAGGCCGACCAACGAGGCGTCCGGGGCGCCCGGTGCGATGACGAGAGCGCCGTCCGCGAGCAGCGGCGAGCCGCAGAAGCCCCAGGTCGGCAGTTCGGCCGGGAACGACGTCGCGAAGTCCACCTGCCAGCGCAGCCTGCCGGTCGCGAGGTCGACGCAGTGCAGGTTGCCGAGGGCGCCGAGCAGGAACACGGCATCGCCGGCGAGCAGCGGCGTCGCGCGCGGCGAGTTGCCGTAGTCGAGTTCGCCCGGGGCCGCGCTGGCGAACCGCCACCGCACGTCGCCGGTCGCGGCGTCGAGGCAGAGCCAGAGGTCCTCGGTGTCGTTGTCGTCGCGGTCGCCGACGATGACGAACTGCCCGGTCGCGGCGAGGCCGCCGAGACCCTGGCCGTGCAGGCGGCGTTCCCACGCGACCGCGGGCTTCTGCGGCAGCCGATCGGGCAGCCACGGCACGAACCCGTCGCGTGCGGCGCCGCGCCAGCCGGGCCACGGCACCGGGGCGGGCACCGGCGCCCGGTAGGCGACGAAACCGTCGCGCGTCTCGAGCGCCGCGCAGAGCTCCTCGTCCGATCCGACCGCGAGCAGCGCTCTGCGCAGGCCCGCGAGGTCCTCCGGCGCGACGCGGGAGGTCGCGAACGCGGTGACGAAGGCGACGGGCGCGGTTTCGCCGACCACGCGCAGCGCGCCGGCGTCGATCGTGCCGCAGCCTTCCAGCAGCGGCTTCGCGTAGCTCGACACCAGCGCCGCGGCGCGTTCGCCGGCCGGCAGCGCGAGCAGCGCCTGCGCCGCGATGCTGCAGGTCGCGAAGGTCTCCAGCGGTGCCGGGGCCGGCAGGCCCGCGCGCTGCCAGAGCGCCAGCGCTGCGGCGTGTTTCTCCTCGGCCTCGGCGGGCCCGAGCAGCAGCCGGTAGCCGCGCAGGTCGCCGAACTGCTGCGCCGGATCGGCGCCGCGCACGACCACGAGCCCCCGCTGCGTCGTGGCACCGTCGGTGCCGCTCAGCGACAGCAGCGGCACCACGGGCAGCTGCGCGGCCCGCGCGTCGTAGACCACGACCGAGTGTTTGCCGATCACGAGGTCGACGCGGCCGTCGGCCTTCGCCGTGCCGGCCACCAGCGACTCCGCGTGCACGGTGCGCACCGGCTGGCCGAGCCGGGCCTGCAGGAACGTGCCCAGCGCCGCGTAGTCGCGCTGCGCGTAGCCCGCGACGCAGGCGCACGCGAGCTTCGACGCGAGCGGGTCCATCACCAGCACCGTGAACGAATCGCCTTGGGCAGGGGCGGCGCACAGGCAGGACAGCGCGCTGGCGACGGCCAGCCCGCGCACCCGGACGGCCCGGGCGAGGGTACTTCGGTCGGGCAGCAGATGGGGCATGGGAAGCAGGGGCAGCTACGGCAGGACGATGCAGTCGAAGGGAAGCCGTTCGCGGAGGCTGGCGAAGTGCCGATCGCGCGTCAGCAGCCGCGCGCCGGCGTGGTGTGCCGTCAGCGCGAGCAGCACGTCGTTCTGCAGCCGCGCGAGCCCCACGTCATCGTGGTCGGGTCCGATCGTGCGCAGCAGCCGGCCGGCCGCCAGGAACGCGCTGCGCCACGAGGGCGGCTCGATCGGCCGCAGCCGCGCGATCAAGGTCTCCACCTCGCGGTGCACGGCGCCGTGCGCCGCGCGCAGCAGTTCGCTGGCGACGACGGGCGACATGCGCGTCGGGCCGGGCAGGTGCGGCTCCAGGTCGTCGACGCGCAGGCGACCGCGCATCAGGTCGACATGCACGTTCGTGTCAAAGAAGACGATCATCGAAGTCCCCGGCGCCCTTGCCGGCGACGCCCGTGGTCGCGCGCAGCGCCGCTTCGGCGGCGATGCGCTCGTCGGCCTCGTCGAGCAGGCGCTGCAGGAGCTCCGACTGCGTGGGGATCCGCCGCGCGCGCATCACGCGCCGCAGCTGCGCGAGGGGCAACCGGACCGTGATCACCCTGCGGCCGGCGCTCGGGCTCTTGTATGACTTCTTCATGAGAACGTCATACGCCTGGGGAGATCGGGGGACAAGCCGCACGCGCGCCGGACCTCAGCGGTCCGCGCCCTTCCTGACCAGCACCGCGATCGCCGCGTTGACCGTGTCGGCGACGTAGATGCGCTCGCGGTCGGGCGTCACCTCGATCGCGGGGTGCGCGCAGGCGCCGTCGAGCGCGATCGTGCCGACGTTGCCGAGCAGCTTGCCGTCCCTGGTGAAACGCTTGACGATGCCCTCGGACTCGGCGGTGTAGACCTCGCCGTCCGCCATGACGCAGGTGTTCATCGGGTTGCAGCAGCCGCCGAACCCGTCGCCGCCGTCGCGGCTCCTGCTGCCGAAGCTGCCGAGTTCCTTGCCGTCGCGGTCGTAGACGGCGACGCGGTGTTTGGTGTTGTCGGCGACCACGAGGTCCTCGCCGCGCAGCTGGATGTCGAACTGGCCGCAGCAGCCGCGCTGGCCCGCGAGCACGACCTTGGGGTCGGCGAGGTCGAGGCCGAGCCGCCAGACCTCGTAGCCGGTGCCGAAGGACGCGCTGGCGCCGACGAACACCTCGCGGGCGTTCACGGCGATGCCCGAGATGCGGATCCAGGCGGCCCTCTTCTGCGACACGTCGAGTCGGCCTGTCGCGACCTTCTTGCCGGCCTGGTCGTAGACGGCCAGCTGGCCCTCGCCGCCGGCCCAGACCTTGCCGTCGGCCGACGCGTGCACGGCCTGCGGCATGAAGTCGAGGTCCCAGTTGGCGAGGTTCTCGCCCTGCGGCGAGTAGACGCGGATCTGCGGCGGCTGCTGCCGGGTCTTGGCCGCCCGTCCGGTGGCGGTCACGGAGCTGACGGTCTTGCGGCCGCCGCAGGCCGCGAGCAGGTTGCCCTTGGCGTCGAGGCAGAAGGAGCTGAACAGCGCCTTCTGGTTCTGCCAGGTGATCTTGATCGGGGCGGCCGCGACGTATTCCTGGCCGATGCAGGCGGACGTCGCGAGCAGGATCAGGGCGGCGGACAGCAGGCGCGGGGGAGCGTTCATCCGGACTCCTGGGTTCGGGGTCTGTGCGGCGGCGGGAGCCGGGGATTGGGGCGGGGGGGGCGGGGCGCGTCACGGCGGGGGGGCAGGTCCCGCGCGGTGGCCGCAGCGGCCGGTCGCCGCCACAGGCAGCTCCGGCCGCTGGGTGGTTCCTGCCGGAGCCGGGCCGGCCGTGCAGAAGATTTTCCAGATCGCAGATAAGAATTCCGCGGCATCGTGATTCTGGCGACGAGGGCCTCCGTGCTCACCCCGCGCCCGACATCCTGCCGAACCCGTCCACCGGCTCGTCCGGCCCGGCCGTTGCCCCGCTCCGTCGCCGGGAAGGTCGATTCCGCGCGCCTTGCCGCGGAGGCGCCAGCGCCGCCGCAGCCCAGGAGGCGATGAGGTGACCGGGCAGCCGGACGTCGCGCCCGCCGGGCCGCCGCTGCCGTGGCGGCAGGGAATCGGTGTCCGACTGCTGCTGGTGCTGCTGCTGCTGTCGGTCGGATTCGTCGGGTTGTCCGCCATGCACGACCATCGGACCGAACGCGAGGCGGCGCGCGCCGCCCTGCGGGAGTGCAGCCAGTCGCTGGCGCGGCACGGCGCGATGGTCTGCCCGGGGCTCCTGGCGGCGAACGACCTGCCCGCGCTCGAGGCCTACGTCGACGGCCTCGTGCGCACGGAGCCGGCGGTCGTGTTCGCCTCGGTGATGCGGATCGCCGACGGCAAGGTGGTTGCCGCGCGCGCGCGCGACCCCGTCGAGGATCTGACCGTGTCCAGCGTCGATCAGCCGATCCTCGCGGGCCAGACGGGCGAGCGGATCGGCACCCTCCGCCTGGGGATCTCGCCGCAGCCGATGCAGCGGGCGCTGCGCGGGCAGACCTGGGCGCTGCTGCTGCGGTCCGGCCTCGCGGTGCTGCTGATCGTGGCGTCGTTCTGGATCGCGCTGCGGCACCTGCTGCTGCGGCCGCTGTGGCGCCTCGGCGCAGCCGCGCAGCGGCTCGGCAACGGCGACCTCGAGGCTCCGGTCGGGAACTTCGGGGCCAGCGAACTCGGCCAGCTGGGCCGCACGCTGGAGGCGATGCGCGCGAAACTGCGTCAGGACCACCGGTCGCTCGCCGGGCAGAACGACCGACTGCTCGGGCTGGACCGCCTGAAGAGCCAGTTCCTGGCCAACACGAGCCACGAGATGCGCACGCCGCTGACCGGCATCCTCGGCGGTGCCGAGGTCCTGCTCGAGGCCGCCGGCCCCGAGCACGCCGAGGTCGCCGCCGCCGTGCACCGCTACGGCGAGCAGTTGCTCGACCTCGTCGACCGGCTGCTCGACCTCGCCAAGCTCGAGTCCGGCAACCTGCTCGTCGAACTGCGCCGGTGCCGTCCGGCGGCGACGTGCTGGTGCACAGCGAGGAAGGCCGCGGCACGAGGGTGGTCGTGACGGTCGCGGTGACGGACGTCGACGAAGCCGCCGGCGCGAGTTCCGCCGAGCCGGCAACGGGAACGGGCCGCGTGCTGCTCGTCGACGACGCGAAGGACAACCAACGGCTGCTCGCGGCGGTGCTGACCAGGGCGGGCTACGCCGTCGAGTTCGCGGGCAACGGGCGCGAGGCCGTCGCGGCGGTCGCGGCGGCCGGCTCGGCCGGCTTCGACCTCGTGCTGATGGACCTGCAGATGCCGGGGCAGGACGGCCTGTCGGCGATTCGCGAGCTGCGCCAGCGCGGTTTCGACCTGCCGGTCGTGGCGTTGACCGCGCACGCGTTCGCCGAGGACCGCGACGAATGCCTCGCGGCCGGCGCCGACGACTACCAGACGAAGCCGATCCCGAGCCAGCGGCTGCTCGAAGTGGTCGCGCGCCACGTCGCGAGAAGGCGGCGGTAGCGGCTGGCTGAAGTCGCCTGCGGCGGTGCGTCTCGCGATGGGACGCCCTGGCCGGCCCCTGGCATGGCGCGAACCAGGGCGCCGCCTCCCGTGCGCCCCGACGGCGCGGCGCGGGCCGTCGTAGCCTTGCGCACCTCGCGCCCCACGAAGGGCCCCGGGGAGAACCAAGGAGGAATCCGCATGGCCGCGTACGATTGGCTGAGCCGCATTACCTGGATTGTCGCCATCACGCTGCTGCCCGCTCCGGGGCTGGCGCAGCGCCTGACCGTGTCGCCGGGCGACGTGCTCGTCGCGGGGACGACCGCGACCGTGGTCTACGAGAACGCCGACCTGGCCAACCAGACCGTCGAGGTCGAGATCAGCGGCGGCCTTCCGCCGAGCAGCGAGAAGATCTCGATCAAACTCGACGCGGCGGGCAAGGGGTTCGGGCCGTGGCTCGTGACCTCGGCCTGGAGAAGCGCGAGCTTCAACGCTCCGGGCGCGTCGGAGGTGAGGATCCCCATCCGGCAGTAGTCGGCGCAGGTCGCCAGTCAGCGCAGGTCGCCGCGCAGGCGCGCGACGTAGAACGCACGTCGCCTCTGCATCGGCTCGCTGCGGAGTTCCGCGGCGAGGATCGCCGTGAGACCCTCGCGCACGAGGTGGCCCAGGCGCCCGAGGGCGGCCGGCCGCACCGCCGCCGGCGCCGAGTGGTTGCCGCTCGCCGTGAACGCCGCGGGCCACGAGTCGTCGACGTTGTGCGGCCGGCGCGCCGCGGGCAGATCGAGCAGTTCCCCGAGTTCCTGGCGCAGGGCCCCGGCCGTCGCGGCGAGGGGCGGGTCTGCCGGGTCGGTCTCGATGCGGCGCAGCAGCCGGATCGCCGCGGCGCAGTGCTCGTCGATCTGGCCGATGGCGCTCAGCAGGCGATCCTCGCTCTGGCCGGGGTCGTTGACCATGGCGACCGCGGTCGCGTAGGTGAGCGTGAAGGGGCTTCGCTCGCCCTGTGGCCACAGCCGCACCGCAGCCCACGCTGCCGTCGCGAACACGAGCCCGACGCCGGCGGCCGCGAGCCAGCGCCGCCGGCGCAAGCCCGCGGCCTGCGGCGCGGGTCCGGCACGCGGCGCCGGCCCCACCGCGCGCTGGACCCACGCCTCGACCCGCTGCGGGTCCACGGGCGGAGCGGGCCCGAGGCCGGCGAGTTCCTGCTCGGCCTGCGCCATCTGCTGCGCGCTCGGCAACTCGCCGGCAGACTGCTCCAGCCACCGTGCGTCGTCGTCCCGGTTCATGCTCCCTCCGGGCGGGCCACGCCGTGCTGCTCGCGGTCGAACCGGTGGCCGCGCTCTTCCATCGCCTCGCGCAACGAGCACCTGGCCTTCTGGCGCGAGGAGTAGATCGAGTTCGCCGTGGTGCCCAGTCGCTCGGCGAGCGGGCCGGCTGCGGCTCTGCCGTCGGCATCGAGGTCGGCGAGCGCGATCGCCCGCTGCAGCGGCGGCAGTGCGGCGATGCAGTCGCGCAGGTCCGCCAGCAACCGCTGGCGCTCCTCGAGCGGCCTGCGCAGCGACGGATCCGGCAGCGGGTGGCGGTCGAGGTCGGGATCCGCAGTCGTCGCCCGCTGCCAGCGCAACGCGAGCGTGCGCAGCGCGCAGTTGCGGGCGACCACGGCGCAGAAGGCGCGCAGCGTTCCCATCGCCGCGTCGAAGCGCGGTCCCGCCTGCCACACCTTCACCGCCATCTCGCCCATCACGTCGTCGATCTCTGCCTCGTCGAGCACCCTGTGGGAGTCCCGGCGGACCCAGGCTCGCACGGCGCCACCGTGGTCCTGCAGCAGGCGCCGCAGGCCCTCGGCATCGCCCGCGACGAGCAGCCGGGCCGTGACGGCGTCGCGGCTCGCCTCGGGCATCGGCCCCGTTGGGTCCGGTGGGGCTGTCACTCCTGGTACCCGGGATCTTATCTGGATCCGGGACCGCCGGATCCGGGAGCGTCGCCGCTGCCCGGCTGGCGATCCGGTGTGGCCGGTGGGGGG
>VGXW01000111.1 GCA_016873195.1 Planctomycetota bacterium | reverse complement strand
TGTTCCACCCGGCCGGACCAGCGGCAAGAGCTTCTCGAAGTAGTCGATGTAGCCTTCCTTGTCGGCGTCGAGGAACAGGATGTCGATCGGCTCCTGGTGCCGCTTCACCGTCTCGTGCGCGTCGCCTTCGATGACGGTCACGAAGTCGGCGACGCCGGCCTTGACGAAGTTCGCGCGCGCGATCGCGACCCGACCCGGGTCGATCTCGTGCGTGTAGAGCCGGCCGCCGCCCGCCGCGAGGCCGAGCGCGAGCCAGACCGTCGACTCGCCCGTCGAGGTGCCGATCTCGACCGCGCACCTGGCGCCGATCGACTCGGTCAGCACGCGCAGCAGCCGGCCGTGGTCGGCGGGCACGTTCAGGTGGCGCGGGCCCCGGCGCATCTCGTCGTAGGTGGCGAGCAGGTTCTTCTCGAACTCGTTCTTCGGGACGGGCGGCTTCTGCAGATCGGACGCAGCCCCTTCGGCACCGGGCTGCCTGCCGCGACCGCCCTCGGGCGGGCCGCTGCGGCTGCCCTGGGCGCGCAGTTCCTCGGCGCCGAGGGCGCCGTCACCGTCCTTGTCGAGAGCGGCGAGTTTCGCCGCTGCGGCGGCGATCTCCTGCTTGGACAGCGCGCCGTCGCCGTCGCTGTCGAACACGGCGAGCAGCGGGTTCGGGCGCGGGGCTTCGGCGCGGCGCTCCTGGGTGGGAGCTGCGGCGGAGAACAGGATCGACGCGGTCAGGACGGCGGCGAGTGCGTGGCTCACGGAGGTGCTCGTGGTCGGGAGGCCGGCAGGAACGGACTGTATTCGCGGGTCGCACGCGGCACGAGTCGTGGCCGACGGCGCGGCGCCGCTCGCCGACCGGCGCAGTGGTCGCGAACGGCGGCTGGATTCCGCTGGCCCTGACAGTGGCCGGCGAGCGACGCCCGGGTTCCAGCCGAGCGTCGGCTCGCGCTTCAAATGACCCACCTCACTCGCTAGAGTCCGGCGTTTTCCGCGCCGAACTCCACAGGTCCGGCGAGGACCCGCCCGGATGCTCCGCACCGAGGCCGCTGCGCGCGACCCCGGCACAGGACGCACCCACCCGACCCGCCACCGATGCTAGAGCGCTACGCACCCGTCCTGATCTACGCGGCCGTCGTCGCCGCGTTCGCGCTGGCGAGCCTGCTCCTGTCGGACCTGCTCGGCAAGCGCCGCCGGGCGATCGGCAAGGGCGGCCCCTACGAATCGGGCATGGACCCGCGCGGCAACGCCCGCCTGCGTCTGTCGATCCACTTCTACCTGGTGGCGGTGCTGTTCATCCTGTTCGACGTCGAGGCGATCTTCCTGTTTCCGTGGGCCGCGGCCTCGAAGTGGCTCGCGGAGAAGGGTGCGGGCGGCATCGTCTTCGCCGAGGTGGCGGTCTTCGTCACCGTGCTGGGCGCCGGCCTGGCCTACGTCTGGCGCAAGGGAGGTCTGGAATGGGATCGCTGAGACCGGTCGACCCCGGGAGCACGAGCCCGGCGCAGCCCGGCTTCGTCGCCACGAGCGCGAACTGGCTGATCAACTGGAGCCGCAAGAACAGCCTCTGGCCGATGCCGCTGGGGCTCAGCTGCTGCGGCATCGAGCTGATGGGCCTGCTCGGCCCCAAGTTCGACCTGGCGCGCTTTGGCGCCGAGGCGGCGCGCTTCACCCCGCGCCAGTGCGATCTGCTCCTGGTGGCCGGCACGCTGACCTGGAAGATGGCCCAGGCGGCGCGCACGATCTACGACCAGATGCCCGACCCCAAGTGGGTCATCGCCATGGGCGTCTGCAGCAGCACGGGCGGCATGTACGACAGTTACGCCGTCGTGCAGGGGGTGGACTCGATCCTGCCGGTCGACGTCTACGTGCCCGGGTGCCCGCCGCGGCCCGACGCGGTGATCGACGCGATCCTCAAGCTGCAGAAGCGGATCGAACGCGAGAACCCGCTGGGCCGCCTGCTGGGTCCGGCCGTGGCGCCGCGCCCCGAGGAAGGCACGGGTGCGCTCGACTACCAACCCAACCGCGGCCTGCGCCGCACCGCGCTCGACAAGCACCCGCACGACCCCAAGGCGCGCTTCCCGATCGACGAGACGCCGCCGCGCCGCACGGAGGTGCAGCCGTGACCGCCGGCGCGACGGCCCCGCGCTTCGCCCCGGCGCTGGCGGGTCTCGAGCACAGGCTGGTCGACAGCGGCGACGGCATGCCGACGATCGAGGTCGCGCGCGAGCGCCTGCACGAGCTGCTGGCGCGGCTGCGCGACCGCGCCGGCTTCGGCATGTGCACGCTGGTGACCGCCGTGGACCACCTGCCGGCCGAACCGCGCTTCCAGGTCACGCACCAGTTGCTGAGCCTGGAACACAGGGACCGCGTGCGCGTGCACTGCCGCGTGCCGGGCAACGACCCCTGGGTGCCGAGCTGCGTCGACCTGTGGCCGGGGGCCAACTGGTCCGAGCGCGAGTGCTGGGACATGTTCGGCGTGCGCTTTGCGGGTCACCCCGACCTGCGGCGCCTGCTGATGCCCGAGGAGTACGACCACCACCCGCTGCGCAAGGACTTCCCGCAGGGCGGCATCGAACCCGACCGCCTCTACCGCGAGTGGGACCGGAAACGCCGCGCCGGCTGGAGCGAGCCGCGATGACCACCACGACCAAGGTGTTCGAGTACACGCCCGGCGCGAACCTGCCGCCGGGCGACGATCCGCTGCACGGCGAGCTGATGACGCTGAACATGGGGCCACAGCACCCGGCGACCCACGGCGTGCTGCGCATCGTGGTCACGCTCGACGGCGAGCGCATCGTCGCGATCGACCCGGTCGTCGGCTACCTGCACCGCGGCAAGGAGAAGAGCTGCGAGACGCTGGGCTGGCACAAGTTCTTCCCGCACACCGACCGCCTGGACTACGTGCAGCCGCTGATGAACAACATCGGCTACGCGCTGGCGATCGAGAAGCTGGCCGGGATCGAGGTGCCGCCGCGGGCGCAGGTGGTGCGCGTGCTGCTGATGGAACTGTCGCGCGTGATGGCGCACCTGATCTACGTCGCGTCGCAGTCGATCGACCTCGGCGCCGTGGCGCTGTTCTTCTACGCGTTCCGGCAGCGCGAGCTCGCCTACGACATCGTCGACGCCTACACCGGCCACCGCATGAACAACACCTACGTGCGGATCGGCGGCGTCTACGCCGACGTCGACGAGCAGGTGTCGGCCATGGCGGCGCGCTTCGTCGAGGAGTTCCCGCTGGCGCTGGACGAGTTCGAGAAGCTGCTGACGCGCAACCGCATCTGGTGCGACCGCAACCGCGACATCGGCGTGATCCCGCGCGAGCTGGCGATCGCCATGTCGCTGACCGGTCCGGCGCTGCGCGGCAGCGGCGTGGAATGGGACCTGCGGCGCGCCATGCCCTACAGCGGCTACGAGAGTTACGACTTCGACGTGCCCGTGGGTTCCGTCGGCGACTGCTACGACCGCTACCTCGTGCGCATGCAGGAAATGCGCGAGTCGATCAAGATCGTGCGCCAGGCGCTGGAGCGGTTGCAGACCGTCAAGGGCGACGTGCTGGCCGAGGACCGCCGCTTCGTGCTGCCGCCCAAGGACAAGGTGCACGGATCGATGGAGGAACTGATCTTCCAGTTCAAGGTGGTCACCGACCTGCGCCTGCCGCGCGGCGAGGCCTACCACGGCATCGAGTCGTCCAAGGGCGAGCTGGGCTTCTTCATCGCCAGCGACGGCACGGCAAAACCCCTGCGCTGCCACGTTCGCGCGCCGGGCCTGATGAACATCCAGGCCCTGCCGCGCATGGCCGAGGGGCGGCTGTTCTCGGACATGGTGTCCCTGATCGGCAGCATGGACTTCGTGATGGGTGAGGTCGACCGCTGATGGCACTCCCGCAGACGATCACCAGCGAACTCGACGCGCTGGTCACGCACTACCCCGACCGCCGCGCGGCGCTGATCCCGGCACTGCACCGCTGCCAGGAGCAGCTCGGCGGCTGGCTCTCGCCACAGACGCTGGAGGACCTCGCGGCCTACTTCGGCCTCGAGCCGGTCGAAGTCTTCGGCGTGGCCTTTTTCTACCCGATGTTCCGGCTCCGGCCGCGCGGCCGGCACCTCGTGAGCGTCTGCCACAACGTCTCCTGCTCGCTGCGCGGCGCCGAGCAGCTGCTGGAGCACGTGTGCAAGGTCACCGGTGCGCCGGTGGGCGGCACCTCCCCGGACGGCAGGTTCAGCGTCGTGCGCGTCGAGTGCCAGGGCGCTTGCGCCAACGCGCCGATGCTCGACCTCGACGGCACCTTCCACGAGGACCTCGACCCCGAGCGGGCCGAGCGCATCCTCAGGAGCGCGCCGTGAAGCGCGTCGACCGCTACCTGCTGGCGCGCGTCGACCTGCCGGACTCGCACACGCTGGCGGTCTACCGGGCCCACGGCGGCTACCAGGCCCTGGAGCAGGTGCTGCGCAAGCCCTGGAAGCCCGAGCAGGTGACCCAGGTCGTCAAGGACTCGGCCCTGCGCGGCCGCGGCGGCGCGGGCTTCCTGACCGGGCTCAAGTGGAGCTTCATGCCGGACCCGGCCAAGGACCCGCGCCCGCGCTACCTCGCGATCAACGCCGACGAGTCCGAGCCCGGCACCTGCAAGGACCGCGTGCTGATGGAGCGCGACCCGCACGGCCTGATCGAGGGCTGCCTGGTCTCGGCCTACGCGATGCGCGCGAGCACGGTCTACATCTACGTGCGCGGCGAGTACCGCGTCTCCTACGCGCGCCTGCAGGCGGCGATCGACGAGGCGCGTGAGGCCGGCCTCGTGGGCCGCAGGATCCTGGGCAGCGACTTCAGCTGCGAGATCTGGATGCACCCCGGCGCGGGCGCCTACATCTGCGGCGAGGAGACGGGCCTGATGGAGAGCCTGGAGGGCAAACGCGGCCACCCGCGCCCCAAGCCGCCGTTCCCGGCCGCCAGCGGCCTGTGGCGCTCGCCGACGACGGTCAACAACGTCGAGACGATCTTCAACGTCCCGTTCCTCGTGCTGCGCGGCGCCGACTGGTTCAAGGCGCTCGGCACCAAGGGCAGCACGGGCAACTTCCTGTGCGGGATCTCCGGCCACGTCGAGCGGCCCGGCGTGTACGAACTGCCGTTCGGCGTGACCGCGCGCGAGATCCTCGAGCAGTGCGCCGGCGGCGTGTGGAAGGGGCGCAGGCTCAAGGCCTTCTTCCCCGGCGGCTCGTCGACCGGCCTGCTGCCGGCCTCGTCCGTCGACGTGGTGATGGACCACGATTCGGTCAAGGCCGCGGGCTCGATGTTCGGCACGGCGGCCATGATCGTGCTGGACGAGACTGCCAGCATCGCGCAGTTGATGGAGGTCACGCTGCGCTTCTACGACCACGAGAGCTGCGGCCAGTGCAGCCAGTGCCGCGAGGGCACGGAGTGGCTGCACCAGATCTTCCGGCGGATCGTGCGCGGCCAGGGGCGCATGCAGGACCTCGACCTGCTGGTCAGCCTGGCCAACGGCATGGCGCCGGCCAAGACGATCTGCGCGCTCGCGGACGCCGCGGCCATCCCGACGCTGTCCGCCGTCAAGCACTTCCGGGCCGAACTCGAGCAGTGCGTGCGCCTCGGCCGCGACCCGCTCGCCACCGCCACCGCCCAGTCCCCCGAGCACCACGAGGCCCACGCGTGACCAAGATCACCGTCAACGGTCGCGAGATCGAGGCCGATCCGAAGCAGCCGCTGATCCGCGCCTGCCACGACGCCGGCATCGACGTCCCGATGTACTGCTACCACCCGGGCCTGACGCCGGTCGGTTCGTGCCGCATCTGCCAGGTCGAGGTCAGCCAGCAGAACCAGCCGCCGCGCGTGGTGGCCGCCTGCAAGACGTCGGTCGCCGAGGGCATGACGGTGCAGACCGACGCGCCGAAGGCGCGCGAGGTGCGCCGCGAGTGCCTGGAGTTCCTGCTGAAGAACCACCCGCTCGACTGCCCGATCTGCGACAAGGCCGGCGAGTGCGACCTGCAGGACTACTCGTTCAACGAGGGCCAGGGCTGCGGGCGCTCGGTCGAGCCGCGGCGCAAGCTGCACAAGCGCCGCAGCCTCGGCGACGTGATCGTGCTCGACGAGGAGCGCTGCATCCTGTGCTCGCGCTGCGTGCGCTTCTGCGGCGAGGTCACGAAGAAGCCGCAGCTGACGGTCAGCGGGCTCGGCGCGCACTCGGTGATCAGCACGTTCGGCGACCGGCCGCTGACGGGCAACTACCAGGGCAACCTGGCCGACATCTGCCCGGTGGGCGCGCTGACGCTGAAGAAGTTCCGCTTCCAGGCGCGCGTCTGGAACCTGGCGAAGACGCGCTCGACCTGCGCCGAGTGCAGCCGCGGCTGCGCGATCACGGTCGAAGTGCTGCGCGGCCGGCAGGTCAAGCGCTTCCGCCCGCGCTACGACCCGCAGGTCAACCAGTGGTGGATGTGCGACACCGGGCGCTTCGCGCTCGGGCCCGTGCAGCAGCCGCTGGCGGCCGCGGGCGCGGTGCACGGCGGGCGGCTGGCCGGCGCGTGCGTGCGCGGCCCCGGCGGCCTCGCGCGCGCGACGGTCGACGCGGCGCTGGGCGCGGCGCGCGAGATCCTGGGGAACAAGCCGGCACCGCTGGTGCTGGGCTCGCCGTTCCTGACGGTCGAGGAGGGCCGCGCGCTGCAGGCGCTGGCCGCGGCGCTCCCGGTCGCGGCGGGTTTCGTCGCGCCCCCCCCGAGCGGGCTGGCCGACGACCTGCTCAACACCGGCGACCCGTGCCCGAACCGGCGCGGCCTGACCGAACTGGGGCTGCGGCCGGTCGAGCCGGCCGCCGCGCGCAAGGCGCTCGCGACGGCCCGCGCGGCGCTGCTGGTCGGCGAGCGCGTGACCACCTTGCTCGGCGCCGACGAACTCGCCGGGCTCCCGGCCGCCGTGCGGCTCGTGGTGTTCGACACGCAGGCCCATGCGCTGCCGGGACTCGACGTGTGTTTCGGCGTGCCGACGCACGTCGAGAAGTCCGGCCACTGGGTCAACGTCGGCGGCCTGCGGCGGCCGCTCGAAGTCGCGCTGGCCGCGCCGCGCGGCGTGGCGCCGCTGGAGACCAGCCTGGCCCGGCTGGCGCAGCTGCTCTCGACGGCCGGAGCTAGGAGCTGAGGCGGCCATGGAAGCGCTGCTGATCGCGGTCGCGAAGGTGGTGGTGATCTTCGCCGGCATGGTGACCATCGCCGGCCTGATGTCGCTGGCCGAGCGCAAGGTCTCGGCCTGGATGCAGTACCGCCACGGCCCCAACCGCGTCGGGCCGTTCGGCATCCTGCAGCCGCTGGCCGACGGGCTGAAGTTCATCTTCAAGGAGGAACTGGTGCCCGAGGGCGCCAATCGCCTGATGTTCCGCCTGGCCCCGGCGCTGGCGGCGATGCCCGCCATGTTGACCATGGCCGTGATCCCGGTCGGCGGCACGGTCGTGATCGCCGGCCGCGAGATCCCGCTGTCGATGACCGACATCGACATCGGGGTGCTCTTCCTGCTGTCGATGTCGGGCCTGTCGGTCTACGGCGTGATCCTCGGCGGCTGGGCCTCCAACTCGAAGTACTCGCTGCTGGGCGGGCTGCGGGCCTCGGCGCAGATGATCAGCTACGAGCTGACGCTGATCCTGACGATCCTGGCCGTGGTCCTGCTGTCGGGGTCGCTCGACCTGCGTGCGATCGTCGCCGCGCAGCAGCACGTCGGGCAGTGGAACATCTGGTACCAGCCGCTGGCCTTCGTGCTGTTCACGATCACGATGTTCGCCGAGACCAACCGCCACCCCTTCGACTTCGCCGAGTGCGAGCCCGAGCTGGTCGGCGGCTTCCACACCGAGTACTCGTCGATGCGCTTCGCGCTCTACTTCCTGGGCGAGTACTGCGCCATGACCGTGCTGTCGTGCCTCGCGGCGACGCTGTTCCTCGGCGGCCCTTCGGTGCCCTTCTGGCCCGCAGCACCGTGGTACGTCGGGGTGCTCTCGCTGCTGGCCAAGGCCGGGTTCTTCCTCTACCTGTTCCTCTGGGTGCGCTGGACGCTGCCGCGCCTGCGCTTCGACCAGCTGATGCGCCTGGGCTGGAAGGTGTTCCTGCCGCTGGCGCTGCTCAACCTGCTCGCCACCGGCGCGGTGGTTGCCTTCACCCACGGAGCGCAGTGACCATGGGCATCGTCCAGCGCAAGGACCTGTCGCTCGCCGAACGCCTCTACCTGCCGGAGGTCGTGCGCGGGCTCTCGATCACGTTCCGCAAGATGTTCGAGAAGCCGATGACGCGGCAGTACCCCGAGGAGCCGCTGCCGAAGACCGAGGTCACGCGCGGCCAGCCGCGGCTCGTGGTCAAGGACGACGGCAACGTCGCCTGCGTCTCCTGCGGCATGTGCGAGGCCGCCTGCCCGGCCTACGCCATCACGATCGACGGCGGCGAGACCGAGCGGCCCATCGAGCGCGAGCCGGTGCGCTTCGAGATCGACATGCTGCGGTGCATCCTGTGCGGCTTCTGCGAGGAGGCCTGCCCCAAGGATGCGATCTTCATGTCGGACGAGCTGGAGCTCGCCGACTCCTCCCGCGGAGCGCTGGTCTACGACCTCGAGATGCTCAAGCGCCCCAAGGCCGCGCTGCAGAAGCGCATCGACTACGTCTACAGGTTGAACCAGCGGTGGCGGAAATCCTCTTCTACGTCCTGAGCGCGGTGGCGCTGCTCGGGGCCCTGGGCGTGATCCTGGCCCGGAGTCCGATGGGCAGCGTGCTGTCGCTGCTGGGCTCCTTCTTCGCGCTGGCGGTGATCTACCTGCTGGCGGGTTTCCAGTTCCTGGCCGCGGCGCAGATCCTGGTCTACGCCGGCGCGGTCCTGGTGCTGTTCCTGTTCGTGATCATGCTGCTGAACCTCGGGCAGCTGGGCACGCGCTTCCAGCTGTCGCTGGCGCCGCTCGCCGGACCGCGCGCCAGGCTCGCGGTGACGGTGGCCGTGGCGCTGGGGCTGGTGGGCCTGATCGTGGCCCAGGGCGCCGCGTTCGGGGCGCCGCCGCCGGTCGGCGACGCGGGTCTCGACCCGCTGCCGGAACTGGCGCTGGGCCTGTTCGGTCGCTACAGCCTGCCGTTCCAGGCCATCTCGCTGCTGCTGCTGGCCACCATGGTGGCGGTGGTCGTGCTGGCCAAGCGCCAGCGCAAGGAGGACGGGCGATGAACGTCCCCAGCGAGCACCTGTTCTTCCTGTCCTCGGCGCTGTTCGCGCTGGGCGTGCTCGGTTTCCTCGTGCGGCGCAACGTGATCGTCACGCTGATGTCGATCGAGCTGATGCTCAACGCCGCCAACCTCGCCTTCCTGGCCGGCAGCCGCCTGCACAGCGCGCCCGGCCGGCCCGACCTGCAGGGCCCGCTGTTCGTGATCTTCGTCATCACCGTGGCGGCGGTCGAGGCCGCGGTGGGGCTGGCGCTGATCATCGCCCTCTACCGCCTGAAACAGAGCGTCGAGACCGACTCCGCCAGCGAGATGAAAGGCTGACCATGGAAAACCCCGGGTCCCACGGCTGGCTGTGGTGGATCCCGCTGCTGCCGCTCGCCGGCAGCGCGGTCGCCGGAGCCCTGCACCTCTGCACGCTGCGCGCGCGCAAGACCGACCCCGCGGCCCGCGGGCCCGCGGCCCTCGCGGGCCTGGTCGCCTGCGCGGCGCTCTTCGGCTCGCTGCTGCTGTCGCTGCGCGGTTTCCAGGCGCTGCGCGAACTCGAGCCCGAGAGCGCGCGCACGCTGCTGTCGACCGTCTGGCACTGGATCACCGTGCCGCTCCCGGCCGGCGCCTCGTTCCAGGCCGACCTGGGCCTGCTGCTCGACCCGCTGTCGAGCACGATGACGCTGGTCGTCACCGGCGTGGGTTTCCTGATCCACGTCTACTCGCTGGGCTACATGAAGGGCGATCCGGGCTACGCGAAGTTCTTCGCGTTCCTGAACCTGTTCGTGTTCGCCATGCTGATGCTGGTGCTGTCGAGCTCGCTGCTCGGCGTGTTCATCGGCTGGGAGGGCGTGGGCCTCTGCTCGTACCTGTTGATCGGTTTCTGGTACGAGAAGGGCTGGCCGGCGGAGGCCGGGCAGAAGGCGTTCGTGATGAACCGCGTCGGCGACGCCTGCTTCCTGATCGGCACCTTCCTGCTGGTGCAGGCGTTCGGCACGCTCGACGTGCCGACGATCGTGGCCAACTTCCCGGTCGACGGCAGCAGGCAGTGGCAGCTGACGCTGGCCGGGCTGTTCCTGTTCGGCGGCTGCTGCGGCAAGTCGGCGCAGTTCCCGCTGTTCACCTGGTTGCCCGACGCGATGGCCGGCCCGACGCCGGTCAGCGCCTTGATCCACGCCGCGACCATGGTGACCTCGGGCATCTACCTGGTCGCGCGGCTCAATCCGCTCTACGCCTCGAGCCCGGGGTTGCTGGCGCTGATCGCCGGGGTCGGCGCCGCGACGGCCCTGATCGGCGGCTCGACCGCGCTGGTGCAGCGCGACATCAAGAAGGTGCTGGCCTACTCGACCGTCAGCCAGCTCGGCTACATGTTCCTGGGCCTGGGCACCGGCGCCTTCGCGGCCGCGATCTTCCACCTCGTGACGCACGCCTTCTTCAAGGCCCTGCTGTTCCTCGGCGCCGGGTCGGTGATCCACGGCATGCACGAGGAGCAGGACGTGCACAGGATGGGCGGGTTGCGGCGCCACATGCCGCGGACCTTCGTGACCTTCGTGGCCGGAGCGGCGGCGCTGTCGGGCCTGCCCTTGCTGTCGGGCTTCTTCTCCAAGGACGAGATCCTGGCCAACGCCTTCGCCGGCGGCGGCCTGTACTACGTCTTCTGGGGCGTCGGTCTGGCCACCGCCGCGCTGACCGCCTTCTACACCTGGCGGCTCGTGTCGCTGACCTTCTTCGGCCCGGAGCGCTTCGACCACCACCACGTGCACCCGCACGAGTCGCCGGCCGTCATGACCGTGCCGCTGATGGTGCTGGCGCTGCTGTCGGTCGCCGGCGGCGTGCTCGGCCTGCCGCCGGTGTTCGGCGTGACCCACGCGCTGGCGGACTGGCTCGAGCCGGTGATCGAGCCGGGCCGCAAGATCCTGGAACGGCACGGTCACGCCGGGCACCTGTCGCACGCGGCGGAGTGGGCCCTGCTGGGGCTGGGCTCGGCCGTGGCGCTGTTCTTCGCGCACCGCGGTTACCGCGCCTACGCCGGCGGTCCGGAACGTGACGCCGCACTCGAACGCGGCCGGCCCGCGCTGGCCGGCTTCCTGGGCGGCGCCTGGCGCTTCGACGCGCTCTACGACGCGGCGGTGGTGCGGCCGCTGCGACTGCTGGCCGCCGCGGTGGCGGTGGTCGTCGACCAGTTCACGATCGACGGGCTGGTCAACGGCTCGGCGTCGGCCGCGCGCGGCGCGGGCGCAGCGCTGCGGCGCACGGCCAGCGGCTACGTCGGCGGCTACGCGCTGTGGATGGGCGTCGGGGCGCTGCTGATCTCGGTCGTGTGGCTCTGGAGTTGAGGCGATCGCGATGCACTACGAGCTCGTCCTGCTGACCTTCTTGCCGCTGGCTGGCGCGCTGGTCGTGCTGTGCACGCCGCGCTCGGCCGGGTCGCTGCAGCGCGGCGTGGCGTTCCTGACCACGCTGGTCGTGGCCGTGCTCGGCGTACGGCTGTTCGTCGGCTTCGAGAGCGACCTGCCCGCGGGGCGCATCTTGTTCGAGGCGCCCTGGTTCACGCTGCCCAGCGCCGCCGCGGCCCCGACGCAGGTGAGTTTCCGCCTGGGCCTCGACGGCCTCTCGCTGCTGATGGTCGCGCTGACCGCGGTGCTGATGCCGGTGGTCCTGCTCTCGACCTGGGGCCACGTCGAGAAGCGCGTCAAGGAGTTCATGGTGTGGATGCTGGTGATGGAGACCGGCATGCTCGGCACCTTCCTGGCGCTCGACCTGGTGCTGTTCTACTTCTTCTGGGAGATCAGCCTGATCCCGCTCTACTTCCTGATCGGGATCTGGGGCGGCGAGCGGCGCCTCTACGCGACGATCAAGTTCTTCCTGTTCACGCTCGCCGGCTCGCTGGTGATGATGATCGCGATCATCGCGATCCTGTGGCGCCAGGGCACGTCGGACGTCGTCGCGCTGATCGACCAGCTCCACCGGCTGCCGCTCGACACGCAGCTGTGGTACTTCGCCGCCTTCGCGCTGGCGTTCGGCATCAAGGTCCCGCTGGTCCCGTTCCACACCTGGCTGCCCGACGCGCACACCGAAGCGCCCACCTCGGGCTCGGTCGTGCTGGCCGGCGTGCTGCTGAAGATGGGCACCTACGGCCTGCTGCGCTACTGCATCCACATGCTGCCGGGCGCGGCGATCGCGGCGGCGCCCGTGATGATGGCGATCGGCGCCGTCGGCATCGTCTACGGCGCGCTGCTGGCCTGGGCCCAGACCGACCTGAAGCGCCTGATCGCGTGCTCGTCGGTCAGCCACCTCGGCTACGTCGTGCTGGGCCTGTTCGCGCTGACGCCCACGGGGCTCTCGGGCGGCATGCTGCAGATGGTCAACCACGGCGTCTCGACCGGCCTCCTGTTCCTGCTGGTCGGCATGATCTACGAACGCCGCCACTCGCGCGAACTGGACGCCTTCGGCGGGATCGCCACGGTGATGCCGGTCTTCGCCCTGATGTGGGTCGTGACCGCGCTCTCGAGCGTCGGGCTGCCGGGCCTCAACGGGTTCCCGGGCGAGTACCTGATCCTGCTCGGGGCGTTCCAGTCGTCCAAGCTGTGGGCCGTGGTCGGCCTCACGGGCGTGATCTTCGGCGCCGTCTACCTGCTGATGGCCACGCGCCGGGTGCTGTTCGGCGCGGTGACCCACGCCGAGAACCGCGGCCTCGCGGACCTCAACGCGCGCGAAGTCGTGCTGCTGCTGCCGCTGATCGCGCTGGTGTTCTGGATCGGCTTCAGCCCCAACACCTTCCTGAGCAAGGCGCAGCCGGCCCTGGCCCAGGTCCAGCAGCGTGTCGAGGAAGTGCGGCGCGCCGGCTTCGCCCAGGCGCCGCCGGACACGCCGCCCAAGGCCCCGGCAGGAGGAGCGCGATGACGCTCGACGTGATCAAGGCACTGTTCGACGCCAACGCCTGGACGGCGCTCGCGCCGCTCGTCGCGCTGGCGCTGGGCGCGCTGGTCGTGCTGCTCAGTTCGCTGCTGCCGCTGCCGAAGGCCGCGCGCGCGTCGCTGGTGTTCGCGGCGCTGCTCGCCGCGGCCGCGCTGCACGCGCGGATCCTGCTGGCCGAGTCGGTGCCCGGCACCGTGCTGGACGGCACGTTCCGCTGCGACCGCACCACGGCGATGTGGGGCCTGATCTTCGTGCTGGGCACCGGCGTGGCCTGGCTGTTCAGCCGCCACTACTACCGCGAGGACCGCCCGTTCCAGACCGAGCACGACGTGCTGATGCTGGTGACGGCGGTCGGCATGTCGATGATGGCCGGCGCGCGCGACCTGGGG